>JAEZKP010000062.1 GCA_023436145.1 Fibrobacterota bacterium | reverse complement strand
GCTCCTTTACCGGTTTCCCCTTCAGCCCATACCTTTCCTCCATGCCGCATTATCACCTTCTGTACTATAGATAATCCCACACCTGTCCCTCCAAATTGCTTTTCGGCATGAACACGCTGAAAAGGTTCGAAAATCTTACGCGCAAATTTAGGATCGAACCCTGCACCATTATCACGAACAAAATAAACGGTGTTACCGTTGATGGCAGTGGAACCAAACTCGATTCTGGTGATCTTCCTTTTTGATGTAAATTTCCATGCATTCCGCAGAATATTCTCAATTGCCAGATGTATTAAGCGGGGATTGGCTCTGGCATGAAGGTTTTGTTGAATGACAAATTCAGTCTCACGCTCAGGATTTGTACTACGTAACTCTGCAAGATAGTCACCCACTATCAGACTCAGATTAACATCTGACAATCTTATCTCCTGTCTGCCGATACGTGACAGATTAAGAATATCATTAATTAGCTGCTGCATTTTTTCGATACTTTTGTCGATTCGCCAGAGGTATTCTCTTCCTTGCTCATCGAGGATTGCAGAATAATCCTCAATCAGAAAAGCGACAAAATTACTGATTATACTGAGAGGATTTCGAAGGTCATGCGAAACAGAGTAGGAAAAAGACTCCAGATCCTGGTTAACAGCGGCAAGTTCGCCGGCATATCTTTTCATGGCTTCCCGGGCTTTCCTTTGCTCAGTAATATCGCTCCATCCAATAACCCCACCAATAATATTACCCTCATCATCCCGTATCGGTCCGGCATTACAAAGTATAGGTATCAGTGTTCCATCTGAACGTTTAAGAAACCATTCTTCATTTTCGACAAATTCTCCTTTTAAAGTAGCCCGGGTAAGTGGAAGTTCTTCAGTTGAACCTGGAGTAACACCATCGGCATGCCAGATACTCCATATTGATTGATGATCAGAAGCTGGAATACCTGTAACTTTCTCTGCAGATCTACCCAGAATTTTTAATCCGTATTTGCTTACCATGCGGATATTTACATCCGGTGCATCTGCGATAGCGATTCCTAAAGGAATATTTTTCATAAGAGCCGAAAGAATATTTCTACCTTCCTCTGCCTGTGCTAATACTTCCTTTAATTTCTTTTCTGCTTCCAGCCGCTCGGTGATATCCATAATAGCAACTAAACCACCGATAATAGTGCCTTTAGTGTTTCGCAATGGAGTAGAATTGTTTAAGAAATAACGGAACTCATTAGTACCAAATTTCCTGTTCATTATAAGTTCATTACGCACCTCTTCACCGCTATTCAAAGATCTGGCCATAGCCCATTCTTCAGCTTTAATCCTTTTCCCGGTATCTGGCCACCAGCCAGGCCATTGCCCATACTGACGCCAGTCCTGAGTTTCTGGAGGCGAGCCCCATATTTTTCTGGAGGCCTCGTTAATCCGGGTAATTCTTCCTTTAGCATCTGCTATAATGATTCCCACAGGAAGAGTATCGATGATACTGTTTAGCATTGCTTCATTCTGACGCAGTGCCTCACCAGCCAGTTTGCTTTCGGTGATATCTAAAAGACTCATGAGGATGTTTGTCACTTCTCCCTGTGAAGAGTATATGGGCACAGTGGTGATACTCATCCAGCGCCATACACCAGTGCTTTTGCGGGTGAGTTTAATCTCCAGATCTTTCACATAGTCACCGTTCACAGCCCGCAGTGCAGGCCACCTTTGCAAAGGGATAATATTGTTGTCTGCATCCAGAAGATCAAATTCGTTGATGTAATCTGAAGAGTGTCTCCACATTTCAGAATCGCTGATGTATCCATACCAGTTAAGTATAGCTTTATTAAATGTGGAGAGATTACCCTGCTTATCCATGAAGATTATGCCTATGTTTAAATTGTCAAGAATGGTTCGCAGCCGTTCTCTTTCAAGCCTCAGTTCCTCCTCTACTTTCAGCCGTCTGGTAATATCACTGGCGTAGATGTTGATATAGCCTTGATCGGCAATAGGAACAATATTCAAAGAGAGGACTCTTTCACCACATCTGGTATCCAGTGTTTTATGTGTCCCACTGGAGATTGCCTCCCGGACTCTATTATTCCAGCTGTCTGGGATATGTGAATTGATACGGCACTGTTGTCTGGTAAGCACTTCTTTACTAGCTTTATTAACATATAAAATGATTCCATCACTGTTTATCCGAAGAACCGGGTTGGGATCTTCTTCTGGAAATTTAGCCAGATCTGCCATTTCAGCTATCATTTGTCGGTTTTCACTGATATCGCGCCATGCACTTACGGTACCGATGATTGCATTTTGATTGTCCAGAATGGGGGCGACTGACAGGGAAAGGAACTTTTTTCTGCCGTTATAGTGCAAAGTCAATTCTAAACCGGTATAGGTATCTCCGGTATTAATAACCCTGGAAAGGGGAAGCTCTTCTAAACCGTAATTTTTATTTTTACCTGGCCAATGGAGATTTAATACTTCAAACTGGTGCTGCACTTTAGTATTGAGAAGTCGCTCAGGAGGTATTTCAAAAAGCTCTCCCACATACCGGCTTATCCGTCGTATCATATTGCTGGAATCGGTGATCATGATCCCTTCGGGAATAAAATTAAGAAGAGCATTTAGAATTGAAGAGTTCTCCTCTGCCTCTTTTCTTTGATTTTTTAGTTCAGTGATATCGTTACCATCTACAAGAACTTCTGTTATGATATCTGCGACATCTCTTACCACATTAGCGCTCCAGGAGAACCAAATCCGTTTGCCATCCTTTCGCATCCCTTCACTCACATTCTGATAGTAGTTTTCCGGATTTGCAAATATTCCCCGGCAAATATGTGAGTTGTCTGTTCCCTGAGAATCTATACAGGGAATAATGGTACCGATAAAAGATTTTCCAATAACCTCTTTACGGTTGTACCCGAAGATCTTTTCACTGAAATGATTAAAAAAGGTTATATTCCCCTGCCGGTCAAAACCAATAATAATACTGTTTAATTCTTCCACAAATTTGTGGTATTTCTGTTCTGATTTAATCAGTTCCTGAAACTGGGCTGTCTGTCCGGTCACATCCTCAAGTGCTAATAGTATCAATGCAGGTTTATCGTGTTCCATAAAAAGGCATCTGGCATTAAGGAACATGGTTTTTTCACCCAGATTGTAAAACTGATGCTTGATCTTAAAATCCTGGATAGCAGCTCGGGTGGAAACCACTGTGTGCAGCATACTCCTTAGCTCAGAGATATCCCACTGATGATCTCTCAGTTCAAAGATAGGCCGGTTTTCTGTCTGGCTCACCGTCAGCTGAAACTGCCGGTAAAATGACTCACTGGCAGACACAACCCGAAAGTCTTCATCCAGAACAAGCAGTGTCTCGCGAACGACCTGAGTGATGTTTTGAGCCAGAAAGCGTGTTTCTTCAGCGCTGATGTTCATTACTGATTCTACCCACTTCCCCGCAGATCATTTATCTGGATAGAGACTCTTAAACTGCTCATCTTTTTATCCTGATAATGCGATTTTATGCAGAATACCTTTGCAGTAGAGTAATTTTAAATAATAGAATGGAAGCACCTTTAGTGTTAAATACAAATATTATTCCAAAGCAGTGCATTTTCTTTTTCAGAAAATCGGGGCGTCTGGGTTGGATTATGGGTTGAAGAGCAGTTTTTGGAATGTAATTCAACTAGACAATTTTGAAGTCTTTAGGTAATAATGCCTTTTTGGGTCTGGTTCAATTGAATATAACGAATCTATACTTCCCCAAAAAAGAAAAACTTTTGTAACAATAATAATGCTCTTATATACGAAATGTAAGTAATCAATTTGAAGCCGTTCAGGCAAAGTAATCCTTGAGCTCAAGAATGATCAGATCAAAACACAGTAATCACGAAAGGAGGCGCACATAACCGATTGGAAAAACAGGAGTCTTGCGCCATTGATCGGATTCAGGTGTATGATTCCTGCTAATGACAGAAAATAAAACGTAGACTAATAATAAATTCTAACCAGGAAAGGAGGTGACTATTAGTAGTTATATACTGAAAGAGACCTCCGGAGAGTTTTATTAAACTTTCAGATACTGATTTTTCCGGAGAATTTCCTTACAATAAACTTTTACAGCTTCGATCCATTTGGGTCGGAGCTTTTTTTTCAGGTCAGCAACTCAGCTTGCCTCCTATGGTTCATAGCATATATTTTTAAGCTCTCTGTACGGTGACCCGTCAGACGGCACCGGTGTTTCCGTGCAGGAAAGTAATTTAATCACTTAAAGCTATTACCAAAGGAAAATCCTGAATGTTGAAAAAACACATAACCCATTTATTAGTTGCAGCTTCCTTATTTTCTGCAAATGCTGCAGAACCTACTCCCTGGGAAATAAATTTAAACGCTAATTTGATGGGGTCTTTCCAGTATTACTCCAAAAACTGGAACGGTGATGAAAAAGGCGCTCTGTCTTTGACTGCACAGTTCAACGGTGAGGCGCAGCGGCAATTTAACACATTTTTACATAATCGTAACGTTTTAAAACTTTCTTATGGCAGGATCAATTACCAGAAAGAAAACAGATCCGGTTTTTCTGACCCGGTGAAATCCACCGATCTGGTAGAATTTGAATCGGTTCTTAAATTAACTGTTACAAAAACCACCAACCCTTTTATTGCAGTACGTTATGTTTCCCAGTTTTTTGATGAGTCTGACAGTACAAAAACCTACTATTTCAATCCATCACAGGTTTTGGAGAGTTTTGGTGGAGCGGTACAGCTTATTAAAAACAAAAATATTGATCTGACCATGCGTCTGGGAGGGGCACTGCGACAAACGTTTTTTCAAAATGAGGGTTTGGACCATACCAACGATGGTGGTTTGGAATATGTTTCTGAGCTGAATGCCTCAAACAGAGATGGTTGGATAAAATTTCAGAGTGTGTGCAAGATTTATGAAGCTTTGGCTACTAGTCAAGATAAACCGGATGACCGGTGGAGACATCCAGATGTAAACTGGGAGAATACCCTGAATGTAAACATCACCAAATATCTGATGTTAAATGTCTATATGCAGTTATTGTATGATAAAGAAATCGATCTCTCGGCCAGTTTCAAAAACGTTACCTCTTTAGGGGTTACCTATATGTTCAGGAACAACAATGCAGCGCAGTAAATAATCAGAAATAACACACTGGTCCTGGAGAACTGCGAAAAGGGACATTCATATTGTGAATGTCCCAAACAAACCTCAAACTCTGCAAGTCTTTATCTCGGTTACAATTATTCCCTTTGCTCCGATCTCTGAGAGAAGGTCCATGGCCCGATTCATGTCTGCTCTCTTGATCATGGCTTTAACTGCCATCCAATTTTCATTACTTAGAGGAGCAATTGTGGGCGATTCGATTCCTGGGGTTATATCACAGGCACGGGCGAGCTCGGATTTCGGGATGTCATATTCCACCATGACAAATTCCCGGGCTACTATTATTCCCTTAAGTCGTTTAAGAAAAAGGGATGCCTCCGGTAAGGTAATAGTTTCAGCTGTACGGGAAATTAAAATTGCTTCCGATCTCATCAGTGGTTCACCTATTTTTACCAGACCTGCCTCGGTTAAGGTACGTCCTGACTGCACTACATCCGCAATCACATCGGCAACACCAAGTCTAATAGAGATCTCCACTGCTCCGTCCAGTTTTACAATCGAAGCATTAATGCCTCTTTTTTGAAGATCATTCTGGACAATTCTGGGATAGGAGGTGGCTATCCGTAAACCATTAAAAGAATCTGGAGTCAGACCGCACTCCCTAGGTACTGCATAATAGAAGCAGGAGTGCCCGAAGTTTAAGGACAAGACCTCATGGACCGTAGTACCACTGTCCATGGTAAGATCCCGACCGGTTATTCCAAGGTCAAGAAATCCGCTGCCCACATACACTGCAATGTCTCTGGGGCGGAGAAAATAGAACTCTATTCCATTTGCTGCATCGGTTATTACAAGTTCGCTGGAGTTGCGTTTGCAGTAGTAACCCGATTCGCTTACCAGACGAATAGCATCTTCAGAAAGAGTTCCCTTGTTGGGAATAGCAATTTTTAACATTTGAGGTTTCCTTTGGAAATTTAGCAGAAGTTAATAGAAAAAATATGCAAAAGATGGATTTCCTTGCTTCTGCATCATAGCAGTGATGCTATTTAGCTACAGAAATAACCTGTCCTTTCCTGATTTTGAATTTATTCTGAAAAAAGCAGGTGTTCTTCACAAATACCTGTAAACATCTTCCAGGGAAAGATCGCAGCTGATCATCATTACCTGTATATGGTACAGAAGCTGGGAGATCTCCTCTGCTGTTTTCTCCCTGCCTTCATACTCTGCAGCCATCCAGACTTCTCCAGCTTCTTCGATTATTTTTTTTCCTATAAAATGCTTACCTTTCCCAAGCTCTATAACTGTGCCGGATTGCGGATCTTTCAATTCCGCCTTTTTTTTCAGCTCAACAAATAGCTCTTCAAATCGTTTCATCGTATCTCCAGATTAGTTCTTTTGGCTTTAAATTACATTGTCATACTGACGATGTAAATGGTAAAATAAAAGACAGGTTGAAGAGAGAAAAAGTTTCACTGGTCCGTAAATCATTCAGAAACCGCCAGCCACCTTCGGATATTCTCTTCCAGGACGCCTTTGCGTTTTGCATAATCTTTCAGCTGATCGCTGCCTATTTTTCCAAGCGCAAAATAGCGGGACTGTGGGTGTGCAAAATAGTAACCGCATACTGAAGCTGCAGGCTGCATCATAAAAGATTCGGTAAGAGTGATCCCGGTCTTTTCCTTTACCCCTAATAAATTGAAAATGGTCATCTTCTCAGAGTGATCAGGACATGCTGGATAACCCGGAGCAGGTCTGATTCCTCTGTATCTTACATGTAAAAGATCGTTTATCTCCAGATTTTCATCTTTGGAATATCCCCAGTAGTTCTTTCTCACCAGTTCGTGAAGTCTTTCGGCGAAGGCTTCAGATAGCCGGTCTGCCAGAATCTTTACCATCAGAGAATTGTATGAGTCGTTGTTTTTTTCATAACAGGCAGCCAGTTCATCCACTCCTCCACCGGCAGTAACCGCAAAAAAGCCCAAATAATCGACCAATGAGGATTTAGGGGCCAGAAAATCGGAAAGCGAGATGCTGGGCTTACTCTCATCCTTGATCGTTTGCTGACGGAGACAGTGTATGACTGAAATAACTGATGATCTGGATTCGTCAGAATAAATTTCGATATCGTCGGTATCTGTGGAGTTGGCAGGGAAAAGGCCTATAACTCCGCTGGCCCGGATAAGCTTTTTATCGATTATTTCTGCCAGCATCTCTCTGGCATCATCGAGCAGTTTCTTTGCCTGCTTTCCTTCCTCGGAATCGTTAAGCAGGTAGGGATATTGTCCCTTTATCTCCCATGCTTTGAAAAAGAAGGTCCAGTCGATGTATGAGCTTAATTCTTCAATTGAATAGTTTTCAAAAACGGTAATTCCTGTTTTTGCCGGTTTTACCGGCGGGTATTTGTTTATATCGATTTGCAGCCGGCGTTTTCTGGACATTTCTATGGTCAGCAGATCCTTTACGTTTTCATTTTGTCCGTGTTTTTCACGCAATGCTTGATATTCGTTGCGAATATCGGTTACAAAGGAAAGCTGGTGCTGTGGTGACTGCAATTTTCTGCAAACCTGAACTGCAAGGGATGCATCACGTACATGGATAACCGGTCCGCTATATTTTGGAGCAATCTTTACCGCGGTATGCATCCGTGAAGTGGTTGCACCTCCCACCAGAAGTGGTATGGTGAAGTTTTGCTTTTCCATTTCAGATGCCACATAGCTCATCTCTTCCAGGGAGGGAGTGATAAGGCCGCTTAATCCGATAATTTCAACATTTTCTGCTTTTGCCTTGTCCAGAATATCCTGGCAGGGGACCATCACCCCCATGTCAATAACCTCGAAATTATTACACTGAAGAACGACGCTGACAATATTTTTCCCTATATCGTGGACATCCCCTTTTACCGTTGCCAATAGCAGTTTCGGTTTTGATGAATTACTGGTTGTACTACCTTTGCTGGCTTCGATAAGTGGAGTAAGAAATGCTACTGCTTTACGCATCACTCTGGCACTTTTCACTACCTGTGGAAGAAACATTTTACCGGAGCCGAAAAGATCACCAACAATATTCATTCCATTCATGAGATGAATCTCTATTATCTTTAACGGATCGTCCACAGTAGTGAGGGCTTCTTTTATGTCAGTTTCGATATGTTCAGTGATCCCTTTGACAAGGGCATGGTTGAGTCTTTCCTGCACCGGAAGACTTCTCCATGATGGTATTTCACCTGCGATTTCCTGATTTTTTTCATCAACAGTACTGGAAGCCAGTTCAATGAGCCTCTCAGTGGCATCATCCCGCCGGTTCAGAAGAACATCTTCCACCCGTTCCCTGAGCTCCAGCGGGATTTCCTGGTAAACGGTAAGCTGGGTGGGATTGACTATTCCCATACTCATACCGGCCTTTATTGCATGAAAAAGAAAAGCCGAATTGACTGCCTCACGCACTGTGGAATTTCCCCGGAAAGAGAATGAGACATTACTTACTCCACCACTGACAAGTGCACCGGGAAGGTTTTCCCTTAACCAGGAAACGGCTTTGAAGAAGTCCAGTGCATAATTTCTGTGCTCATCGATACCCGTTCCCACGGCGAAGATGTTAGGGTCCATTATAATGTCAAAAGGAGAAAAGTTGGCTTTTTCGGTAAGCAGCTTGTAAGCTCTGCTGCAGATTTCGATTTTTCGTGAGAAGGAGTCTGCCTGCCCTTTTTCATCGAAAGCCATCACCACTACCGCAGCTCCATATCGTTTGATTTTTCGGGCTTTCTCCAGAAATGGGGCTTCACCCTCCTTGAGGCTGATAGAGTTTACAACAGGTTTACCCTGAATTGATCTTAGCGCTGCCTCTATGACTTCCCATTTGGAAGAGTCTATCATAACCGGAACAGTGCTGATATCTGGTTCTGAAGCAATAAGCCGCAGAAATGAGGTCATAGATTCGAGTCCGTCAATCATGGCGTCATCCATGTTGATATCGATGATCTGGGCTCCACCGTTTACCTGGTCTCTGGCCACCTCGATTGCCTGTTCATAGTCTCCCGCAGCAATGAGTTTTTTGAATCTGGCGGAACCCGCTACATTGGTTCTTTCTCCGATGTTTACAAAAAGGCTATCTTTGTCAATAATCAAAGGTTGAAGTCCGGAAAGCGCGGTGAAGTTTCTTTTTGAGCGGAACTTTCTGGGAGCCATCCCCTGTAAGGCTTCAAAGATGGCTTGAATGTGTTCAGGGGTGGAGCCACAACATCCGCCGGCAATGTTTATCATCTGTTCTTTTGCAAAGTCCTTGATAACCGAGGCCATGGATTGTGGAGTTTCATCGTAACCACCATAGGCGTTGGGAAGTCCGGCGTTTGGATGTACACTGACCGGACAGGTCGCGGTATCTGAGAGTTCTTTGAGAAATGGTTTGAGCTGCGCGGCACCCAGAGCACAGTTAAATCCCACACTGAAGGGGGAGAGATGTTCTATGGAATAGTAGAATGCTGCAGGGGTTTGTCCGGAGAGCGTACGACCGGATTTATCGGTAATGGTGCCGGAGATCATCACTGGTAAACTGATGTTGCGTTCTGAGAAGAGTTCCTGTATGGCATATATCGCTGCTTTACTATTAAGGGTATCGAAGATGGTTTCAACCAGCAGTATGTCCACACCTCCATCGATAAGACCTCTGGCAGAATCATAGTAAGCTTTCTGGAGCTCTTCAAAGGTGACATTGCGGAAACCGGGATCATCCACTACCGGTGAAATCGAAAGTGTGCGATTAGTGGGACCTAGTACGCCTGCGGCAAATTTAGGAGAGCCCGGATTATGGGAGAGGAAGGAATCGATGGTATCGCGGAGAATCTTAGCTGAAACACGATTCATTTGATAACTGAGTTCAGAAAGTGAGTAGTCGCTTTGGGAGATTGCATTAGCGTTGAAAGTGTTGGTTTTAATGATATCTGCACCTGCAAGCAGGTATTGGTTGTGGATTTTTATCACCTGGTGAGGGCAGGTGATTGAGAGCAGATCGCAGTTTCCTTTAAGGCTGCAGGCATGATCTTTGAATTGTTCTCCTCTGAAATCCGATTCGTTGAGAGCTAAGCTCTGGATCATCGTTCCTATAGGGCCATCCAGAATCAGGATGCGATTTTCCATGATGGACTGGAGTTTTCTGAATGTGGGGGAAGCTGACATTTTTGGCTCCTTCATAGTCGTTTTTTTAAGAAAGGAGAAAAATAGTTCCTGTTTGAGGGCAGTTGTTTAAAGAATGGGAGGGTACCAAATCCGGTGCCAGTGGGAGGGGGACTTTTGGGTTCAGGGTGTTTTCTGGCATAACTGTTGCAAAATCTCTTCTTTGGAAGAAGTAGGATCGCATTGGATTAAAAAAAAGGCACCCTGCCTTGGCAGAGGGCGGAGGGGATATGTCCGGACATGGCACTGTAAGGGTAGGAATATCCGGGTCGTATGGTGGGTTAAACCTGGGTGACGAGGCTATTTTAAAAAGTATTATAGTGCAGCTGAAAAGCTCTATGGATGCGGAGATCACGGTTTTTACCCGAAATAGTGAAGACACTTTGAGTCGTCACCGGGTGGAGCGGGCTGTAGAAGTGCGAACGTTGGCTCGTCTGGAGGTGGTTCCTGAGGTGGCCCGTTTGGATGTATTAATTATCGGGGGTGGAGGGATTCTTTATGATGCTCATGCCCGGTTATATCTGCGGGAGGCAGAGATAGCTCTTCAAAATGGCGTACCGGTAATGGTGTATGCGGTGGGAGCCGGGCCATTAAAAGAACCGTCAGTTCAGGATTATGTAAAAACTATACTAAACTCGGTAAACACTCTTACTGTGAGGGACCGTCGATCCCGGCAGATACTTGAGGAATCCGGGGTGCAGCGTGATATACTGGTGACTGCGGATCCGGCTATACTTTTAGAGCCCGAACCGGTAGAGCATGCCCAGCTAAAACGGGAGGGGCTAACTGGTAAGAAAAAACTGATAGGTTTATCGGTGCGCGAAACCGGTGTGGCTGCGCCCGACATTCATGAAGAACATTATCATAAGCTACTGGCTAATGCTGCAGATTTCATCATTGAACGCTTTGATGCCGATGTGATTTTTATTCCCATGGAACCCAAGGCATTCGATTTTCAGCACTCCCATGCGGTGATCTCTCAAATGTTGCGCCCTCAGAGGGCTACAGTATTAAAAGAGAATTACACTTCCGGACAACTCTTATCTATTCTCAACAGAATGGAATTTGCGGTGGGAATGAGACTTCATTTCCTTATTTTCGCCGCCATTGAGGGTGTACCTTTTGTGGCTTTGCCTTATTCGCCTAAAGTGGCCGGCTTTCTGGAAGATATGCATATGGAGATGCCCCCCATAAATCTGGTTAATGAAGGGCGGCTGATGGCTTACATAGATCGGGCCTGGGATCATCGCAAAGCCATTCAGGAGCAGATTAAAACTCTGGTCCCTGTCTTACAGAAACGGGCTATGCAGAATAACGCTATTCTTGTCGATCTTATAAAAAGAAGAATTGATATTAACCGGGGCAGTAAAGCTGCCTGAGACTGAGAGTGAAAAATGCCTCCTCTTAGCAGACCGGAGTCGGAGCAGATAATCCCTTTTTCCTCCAGGGCGCTGCTTGCTGCAAAAGCCGATGTGTTGGTAGTGGGAGCAGGCCCGGCGGGAATCGGAGCTGCTCTGGGTGCAGCTAGAGCCGGAGCCAATGTGGTTTTAGTTGAACGCTACGGGTTTTTAGGAGGTGCGGCCACCGTTGCTCTGGTAATGCCGCTGATGTCGGCGCACACTCAGGAGGGCCGTTTCAGACTGGCAGGGCGAACTACTTTGTTTCCTACCGATCACGGAGAAGGACGCAGGGTGATTGCAGGAGTACTGGTGGAAGTAGTAGAAAGACTTATTGAGTGCGGGGGTGCCATGCCCCCATCAGTAGAAACCGGCTATGTGGTACCATTTGATCCCGAAAAGCTCAAGGTAACTTTGATGAACATGTTAGATGAGTCCGGAGTCAACGTGTTATTACATTCTTTCGCTTTTGGATACCAAAAAGCCGACAACGGACTCTCAACTGTGTTTTTCCATTCCAAATCCGGTCCTCTGGCTGTTCAGGCTCAAGTGGTGGTTGATTGTACCGGCGATGGAGATGTGGCTGCTTTAGCTGGGGCGCCTTTTGAGCTTGGACGTGTACACGATGGACTGACTCAGCCCATGACTCTTTATTTCAGAATGGTGGGGTTTCAAAGGCCCGCTTTTATGGAATATATCAAAAAACATCCTGAGCAGTGGTATGGTGTTTTCGGCCTGTGGAGTCTTATAGAAAAAGCTACATCCGAGGGCAAGTTGAAGCTGCCCAGGGAGGATCTTCTAATGTTTGCCACTCCTCACGATGATGAGGTAAGTGTCAATAGCACCAGAGTTATTAACAAATTGGCCACTAATGTCTTTGACTTGACTAGTGCAGAATGGGAAAGCAGGCATCAGGCAAATCAGGTCTCAGAATTCTTAAAAGAATATGTACCGGGGTTTGAAAACTCCTATATGGTACAAACCGGTGTTCAGATTGGAATCCGTGAGGGAAGAAGGATAATGGGAGAGTATAAGCTTACCGGTTCCGATGTTATCGAAGCCAGAAAATTTCCTGATGTGATAGCCCGCTGTGCCTATTCCCTGGATATCCATAATCCTAAGGGCAAAGGGACCAGAATTGAGAGGCTTCCCCCCGGAGAATCTTACGATATCCCGCTACGTTCGCTTATTCCCCTTAATTGCGATCATCTGCTTACTGCTGGTCGGTGTATCTCAGGTACTCACGAAGCACACTCTTCATATCGTATCATGCCTGCGGCTATGGCTACGGGGCAGGGGGCAGGGATAGCTGCTGCTATCTGCGCTTTGAAAAAATGTGACATCCGCTCGGTGGAGGTCACTGAGGTACAAAAGGAATTACGCCGTCAGAAAGCAAATATAGACTGATTTTTTGGCTATTATGGCTTGAAAAAGAGCTGCCCAATAACCAATTTTTATTTCTGCAGTTATTTCTTTTTACTGCTTATGCAGTCAATGGGGGAATCAGTATCCGATGAAAACTTTCAAATCAAGTTCCATTATACTATTACTATGGATCTTTTCACCTGTTTTCGGGTCTGTTAATTCCTTTACATATCTTTATCCTGTGAATTGGGCCGGGACTGCTTCTATGCGCAGCGGTGACTTTCAGACTGCTTTACAAGAAGTGCTTGCCGACTCATCGGTTAATGATACTGTTTATCACTATTTTAAACTCGCCTGTATACACCGTAACCTCAAAAACCATGACAAATCACTTTTTTTGTTTAAATATGTGGCTCAGAAATGCAGCATGCTGGCACCAGTAGCTTACGAGCAGATTGCAGATCTGGAACTGGATTCCGGTCAGAAACAGAATATCCTGCCTGCATTCAGTGCCGCTCTTCGCTACGATATTCCCAGGAAATACCGCAATCAGATTTTTTCAAAAATCAGTCTTCTGGATCATACCGATTCTTCTGATTTGAAAAAAAACTCCTGGTATTCAGATTATGTCAACTGGTATGATCTGCATGCAAAGACATCAGCTGCACAGAAAAAAAACAGTTACGATTCACTGGCCAGGACAGGGGATTGGAGAAGCATAGATTCACTTCTGGAAAACGCTCAATCAGGCTCGCAACCAGAGCCTGGATGTGCAGAACTGCTCTCCATTGTTTCTTCTGAGGGTGTCGATTCACTTAATGGCAGAAATCTCTTTTATCTGTCTAAAAACTCCTTCGCTTGTAAAAAAAATGAAACCGCATATTCTCTTTTGCAAAAAGCAAAGAAAAAGGAGGAGTTCAGATCGGTCTCTCAAAGCCAGGCATTATATCTGGAGGCACAGATTCTCTATGAAATGGGTAAAACCAGTCAGGCGCTTTCTTTATTTAAAAAATATGAAGCCAGATTCGGAACATCAGCCGATCTGATTTTGTATATGGCCCGGGGTTACAGAAAACTGGGTAATTCAGATGCCTCAAATAGCTGGTATAGTAAACTGGTCAAACTGTATCCGTCTCACAAAAAAGCCCATGAAGTGATCTGGCTTAGAGCATGGCAAAAAGAGGAACTTAAAGATTTCCCCGGTGCAGCAAAACTCTACCAGCAGATTTACTCTTCAAGAGGAAAAAATGACTACCGCGAGGAAGCTTATCTGCGTCATGCGCTTGTATACTACAGGATGGAAAAGTATGATTCGGCCGCAATAATTATAGATAGGTTCAAAAAACTTTACCCGGGTTCCTCTTTTTGTACAGCCGCAGATTTCTGGAAAGCAAAATGCCTTTTTTCCCGGGGAAAGACTGCTTCTGCCAGAAAACTTTTCAGGGAGATAACCCGGCTTACTCCTTATGATTACTATGCTCATAGGTCAAATCAGATGTTGTGTTTACTTGGCGATAGTGCCTGGTCTTACAGCGATACCAGTTATGATGTCTTGTCTGCTTTAAAGTGGCTTGACTCCATTACCCCTGCTTACCCCAGAAAAGAACTGACTCCGTTAGATTCCGCAGAGCTCAGAAGAGGAGCCGTTTTGGCTTCTGTAGGCCTGGTGTCTGTGGCAGAATATTTTCTGGAGTCTTTAGAGAGCTCATTTCCGGGAAATCTCGGATTGCAATTTAATCTGGCTTCGTTGTATAAAAGCACTGGTGCCTTTACTCAGGCATTCCGGGTGGCCAGAAAACTGATCTGGCGTGTTCCTTTTCAGCAACATGGCAGTATGCCTCTGGCTGTCTATTCTCTTCTTTATCCCTCTTTTTATGAAGATATGATCCGCAATCATGGAGCGGTGTACAGTGTCGATCCGCTTCTTATAAGTTCTGTAATCCGTCAGGAGAGCATTTTCAATCCGGTTATTCTCTCGCCTGTAGGGGCAGTGGGTCTGATGCAGATAATGCCCTACACCGGAAAGTATATTGCTCAAAAGTTAAAAGAAGATTTTTTTGTTGATTCTCTTACCAGGCCTGACTTTAATATCCGTTATGGGGTTTACTATTTAAGAGAGCTTCTGGATCAATTCAACGATAATCTGGTACTTGTGCTGGCCAGCTATAATGGGGGGCCGCATAATGCCAGGAAATGGTATGAGCGAAATAAAGATGAGGAGTTTGATCTTTTTGTGGAGGATCTGCTTTTTTCAGAGACTAGAAATTATGTAAAAAAGGTGCTTGGGAACTATTGGACTTATCAGTTTCTGGCCAGAAACCCAGGATTGAGGAATATCTATTCTCCTCGACCACAGATGGTTGATATTTCTGCAAGTGATTCAGCCTCCGTTCAAACACGCTAAAATTACAGCTGGATAGAAAAGTTGCTCCCATTAGTGTTATTCTCTTATTTTTAAAAACTGTTCACTAATTTTGTTGGCAGCTAGTGCCATTTGTTTTTTCAGTATGCAGCCATAGAGGAGGAGTTATGCTGAAACAGTTTCTAATGTTTGCGCTTTGCCTGAGTACCGCGGTGATGGCCCAGGAAGATGATGAAAATGTCAAGGCACAGGAAACCATTCATGAAAAACCACCGGAATGGAAAATGTATTCTGCCGGTGCTCCGGTAATGGCTTTTGCTGTTGCCAAAGATGCTTTGTGGTATGCTACTCAGGAGAGTGTATTTTCTACAGCCCTTAATAAAGTAGGTCAGCAGAAGTATCCTCAGATGGGAAAAATTGCCAGCTCTGATGTTACCTGTATGACTATTGATGCCAGTGGAAAGGTCTGGATAGGCAGTAAAAACGGAGTTGCTGTCAGAAGCGGTACTCAATTTACCTCCTACACCACCGAAGAGGGGCTCCCGGACAATTCTGTTAATGATATTGCCGCTTTCACTGATGGTAAAGTTTATGTTGGAACTGAAAATGGAGCTGCGGTTTTTGAAAATGGTGCCTGGAAAAAAATCGAAGGTCTGGTTAGTGAAAAGGTCCAGGCTCTGGTGATTGACACTAAAGGTGCCGTCTGGTTTGGTACTAATAAAGGTATCAGTGTTAATAGTAATGGTAGCTGGACTGTTTATGACATGAAAAAAGGTAAACTGAGCTGGAATGATGTAAAGGCTCTGGCTGTGGATGCCCGCAAAGGTACAATCTGGGCTGCTGTAGGTGAAAAGGATGTCAACAGCTTTGAAAATGGTACCTGGAAAACATATCTGGAAATTCAGGAAGGCATTAAGACCATTATGGTGGATAGCCAGAGCAGAATCTGGTTTGGTACTGAAACCGGACTGATAAAGTTTAATGGTGATGAATGGAATACTGATTCCAAACAGCTTGGAATTCCTGCAGCACAGATTCAGAAACTTTACAAAGATCCAAAAGGTAACCTCTGGTTTGCTATGGAAAGCGGAGTTATTAAGTTAAACAACCCCTACCCGTTTTAACGGGTAGCTCTCTCTTGGCATAAACCTTGCTGCCTCTTTAATCGGTCTGACTACTCCGCTTTTGTGTAGTCACTACGGAGATCGGCCGATTAAAAACGGTAATTATTCCCATTCCCAATTAGTATTTTCTTCATCTGTTCTGGAAGAAAGTTATCCGTTTTAACCTTTCGTTTCCGTAGAATATTAAACCAATTGATTTTCTGGGAGGCTTCTGTGTTATGGACAGAATAAAAATCGCTATTGTTGGTGTGGGTAACTGCGCTAGCTCTCTTTTACAGGGTATCGAATATTACAGGGATAAAT
Source organism: Fibrobacterota bacterium (assembly GCA_023436145.1). Taxonomy (GTDB): domain Bacteria; phylum Fibrobacterota; class Chitinivibrionia; order Chitinivibrionales; family Chitinispirillaceae; genus JAAYPC01. The sequence goes on along the minus strand of JAEZKP010000062.1, from coordinate 16,090 downwards.
CGCCCCACCAGGCTATTGGTCTGATGCATTGGGATCTTGGTGGATATTGTCCGTCAGATATCGAAGTGGTCGCTGCTTTCGATATCGATAAACGCAAAGTGGGGCTTGATGTTAACCGGGCTATCTTTTCTCTTCCTAACTGCACTGCTGTTTTCTGCCCCCAAATGCCTTCTACCGGTGTTAAGGTTCAGATGGGCAGAGTGCTGGATGGTGTTTCTGAGCATATGCAGGATTACGACAGTGATGTCAGATTCGAATTGAGTTCTGAGAAAGAACCCGATCGTAATCAAGTCGTGCAGATTCTCAAATCCAGCGGTGCTGAGATTCTTCTGAATTATCTGCCGGTGGGCTCAGAGGAAGCAACCAAATTTTATGCACAATGCGCACTGGATGCCGGTGTAGCTCTAGTCAATAACATTCCAGTCTTTATCGCTAGTAATCCGCAATGGGCTCAGAAATTCCAGGAAAGAAATCTTCCGCTTATCGGTGATGATATTAAAGCTCAGTTGGGTGCCACTATTACTCATCGGACCCTGACCGATCTTTTCAAAAAACGTGGTGTTAAGCTTGAAAGAACCTATCAGCTCAATACTGGTGGTAATACTGATTTTCTTAATATGCTAAATCGTAACCGGCTCAAATCCAAAAAAGAATCAAAAACAGAGGCTGTTCAATCGGTGGCCGCATCCCGGCTCAGTAAACGTGATATTCATGTAGGCCCTTCCGATTATGTTCCCTGGCAAAACGACCAGAAAATCTGCTTTATTCGTATGGAGGGCAAACTTTTTGGTGATGTTCCAATGAATCTGGAATTACGCCTCTCAGTTGAAGATTCTCCAAACAGTGCCGGTGTGGCGATTGATGCGATCCGTTGCTGTAAATTAGCTCTTAACTCAGGTATTGGTGGTGTATTGCACTCTCCATCCTCCTACTTTTGTAAACATCCTGCCCGTCAGATCCCTGATGATGATGCCTTCAAGGAGGTGGAGGAGTTTATTAAACAGTATAGTGTGCAGCCTGTGGAAAGCTGACAAATTTGGCATATACGGTCAGGGCAACAAATTTTGCCCTAACCGGGTAACTGTTTTCCCACAACTCTCTCCAAAATATTTGCAGCCCTCATATAACAAACATATTTTTATCATTTAAGTCTTCATTTTTTCAAAAAGGGAAAATTATGGCACAGGTTTTTAATGCAGATGAGGTTTTTAATATTGGTGTTCAGATTGAGAAGAATGGCAAAGCATTTTATCTGGCGGCAAAAGAAAGAACCCAAGATCCGCTTTTAAAAAACTTGTTTGCTGATCTCGCTGTTTGGGAAGGTAATCATATGGAGCTTTTTGAGCATCTAAGAAACACTCTTCCTGCGGATGCTAACCGGAATATCGAGTATGATCCTGACAATGTGATTCACCTCTATCTGAAAGCTGTAGCCGACAGTACTCTTTTTGTAAATCAGGACCGTTACGACATCGATTCTTGTCATAGTTCACTGGAACTTCTGCAAAAAGCACTGGATTTTGAAAGAGATTCTGTGGTGCTGTATTCTTCTATGAAAGAGGTTGTTCCTTTGGACCTGGGCAGGAATGAAATTGACAAACTGATTGCTGAGGAGCTGAACCATGTAGGACAGCTTACTAAAGAGATCCGTAAGCTCCAGAGTGATAGCTGAATTTCAGTTCATTCCCTATGTCCTTTGCTTTCATCAATTCTATTGACCGGAGTACGACTTTCTTATTTGAAAGCAACTGCTACGGTAAACCGAAAGAGAAGCCCATTCTGATTGTTACAAAAAAAAATATCTTTACTGTCATCTGTATAGCCTCTGTTTTATTTTCGGAATGTTCACTTTCCCCCAGATACACCCGTTCTCCTCAGAAAAAAAATGGCCACGGAGCCGTAGTTAAAAGAGGACATGTAAAGTTCAACGGGACCGCATCCGAAACTTTCCAGAAAGTTGGTCTGGCCTCCTATTATGGCAGCAAATTCGATGGACGCAAGACTGCCAGCGGGGAAATTTTCAGTAACAGTCGATTGACTGCTGCTCATCCTTCCCTTCCCTTTGGAACCAGAGTGAAAGTGACCTGCCTGGCCAATAACCGTTCGGTGGTTGTGAGGATAAATGATAGAGGACCTTTTGCTTCCAAAAAAAGGATAATAGACCTTTCTCAGAGTGCTGCACGTGAACTGGGAATCATCAAAAAAGGTGTGGCCAGAGTTTCTATAGAAATTGTGGAATAGTAAGTTTCCTGCAATTAAAGCAACATAAATAAATTGTTCCTCCTCGCCACAGTGTTTATTTTCTGTTTTTTCCGGAGCTGGATATGAGAGTATTACCCCTGCAGTACTATTTACCCACCGTTAAGGGTTTGGCTGCCAATCTTATCAGACGAAAATCAGTTTATCCCTTTTATGCTTCCTTTAAGCTGACTACAAGGTGTCATTTTGGATGCCGGTTTTGCAATATTAAGAAAGATCCGGTTAAAGATCTTCCTACCGCTGATATTAAGGAGATTTTGAAAAATCTCTCCCGTTCATCGATACTGATGACCAGTTTTGAGGGTGGAGAACCGCTTTTAAGGCAGGATATAGCAGAGATATTATCTTTTGCCCGCTCCTGCAAGTTCTATCTCCTTTTTACAACCAGCGCAAGAAACCTCCTCTCTTATCCCATGAAAGAGTATGCAAAGTTCATTGATTTTCTACATGTCTCCATCGATGAAGATCATGATAATCTGGAGATGTTTGATATATTACCGAATCTGGCTTCTCTTCCCTGTCAGATTTCTGTGCAGACGGTTGTGACCAAGGATACAATAGATTCTTTAGACAAAAAGGTGCAGATCTGTTTTCAAAAAGGTGCTAATATAGTAATCATACCTGCTACACACATGGATAAGGCCGAGGATTGTTTTCCGGATCTGGGAGCTTTGGAGAAAAAGCTGCTTTATCTAAGAAAACTTTATCCTCACACAATCCACACACCACAGGGATATTTCAAGGCTTTTCGCAACCGCAAATGTTCATCCGGATCGGTGATTATTGCTGCGGACGGGCATCTTTATTATCCCTGTCACATTCTTGGCAGGAAGGGGCCGGATCTGAGAAATACTGACCTGATGAGCTGGCTCACTTCACCTGAAGCAGAAGAGGGAAGGCAGCTGATGAATTCATGTAATAGAAATTGCGGATGGTATCAGTACTACTCTATCGACTCTTACACCTCTGTTTCATCGGTTGTGGATGCACTTCTCCCTGTGTTGACAAAGAAGAAAGAGCTCTGCACCCCCTGACTATGCTATAGAAATCAGTGTGAACTACGATTAACAAACCAAAATTTATTATAGACCGGATTTAACTATAAACATGAACCGGAGATCTGACTATGCTTGATATCAGCAATAAATGGGCTTTGGTAACAGGTGCCTCGAGGGGCGTAGGAAAACAGGTGGCTTGTGCACTGGCTGCCAGAGAATGTAATCTTGTCCTTCACAGTAGAAAAAATGAGCATACAGATCCTCTGGTAAAAATACTCTCAGGAGCTGGTATAAAAATAATGCAGTTGGAGGCAGAGCTTTCCAATTTATCAGAAGTCAAATCGATGGCAGAAAAGGCTGAGGAGCTTTCTGGTGGAATTCATATTCTGTACAATAACGCTGCAGTTATGACTGCTTACCGGCCTGATTACTTCAGTGCTTCCGGGGATGAGTATATTAAAAGCTTTATCGTAAATACAATAGCACCTATTACTATCTGCAATATAATCATACCTGCAATGATAAAGAGGGGTTTCGGACGGGTGATAAATGTCACTTCCGGTATAAAGGATGAGCCTCAGCTGATGCCTTATGCTGCTTCAAAGGCGGCTCTGGATAAGTTCGTTTTTGATATGGCTAAACATCTTGAGGGCACTGGAGTTCTGATGAATCTTCTGGACCCTGGGTGGTTAAGAACCGACCTGGGTGGACCTAATGCCCCAAACTCTGTGGAATCGGTGATTCCAGGTGCACTGGTGCCAGCGCTCCTGGAAGATCAGACTTGTGGAGTTCTTTTCAGAGCACAGGATTACGCAGGTAAGTAGATAAACTTAAAGGCAGGATTTTTTTAGTACCGGCTTGATCACTGCAAATTCCATGCTTCCAGTGATATTTGGAATCTATTACCATTAGCTTTTAATGATGATAAGATTGGTAATAATCATTATATTGTATGCAATGATAGCGAAAAATTATTACGGGGGAAACCATTATGAGGAATTTTGCAAAATTTCAGTGGTTTTTATTATTCTGTATCACTGGATCAATACTGGTGAAATCTTCAATTGCACAAACCGATCTTATCATTCCGGCTGGAGACTGGCGGGATAATAATGGAAAGCTGGTTGCTGCCACTGAAGGCGGTATCATTAAAGTCGATGATCTGTTCTATTTATGGGGAATGGATCGTAGTGCCAACAACTACGCTTTTGTGGGTATAAACCTGTATTCATCACCGGACCTGAAGAACTGGACTTTTGTCAATCAGATACTCAAAAAAACCTCTCATCCTGATCTCAATAACGATGCAGTGATAGAGAGGGCCAAAATCCTTCACAACAAAAAAACCGGTCAGTTTGTGATGTGGATGCATTTTGAGGGACATGATGCTTATAAAATTGCAGAAGTTGGGTTGGCAACCTGCAACACTATTGGTGGAAATTATACTTTCCATTCTCATTTCCGTCCTTTGGATATAGACAGTCGCGATATCAATGTATATCAGGATGATGATGGGAAAGGTTATCTTATTTGTACTACTAAAGGAAACCAGAATGTTAGTCTTTTTGAATTGGACAGCACTTACACCAGAGTGTTACGGGAAATCTACAGAGGGTCTGCCAGTAACGATATGGAATGTGAAGGACATGCAATTATTAAAACCGGTGGATATTATTTCTGGCTGATGTCCTGGTGCACCGGATGGGATTTCAATGACAACCATTATTTCTATGCCACAAAACTGGCTGGTCCCTGGACTGCAGGAGGAAAGATCGCTGTCAGTAACACTCATACTTATGAATCCCAGGTGGGATTTGCTGTGACTGTTGAGGGCAGTGCAAAAACCACATTTCTTTACACAGGTGATCGCTGGTCAGTTAGAAATTTCGGTATGTCACGTATTGTTCTTCTTCCTATAGAAGTGAGTGGAACCAAACTTTCCGTTAAATGGCACGACCAGTATAATATCGATGTAAAGACCGGTGAATGGAATGCCGGTGCAAGATATTTTCCCGATGGAGTTTATACCATTTCCGCAAAACACTCGGGACTGGTACTGGGAACGAATGGTTCTTCTGTTCAACAGCAATCTCCTACAGGTGAAAATTCCCAGGTTTGGCGAATTCAGAATATCGGTGCATCTCATTTTAAGATTATCTCTGTAGCCAGCGGTAAAGTATTGGATGTCTCGGATGCTTCAAAGGAGGTTGGTGCAAAAATTCTTCAGTATGACTGGAACGATGGTTATAACCAGAAATGGCATCTGATGGACTGTGGCGATGGTTATCATCGGCTGGTTAGTGTTAATACCCTGGGAAAGACAGTAGAGGTTTCTGGCAGTTCCAAAAGTGCCGGTGCCAATGCTGTGCTTGGTGATTTTGCCTATAAGGACAATCAGCTCTGGAAAATCGCATCTGCTGACAAGGAGATTCTCTCAGGTGGATATTACAGGCTGGAAAACCGGGGGAGCCAGAAATCACTGGATGCGGGTAGTGCTGACGGAGTCACTCTGGTAGCTTTACAAAACAAGGCGAGCCAGATCTGGAAACTGGAAGATCTTTATAACGGATGTTTTACTATCGCATCTTCGGCGGATAATAAAGTGCTTGATAATAAAGGTAGTGCTGCGAGTGGTGCAGCTATTACCTGCCTTTCCGGAACTAAACGCTTCAGTCAGCAATGGCAGATATTACAGGTGGAAAAGGGATACTATAAAATTGTTAACCGTTTCAGTGCACTGGTACTTGATGGAAAAGAAGATATTCCAGTTAAACAGAATACAGATAATTCATCTTCCAGTAACAGTCAGCAGTGGCGTTTTATACCGGTTGATCCGGTTTCTATCGATTATTCCGACCTCCGGTTTCTTGATGAAAGAAAGAAAGCGGCAGTAAGTGCTCATGACATTATTTATGATCTTCATGGAAGAGTAATCAGTCAGGGTGGCAGCAGATTGTCATCATTTGGACGAAACCGTGTGATTTGCAATGGTGTCTATCTGGTAAAGAAAAAGGAAAACCCTGAAATCGAGATACGATGTATTTCTTATTAACAATCTATAGCATGATGGAAATTTCATAAACAGGATGGCGGTTTCCGCTGACTGTAAAGACAGGCTCTGAGATCGGGTGTTTCTCAGAGCCTATCAATAATTTTGGAAAGAAATTAACTTAGTGTTAAGCGAAGTGTAAGCCGGATTCACCAGCCATTACCGAGAGTAATAAAACTCAGTTTAAAATTGCCATCCGTTTCATTTGAATGTGTCTGCTATTTGTGTTGGTAAATTTTACCAGGTATGTACCTTTACTAAGTTGTTTTCTGTCTGCCTGAATCGATCGCACGTCTGATGATGTCCCTGTGAATTTTTTAACTATTCGTCCATTCAGGTCGATTATCTCTACTGAATACCTTTCGGTGAACGTTCTTTTCAGGTAAAATATTCAATAATGCTGGTGAAAGGTTAAAGACTATTGAATCGGCAATTGGAGTTCCCACAGCCTGGGTTTTATCAATAAAGCAAAAGGAAAGAACCTTAAGACCGGATAGGTTGCAACTGCTTTGAAGAGAAAAATTCAGGTATGCCTTATCATTGTAAATGATTGCGGCCTTGTCAGGACGAATGGAAGCAGTTTGTAAAGGAGCTTCCGCTGAGGTTTTCGCTCCCAGGTCTGTGATCAATTTATCTGTATTCAGTATCCCGCCTTCAACCCATCCCTGGTTTTTTATGTAGGCTTTTACCTGAGGGTCGTTCCAGTCTGGTACTAAAAATTCAGAGCTGAGTGGATCAAGTGAAAGAAACGGAACTTTAAACCAGCTGACCTTTGCTTCTTGCGGGTAAGGTGAAACCGGTGAACCATACTGACCAGCTTCAGATCCATCAATTTGGGAGGAAAATACACAATTAAACATCCGGTTTGTGAATAATTTACTCATTTCGAAATCCGGATTCTTATACAATCCACCTTCATAACCTTCAGACCAGTAAAAAACGGGATCAGAGAAGATATTGTTAAAAATCAAATGTTGAAAACCGGCAGCGAAATCGTTTGCAAATAAAAGGAAGTTGTTCCAGAAAGTATTATTATGGATGGTGACAGGGGTGAGTAGTACATTTCTGAAAAGAATCGCACCACCTGCCTAGTGTTCGTTGTTTGGTAAGGATTTAATTCTGTTAAGTATAGCTGTGGTATGGAAATTACTGTATATCAGATTATATCTGATGGTAAAACCATGATTGGATTGTTGTCCGAACCCTGACTGAATATGAAGCTGGAAATAATTTCAAACCCTAATCAGCTGTATTATGGTAAATGGGGGTTCATTTTGTATGGCTTCATATTGGGTCCGGTTCGGGTATGGGGATTTCAGGCAGAAAAAAAGGTGGAGATTATTTTTTAGATAATCCACCATTGTAAGTTTTGCACCGGAAATAAGAAGATATGTACCCTAAAGTGTGGTTTTTTGCATGGACTCAGATTTCGCGTTCCAGACAAAATCTTCAGGGTGCAAGAGAGGAAGATTGTTATTTCAGTAAAAACGCTGGGGGCAGTATCTTCAACTCCGGAGGAGAAGTCAGCAGGTTATTTCTTTGCGTCTTTATCTTTGCGGGGCCGTTTAACTCCAAATGAACCCTTGAAAATTTTACCTTTTTTTGTACGACGATCACCTTTACCCATTATTTCCTCCGGTTTATTATGTTATTAATTTATGAGAAACTGATAAAATAGATTTGAGCAGGATAGTTACGCAATTTTTTATAAAACATGATATTTAGTCAAACCTGAAGATTGCGCATCTGGTTTTTAGCTGAGATAGAAGATGCAAACAGTAATATTCATCGGAATTCAGGCTTCCGGAAAATCCTCCTTTTACAAGGAGCGGTTTTTTAATACTCATGTGCGGATAAGCCTTGATCTTCTAAGAACCAGACACAGAGAGAAGCTTTTTCTTCAAACCTGTTTTAACTCCTTGATGCGCTTTGTGGTAGACAACACTAATGCTACACCTTTAAGCCGGCAACGCTACATCAGCATGGCAAAGGAGCATAGATACCGGGTGACAGGTTATTTTTTTGATATCTCTCTGGATCTAGCCCTGAAGAGAAACAATAATCGCAATGGCAAAGAGAGAATTCCTGAGAAAGGGATCAGGGCAACCTTAAAAAGGCTGGTAATTCCAGAGATTGCAGAGGGCTTTGATGAGCTTTTCAGAGTGAGGGTGGAGGAGGGGCAATTCCGTGTGGAGCAAATCTGAGGGGACGGACTTCTTTTTTCATTTTTTGTTTTTAATTGCTTAAGAATCAAAACTACTGTATAGACTAATCCATGGTATTTTAATGTAGGTATTTATAATGGTGGAATGTAATAAATGTTCAGGTAGTTTAGTTGCGCGCTCAATAAGTAGGTAGAGCAAAATCCTGGATCTGTTTTTTATTAGGACTAAAACATTCACACAGTGGCAGTTCTGCCCCCCTTCTGAACTAAAACCGCAATGGGGGACATTTTAGTCCCCAGAAATCTCGCAATAACCAAAAGTGGGATATACTCCTGTACATGCAACTGGTAGCAGAAAACTGCACGTACCAAAGCCCCGGTATTCTTCTTTCTCCTCAACCGAATGCGCCTGATAATAGAAAGGTGAACCAGGGGATTCTATACTCGGCTATACGAGACGTGTGTATCTCCCTAAATAGAAGTGAATTTTACGGTTGAATAAAAGGATGGAAAAATCTGTACCAGTTTTGGAAAAAATGCCTGTCGGGTGCTTATGGAGAAAAGAGAGTTCGTCCCTGGGCTAAGGACAGGGAAAGAAGAATAAGAAAGTCCGTCCCCCTTGCATTTTTAGTGTACCATTGATAAAATAAGACTTCCAAGCTACAGTTTTTCAAAAAGCTCTGCCTTTAATTATTCAATTTTTCCTTAACAGGTTTTATCATGAAAATACCAGTAAGCGCTAAGAAAAAAGAGGGTGATTTTTGCAGTGTGCGTAAGAATTTACTCAGAAGTTCATACCTGATTTCTTTATTACTTTTTTTTTGGCATGCCGCTTCTTCAGCAGATAATGAGGAAACTTCAGAGCGGGCATCACAGGATATCGCTTATCTGGATTATCTTCTTGAGCTTACAATCAGCTCCGGTTCCTTTTTAGATCTCAATCTGGAAAAAACACCTGCCAGTATTACTGTAATAAGTAAAGATATGATTAAAATATCCGGTGCCAGAAATATCTCTGAACTTCTGGAAATTTATGTCCCCGGATTTCAATATATGTTTAATAAATGGAATGGAACTCTCTGGGGTTTACGGGGTGTTGCAAATGATCGAAATACAAAAATCATTTACCTGGTGAACGGTCACAAGCTTAACACTCAAGCGAGAGATGGCTTTCAGGGTGAAACTGTATTAGGATTGCTGGATGATATAGAAAGGGTGGAGGTACTAAGAGGGCCTGCAGGATTAGTATATGGTTCTGGAGCTATTGCAGGAATTGTGAATGTGATCACCAGAAAAACAGAACAGGACCTTACAGAGATAAGTGTTGCCAGGGGAGAAAACAACTCTCAATCTTACCAGACCTCCATTTACCGGACTATAGATAAAAGCAAGCTCTCCTTTTCCCTGGGATATAGAAAGTCCGATGGTTTTGACACTCATCAATCCAGAATATATGGAAGAGGTCAATGGCCTTATCCTTTCTGGCTAGATCCTCAAGTAATGGATAAGGACGGTTTCCCTTCAGATGGTAATTTTGGATCTACAGATGGAAACTGGAGAATTTCTGCTTCATGGGAAATCGGAAATTTCAATATCTATGCCAGAGCTACCCGGCAGAAAGAGAATGCTGGAGGTCTTTTCATAATAGATCCCTGGCCGGAATTAAAGGATGGGTCCCCAACAGATTCAATTAATAGCAGCAGAATTATCGATGGAAAAGTTGTAGAGTTTAATGATCCTTTCTGGTCTCAGGGATGTGAATCTTACGGAGATAATTTACATCAGTATCTTAATGATAATTTTATGGTGGAAGCAGGTTATACTTTGCCTGTTGGTAACAACGAAATAACTGCCAGGCTTGGTTTCGATGGCAATACTACCAGAGTTGGTTCTGAAAAAAGGGAACGATACCAGTATGAGTCAGAATATCACCAGTATGCCCAAGATACTCAGGTTGTAAAATACTGGGATATGCTGCATCCAGCTCAGAACCCGGATTTTGTGGAAGAGACTTTTGGAGAAAAACGATTAACATTTAATACCACTTATCATCTCAAGTCAATTCCCCGCCTTCAGCTGGCTTCAGGACTGGAATATAGACTGGATATTATTGGTGATGATCTTAGTGGGAAAAATGTATATGAGGAAAGGAAAAATCATCCCGTCGTGTCTAATGTTAATTATAATACATTCTCACTGTTCTCGGAGGGATTTTATGATTTTACTGACAAGATAGGTGCACACCTGGGAGGGAGGCTTGACTTTCATACCCGGGCTTTTATGGCCAATCCTAAAGTTGCTCTGGTTTTCCGTCCAAATCAACTGCATTCCATTAAGCTTATGTATCAGACCTCCTCAAATAACGGCAGCGCTGATAATTATGAGTACAACAAGAACCATTATGATAACGGTCGTCTCATTGAGACAGGGTTGTCATATGTCAAACCATACAATGTACCTGATGAACACAGTGAATATGTTCTTATCCCGACTCTGGATGAGCTTCACAACCTGAAACCTGAAAAAACCCGGTCAGTTGAGCTTTCGTCTTATCATAAATTCAAAGAAAACCTCTCCATAATGCCCTCTTTAGCCTATGGTAATGTTTCCGATCTTTTTGTGTGGTCTCAGAAATTTTACCGGGTCATCAATGTGGGCAATTACAGCTACTTTAATGCTGAAATGGATGTAAAATTTGAATCCAGATATATTAAAGCAGGTGCAAGCCATTCATTTCAGCGACCTGTTTATACCAATGTTGACGATCAGCAGGAATTCTTTGTCCGGCATAGAGTTGTCTCTTTCGACAGTACTTTTGATTCTGAAGTAGGAAGAGTAAAATATCATCCTGTCACATCTGATACTCTTTTTGATACTATTCCTATTAATATAGTCAAAGATGCCATAACTGCTGATGGAAAGCATTTTCTGAATATGGCAACAAACATCACCAAATTATATCTGACTGTGATGCCTGTAAGCTGGCTGTCTGTTCATTCAAATTTACGTCTCTTCTGGGGGCTTCAGGGCAGAGATATACTATATGATAAGGATACAGGGTTTAATTACTGGAATATAAACGATAGCAGGAAAGATCTGGGACTGAAACAATACCTGAAAAAATCTGTTTCAAAAAAGCTTAATGCGAGTGTACACTTCTATATTCCGTATGATTTTGAACTGTCTTTTTTTGCCTATGATATTCTGGGCATGGATAAATCTTTTGAATTCGGGGACAATAAATATGTGATTAACTCGCTGCGATGGCAGCACATGTCTGTTCCTGAACAGAAAGAGCTTTACTCGACAGACCAGAGGACTTTCGAGCTGAAATTGACTAAGTATTTTTAGCGTGGAATTACAGATAAATCGGAGCTGTTATGTCTTTTGATACACCTGAACAAAGAAGTAAAATCCGGATACTGGCTATAGAAGATGAAGATCTGCTTAGGGAGTATGTATGTGATTATCTCGAAGATATAGGATTTGTGACAATGCAGGCAGATAACGGCAGAAAGGGAATGGAACTAATACGTTCTGAAATGCCGGATCTGGTGCTGACAGATTTACGGATGCCGGAGATGAACGGCCTGGATGTACTGGCTACTCTGCAAAGAGACTTTCCAGAAATGCCGGTCATTGTAATTTCCGGAACAGGATCATTAAATGATGTAGTTCAAACCCTGAAGTTTGGTGCATGGGATTATATTCTAAAACCGATTCATGATTATACCATTCTTGAATTGTCTGTAAAGAGAGTTCTGGAAAGAAAATGTCTTCTGGAGGAAAACAGACGCTACCGCGAACATCTGGAAGAGGAAGTGGAACTTCGTACTCAGGATCTTATTAAAAGTACACTGAAATTCAAGACCCTTTTTAATCTTGCCGCTGATGCCATCTTTATTCTTGATCCAAGCGGAAACATTATAGATATAAATCAAAAGGCGATTGAGTATTCAGGTGGTGAGCGGGAACAGATTTTAAAAATGTCCATTCATGATCTTTTTGCCGGAACAGAAAAAGATATAATTGAGAAACATTTGACTGATTTGAATGATGGCAAACATGTTTTATTCGAGACTGACCTGAAATCATGCAATTCAACTGTCATCCCGGTGGAAGTCAGTGCTTCCCTGATTACTATGGATAAAACTCCGCAAATATTGGCAGTAACAAGAAATATGACAGAAAGAAAGAAAGCTGAGCAGGAGCGCAGGGAGTTTGAAAAACAGATTGTTGCTGCACAGAAAATGGAACTGCTGGGTCTTTTGGCCAGTGGTGTTGCCCATGATTTTAACAATGTCCTCTCTGCGCTTACCGGTTACACCGTCCTGTTGCGATCAAAGATGCGGCAGGGCAGCGCGGAAGAGGAATATCTGAAAAAAATCAATGACATTATTGCCATGGGTCAGAATATTGCCAGAAGAATCACTACTTTTGTAAGAAAAGGAAAAGATGAACTGCGGGAAGTTGATCTTCATAAAGTGCTTAGCGATACTGAGTCGATGCTTCTTCCTAATTGCCGGAAAATAAATATATTACTCCAGTTGCAGGCTGAACGGTACCACATTACGGGAGATGAAACTCAACTGCAGAATGCATTTCTTAATCTGGGCATAAACGCTCGTGACGCAATGCCTGGAGGTGGAACACTCTGCTTTACAACGAAAAACGTGACCAGTTCAGAAAATGATATGCAAACTGAAGAGATTTGTATCGAAGTCAGAGATACAGGTGTTGGAATGGACCAGGAAACCCTGGCTAAAATATTTGATCCACTCTTTACTACTAAGAAAAAGGAAGAGGGAACAGGCCTCGGCCTGACCAGTGTTCTTTATTGTGTCAAGAACCTGCATGGCAAAATTAATGTACAGAGTACTCCAGGAGCTGGGACAACTTTTCAGGTATTGTTTCCGCTTCATGGAGACTTATTATTTGAAAAAACTCAGAGCCGATAGACTGAGGACCTTTAATGCCTATTTACCATAATGAATCCGGTTTTTTGCGGCTTTATAAAGAAGCATGGAAAATTGCGGTTTTTATCTTACTATATAATAGCTTTACAGCTCAGGCACAGATAGAAGAGTTGACCCTTAAAGCCTTGTTTTTGGAAGCCGCGATACGTTTTATTAACTGGCCGGATTCAAAGGACGGAACAAACTTACTGGAGGACACTTTTGTGGTGGGGGTTTTTGCACATGACAGGATGCTCCCTTGTCTGGAAAAAGTCTTTTTCAAAAAACGGGTGAAAAACAAGGAAATCAGATTTTTGAAAATAGATTCGTTCGATCAGATTTCAAAATGCAGCATGATCATAATTCCCAGTAGTAAAAAGGGAAGTATAGATAAAATTATTAATATTACCAGTAAAAATCCGGTTTTAACTGTGAGTGATTCCCCTGAGCTGATCATAAAGGGTGTCATGTTGTCACTGGGCATCGAAAAATCCAGAATAACCTGTTATATTAATGAATCAGAAGCTTCAAAAGCGGGTTTTAAAATCAGTCATCATCTGCTGCAAAAGTCAAAAGTTATCAGCAGTAATCAGGAGAAAAAATATGAAAACTGATTTGTCACTTAAAACCCAATTGATCTTTATTATTCTCCTGGTGACCCTCCTTTCAACTACTTTGGCTTTCGCATTCTCGATAATTTATGATTTTGTAAATGCACGTAATGCCTTGAAAAACAGCATGCAATTTACTGCCAGCCTCATGGCTGAAAACGTCAAATCACCACTGCTTTTCAATGATGAACTGGGGGCAACTGAATTACTACTCTCGTTTAAATCAATACCCATGGTACTTAGTGCAACTGTTATAGATACTAATGGATCTGTTTTTGCCTCCTACAAGAACACAAGTGTTGAAAGAAAAGAAGAAATCATAACCAGTTATATTGGTTCGGATTACCTCTTTTTTGCTGAAAACTGTTTACATATTTCAATTCCTATAAAACAGGAAAATCAGCTCTTTGGAAGCTTTATCCTGGAAGTATCAACTGAGGCCATTAATAAAAAAATCTTTATTTCCGCAGGGGTATATTTTTTGGTACTCTTCATGATAATGGCTATATCATATCTGATATCACTTAAATTGCAACTGATAATTTCCAGCCCGATTCTGGAATTAAAACGACTGGCAGAACAGATAACTCATCAATCAGACTATTCCATCAGAATACCTCAGACATATCAGAATGAAATTGGTCAACTTCAGAATAGCTTTGATATAATGGTTCAGCAGCTTAATAAGTATGTGACTTCATTGAAAAATGAAATATCAGACCGCAAATTATCCCAGCAGGAAACAATGCAGCTAAGAATATATTTAAAAAATATCATCGATTCACTTTCATCAGTAATTATTGCAGTCGACCCTGATGGATTGATTAGGCAGGTCAATGTTGCAGCAGTAAACTTTCTGGGAGGTAATCCCGACTCCCTGATTCATTGTCCGATAAACGATGTCCTTTTTTTGATCAAAGATAAGCAGGCTCAGTTGCGAAGTTGCATGGAGAAACGGGAATCACAGTCATTCCCGGTTGTATACAGTAAAAAAGGAATAGCGCAGCAAATCTACCTCAATGTGGGAATGTTCCCTCTTGCCCAGAATGAAAACCAGGGAATTGTTATTGTTATAGATGATGTGACTGAGAAGAACCGGATGGAAAGCATGATGATACAGAATGAGAAGATGATCTCCCTGGGTGGTCTGGCCGCGGGTATGGCACATGAGATAAATAATCCTCTGGGTATAATCAGTCAGGGGGTCCAGAATGTAGTCCGTCATCTTTCAACTGACCAGCCCCGGAACATTGAAATAGCAAATGAATTCAATCTGGATCTGGTTTCAGTTAACAATTACATTCATAAACGCAAAATTGATCATTATCTGGAGGGAATACTCTCTGCATCCAAACGGGCAAGTGAAATTGTTGCCAACATGCTTCAATTCAGCAGAATGAGTAATCAATCCAAGGTCCCGGCTAATATAAATGAACTTATCAATCAGACTATCGAGCTGGCTCAGAATGAGTATGAGTTGAAGAAGAAGTTTGATTTCCGTCAGATTAAAATAATTAAAGAGTACGAGGACATGATACCCGCTGTTTTTTGTAATGTTACTGAAATTCAGCAAGTGATTCTTAATCTGCTTAAAAATGCCGCCCATGCTCTTTTTGACAAAAAGTGTAATGATTTCGTTCCACAGATTACCACTCGCACCAAAAACGAAAACTCATTCGTCAGAATCGAAATCGAGGATAATGGTCCTGGCATTCCTGATGAGATCAGAAAGAGAATCTTTGAACCTTTTTTCACCACTAAGGAGGTAGGTGTAGGTACTGGTTTGGGACTTTCTGTATCATTTTTTATAATCACTAAAAATCATGGGGGAACTATAGATTTTGATTCAAGTGTAGGATCCGGAACCAGATTTATAATCCGCCTTCCAAATAAGCATAATGCTTAATGGCTTATAAATTACCTGCATTCAGTAGTGTCCGGTTAATTTAACAAAGGATTACTGCAAAAAACAGCTTGAGATTTGGATTTTCAGACCAGAAAGCACCAAATCACAAATCTTAAATTCCGAACAAAACCCAAATTACAATGCCCAA
>JAEZKP010000034.1 GCA_023436145.1 Fibrobacterota bacterium | reverse complement strand
ATTTCCCTTTTATTGGCATCTGCGACTGCAGTCTTACTCAAAGGGTTTGTCATTCCGCACATGATGTCACGTGCGTTACGCGATGCCCAGATCAAACGGGAGATCGAACCATTAATCGGCATAATGCCCTCACTGATCCTGGGAGCACTTGCCACCATGTTCGCACTTCTGTTTACCAGTCAGATGCCTTTGGCAGCTGAACATGCCGGCAAACTGATAGTCCCTTCGTCTATTGCCACAATGCTGACCGGCTTTATCCTGCTGACCACCAGGTTCAAAGCATTAACACAGGTCATAGGTTATCTGATTCTGGAAAATGGTATCTATATTTTCGGAGTGCTTTTAATTGGTGCAATGCCCATGGTGGTTGAGATGGGAGTTCTTCTTGATGTTTTCGTTGGTATTTTTGTCAGCTGTATTATAATAAGTAAAATAAATCAATCATTTTCCACCATGGATACCCGCATGTTGAGCTCACTGAAGGAATAGGTATGGCCTTTCTGTTTATTCTTTTCCCAATATTAATGGCAGGTATTACTGCAATAGTTCCATCGAATCGCTGGCGTCCCCTGCTTTTGCCTCTGACAGCGCTACCCCAGCTTTGTTTTACAGTTATTGTTCTTTTTAAGCCTGAACTGACCCATACCAATACCTGGCTGATGCTTGATCCACCGGGAAAAATAGTACTTCTACTGGTAAACACTCTTTTTTTCTTCTGTTCTTTATATGCAGTATCATACCTTCAGTATAGAAAAGAAAGAGATAACCGTCTTTTCTGCATCTGTCTGAACGCATTTTTAGGGGCAATAAGCCTGGTAACCTGGTCACAGCATCTTGCACTGATGTGGGTAGCTATCGAAGCCACCACACTTATTACTGCACCTTTAATCTACTTCAATCATAATCAATTAAGCATTGAAGCCATGTGGAAATATCTTCTTATTAGTTCTGTGGGTATTGCGTTGGCGCTATTGGGTACTTTTTTCATGGCTTATTCTTCGATGCACGGAGGCATGGAAGCCACATTATCCTATGTTAAGCTGCTTAAAAATGCCCCGCTTCTTTCCAAAACATGGTTGCATCTTGCTTTCATACTTTTGTTTGTCGGATATGGAACAAAGATGGGACTGGCACCCATGCATACCTGGAAGCCTGACTCGTATGGCGAATCACCAGGCATTATTGGAGCCATTTTCGCGGGGGGGCTCACCAGCTGCTCATTTCTGGCATTTTTGCGGATTTATCACATCTGTTATGCTGCCGGTGAATTCGCCTATATGTCAAAAACATTGATTTTTATGGGGCTTTTGTCTATGGCAACAGCTGCTCTTTTTATGATTCGTCAAAAAGATCTCAAACGGATGCTGGCATATTCGAGTATAGAACACATGGGAATACTGACCCTGGGACTGGGAATAGGAGCACCTGCTTTTTTTGGTATCTTATTGCATATTATATCCAATGGATTGACCAAGGGAGTGCTTTTTCTCTCAATAGGAAATATTCACAGAGCATTTGGAAGCAAGAGCATCGATCGGGTGCATGGTGCGATACGATTATTACCCTTTTCAGGGACCATTTTTCTTATCGGATTTCTGACAATAACCGGTTCACCTCCATTTAGTCCATTTGTCAGCTTATTTGCCATTCTTAACGGAGCTTTTCAGGCCCGGAAATTCTTTATAGCAGGGCTGTTTCTCTTTTTACTGTTATTGGTTTTCATAGCCATGGGAGCGACTGTTCTTAAGGCAGTTCAAGGCAGTTCACCAGTTCCTAACCGTAATAAAATGACTTTTAGAGACACTTTTGCATCCTGTGGCCCTATACTGGGGTTACTGATAACAGTTTGCATTCTGGGAGTATATATTCCTGCTCCTTTATCGGAGTTGCTTAATGATGCAGTCCGTTTCCTGGGAGGACAACCATGACTGTTTCCATAACTGAGACAGCAACTGAATCATTGTTTGTAAAAACTTACAATGGTTGTACTCTGGTGCTTGATGAGATCCCTGTTGTTTCAGAGAAAGATTTCAATCAGATGATTCTGTCAAATGTGGCAGAAGGGAAAAGGATTTCAGCTTATTTCGGAGTCGCAGAACCCACCTGCCCGGCAGCACGGCTTTATGTAGTTCTGGCTGATGATAATGAGAACAGTCTTTTGATAAGCAGCACAACAGCCCCGGAAACAGAGTTCACTTCGCTGACTCCTCACTGCCCTCAGATACATCTGTTTGAGCGGGAAATAGCCGAGCAGTTCGGACTAAAACCAGTCAATCACCCCTGGCTTAAACCTGTTCGATATCACCATTCATGGACTTCACGGGATGCCTGGGGACGTGCTTTCTCAGAGGAGATCCCGCCTGCTGTTGGGGATTTCTACAGAGTTGAAGGTGAACAGGTTCACGAAGTAGCAGTGGGACCTGTACATGCTGGAATAATCGAACCGGGCCATTTCCGTTTTCAATGTCATGGAGAACAGGTTTTTCACCTGGAAATTGCTCTGGGATATCAGCACCGGGGAATCGAAAAAGCTTTGATCGGTGATATTGGCAATCGCAATTTGCATTATGCCGAAAACATAGCCGGAGATTCTGCAATTGCACATGGAACCAACTATTGTCAAATAATAGAATCACTGACCGGATGTCAACAAAGTGCACGGGCACAGACGATCCGGGGCATTGCCCTGGAACTGGAAAGACTGGCTAACCATGTTGGTGATCTGGGAGCACTCTCCGGAGATGTCGGGTTTCTGCCCACCGCTAGTTACTGTGGCCGAATCCGCGGTGACTTTCTAAATATGACAGCAATGCTTTGTGGTAACCGGTTCGGACGTGGGCTTTTAAGACCGGGAGGTGTCCATTACGATCTCCAGCAGTCTCATATCGATGATCTTTTAAGCAGACTGGATGCTGCAGAGAAAGACGTGACTGTTGCTGTAAATCTTTTATGGGACACCCCGTCTGTAATGGCCAGGTTTGAAAATACCGGTACTCTCACATATGAAAACGCTGTTGAACTAGGTCTGGTAGGCCCGGCTGCCAGAGCAAGTGGTCTGATCCGTGATATAAGACAGGATCACTCCAGTGGTATTTTCTGCTTTTCTCATATCCCGGTTTCATCATGTAAATCAGGTGATGTCTTTGCCAGGTCATATGTGCGCTGGCTGGAGATTCAGTATTCTTTACAGTTTGTGAAAGAACAGCTCCGGAATCTGCCAGGAGGTAAAATTCATCTGGCCTGTGGAAAACTAATGCCACATCGTATGGTAGTATCTTTAACTGAGGGCTGGCGGGGAGAGGTATGCCATGTGGGTATTACCGATGAGAATGGTTCTTTTGCCCGCTATAAAATCGTTGATCCCTCTTTCCATAACTGGACAGGCCTTGCTTTGGCTCTACGGAATCAACAGATTTCCGATTTTCCCTTATGTAATAAAAGTTTCAATTTATCCTATTGCGGACATGACCTGTAAACCTGAAAACCAGGGAAGTGACGGCTAAAAGGAATAATATTCATGTTAAAAGTAATACTTTCACGACTGCAGCAGAAGCATAGAACCATAAAATTTCCTGATGCTCCTCCTCCTGCATTACCGGAGCGTTTTAGAGGAAGACCCTGTATCGACACATCAAAATGTTCCGATTCCTGTCACAAATGTTCACAGTCATGTCCCACCGGAGCCATCAGCGTGCAGGAAAATACGGTTATCGATCTGGGCAAATGCCTCTTCTGTACAGATTGTGCTGAAGCTTGCCCAAACCAGTCTATAACCTTTTCATCGGATTACCGTTTATCATTCAGCAAGCGCAAGGATCTGTCAATCTCTTCCGGTCAGAAGGAGCTGGTTCTGGCTTCCGCATTGCAAGACCGCATCAAAAAGCTTTTCAAACGCTCACTGAAACTGCGCCAGGTAAGTGCCGGAGGATGTAATTCCTGTGAAGCGGATGTAAATGTTTTAAATACTGTAGGGTGGGACCTGGGACGTTTCGGAATACAGTTTGTGGCTTCTCCCCGCCATGCAGATGGAATTCTGGTAACCGGGCCGGTTACTAAAAATATGAAGCTGGCACTCCAGAAAACATATCAGGCAGTTCCTGATCCCAAAATCGTGATTGCTGTTGGGACTTGCGCCATTTCGGGTGGAATTTTCGCTGGCCACCAGGAGTGTTGTGGTGGTGTAACGGACATTCTTCCAGTAGATCTTTTTATCCCCGGTTGCCCCCCTCATCCTTTAACGATTCTGGATGGATTACTCCGATTATTGGGAAAGAGAGATTCCAAAGCTGAACAGGGACATACTTCCCCCCCAGAAATAGCGAGGCCGTGAGCCCGGAAACTGGCTGGATAAGCGGAGTGAGAACTACAATGAACTGTTTTTCAGACCGGCAAGAATGACACCAGATAAGCATGGGTGATACTCACCGATTTTTTCGAGTAAATGTGGAATTTTTGCTAAAGTGTTAATATATTATCAGGAATGCTCGCAAGAATTCTGCATTATTGTGGAATAATAAGAATTAATATTAAAAAACACCCGGATAGTTATCAGCGAAGGAGCTATTTATGCGATTAAATTTAATGCTCTTGATGGTGCTGGCGTTCTTGTTTACTGCATCTGCGCAGTGGGGGCCATCGGAACTGACTACGGGGACCGTTATAGATGGTAACAGAACCGGAAAACAGGGCAATTACCATGTAGAATACTGGAAAGATAACGGGACCGGTACCATGACTCTCAAAGATGGAGGCGATTTCAGTTGTGAGTGGGGACAGGTCAGCAACATTCTCTTTCGAAAAGGGATACGGCCCGGCTCCAGAAAACAGGTAGTCGTCTATTCTGCTGATTACCAACCGCAGGGCAACTCCTACTTAAGCATTTATGGCTGGTTTGAAAATCCACTGGTGGAGTATTACATCATAGAAAGTTGGGGTAATTGGAGACCACCTGGGGTAGCTTCAAAAGGTTCATTTGACACAGAAGAGGGATCCTATGACATTTACGAGAACTCCCGGACAGGTCCTTCAATTAAAGGTAACACTACATTTAAGCAGTATTGGAGTGTCAGAAAAAATAAACGGACCAGTGGAACTATTTTCTGCGGAAAACATTTTGATGCCTGGCAAAGTAAGGGTATGCAAATCGGCAGCTTTTACGAGGTATCGTTCAATGTTGAGGCTTATCAGAGCCCTGGCGGGAAAGCAGATGTTAAGGTTTTAATGACTACCGAGGATGATTATGTAAATGTTCGACATAATCCCGGATATGATCGGTCCGGCAGTTCAGCATTTCAGATACAGAGCCATCAGGGATTATACAATGCTCTTGGAAAGAAGATAAATCTGATTCCCGAAGGGATAATTGTCGGAAACGGACAATCTGTATTGCTAAACAATACCCGGAAAAGCGCCAGTGGTGTCTATTTATTGATACCTGAGAAAAAGTGACATACTAATTGGAGTCGGACCTTTATAAGGCCCGGCTCTGCTTATCTACGTACATCGCACCACACATGCATCCTTGTCCCATCAGGGGCAATATATCTATAGCACAATGATGGAAATTTAATATTACTGGCACTACATTTTTAAAGCATCTCTCTATTCATAAAACTATTTTCCATAATAACAGGTCGGCTCCAGAACGAGCTCATTTTTCCATTTTTCATTTTTTCCAACCTTTAAGTAATTCGCCATTCAATCTGGCAGAATTATTGCACTGCACCAAGAGGAGTTCTATATGAATAAGGAAGTGTTCCTGCAAAAGGCACAGGAATATATTGATTTTGAGCAGGATCCTTTTTTCAGAGATCAGGTAATTAAACTGGTTAAAGAGCAGAATTTTACCGAATTAAGTGATCGTTTCTATACAGACCTGGAGTTTGGAACCGGTGGGTTGCGTGGTGTTATCGGTGGCGGTTATAATCGAATGAATCCCTTTGTGGTACGCAAATCTACCCAGGGTTTAGCTAATTATATTAAAAAAGCGGTTCCTATTGATGAAGCCTTAGCTGTTATTGCCTACGACTCCAGAAATTTTTCTGACCTTTTTGCTCTGGAAGCAGCACTTATGCTTTGTGCCAATGGAATTCGAACTTATCTTTTTACCGGATTGCGCCCTACACCCGAGCTCTCCTTTGCTGTTCGCTATTTAAAAGCGACTGCCGGTATCGTAGTGACTGCAAGTCACAATCCTCCCGAATACAATGGTTACAAAGTTTACTGGAAAGACGGAGCACAGGTGGTCCCTCCGCACGACAAGGGTATTATCCAGGAAGTACGTGCAGTAAAAGATTTGGCAGCACCTCTGTCCAAAGAAGATGCCATCAAACAAGGGTTACTGGTCATGATTGACAAAGAAATTGATGACCCTTTCATTTCCATGGTCAAAGGGTGTGCACTCCGTCCAGACCTTATAAAACAAAAAGGAAAAGATCTTAAGGTGGTTTTTACACCTTTGAATGGCACCGGGGCGATGCCGGTTTCCAGATCCTTAAGCGAGATGGGTATAGAGGTAACTTTTGTTCCAGAGCAGAAAGATCCCGATGGAAACTTTCCAACGGTAGGCTATCCCAACCCTGAAGAGGCTTCAGCCATGAAACTGGCGCTGGATCTGGCAAAGAAAGTAGGTGCAGATCTGGTAATGGGTACCGATCCGGATGCAGACAGGCTGGGAATTGCCGCTCCGGACAATGGTGAATTCAAGCTTATTACCGGAAATCAGCTGGGAGCGCTTTTGGCTTACTACATTATAAGCACCCGTAGCGAACTGGGTAATTTGCCTCAAAACGCTGCATTTATAAAAACAATAGTTACTACTGAGTTGCAGTGTTTAATAGCGCAGGATTTCAGAGTGAAATGCTATAACACTCTTACCGGTTTCAAGTGGATTGGAGAAAAAATCCGCCAATTTGAGGAATCTGCTGATGGGCCTTCTTACATTGGGGGTGGAGAAGAAAGCTATGGATATCTGGTAAACACTCAGGTAAGAGATAAGGATGCGGTCTCAGCTGCCACGATGACTGCAGAAATGGCGCTCTACTTTTTAAGTCAGGGCAGAACTCTTTGGGACCAGCTCAGAATAATCTGGCAAAAATACGGCTATTTCGAAGAGGCACTCATCTCCAACACATTCAAAGGCGAATCCGGTCTGCGCAAAATGAACGATCTAATGGATAAAATCCGTAATAATCCTCCTTGTACTTTCGGGGAGCAGGATGTTATTATGGTAAAAGACTACCGTGACGGCACAATAAATTATGTCAAGGAAAAAGCCATTAAAAAAGAGATCGATCTTCCATCCTCAAATGTGGTGCAATTTGTCCTGGCAGATCGCAGTGTGGTTACGGCCAGACCATCGGGCACCGAACCGAAGATAAAATTCTATGCTTCCTGCAGCAGTGATCCAGGTGAAGAGCTCAGCAAGGCTCAAACCCGGGTTTCTCAGAAAATTACTGTGATTAGAGAGGCACTGAAAAACCTGATCGGAGAGTGATGATGACAGGGAAGAGAACCTTCAGTGGGGACAGTTTACCATCCGGAAGCTCCGAGATGGAAACGGTATCCATGCCTACTCCGGTGGATCCTTTCGTTGGAAAAACCATCGGTAACTGTGAGATCCTGGAAAAGCTTAATGAGGGTGGGACAGCACTGATTTACCGTGCTCACAACACCCGCTTTGATCTTGACAGAGTAGTTAAAATCCTTAAACCGTCCCTTATCGACGAAGAGGACTTCTTTGTCCGTTTCCGCCAGGAAGCACAGCTGGTGGCCAGGTTTGATCATCCCAATATTCTGAGAGTCTTTGATACCGGGCATGTAAACGGTTACTTCTATATTGAAATGGAATATATTGTCGGAGAAACACTTCGGGAATATATCAATTCCAATAATCGGATCAATGAAAGGGAACTTCTCTCTATTGCCACCCAGTTACTTAGTGCCCTGGACTATGCTCACAATGTACGAATCCAGGGCCAGGGGGAGACGGAGATCAGGGGTATTCTACATCGGGATATCAAGCCTGAAAATATCATGATCACTCCCGGAAAACTTATTAAACTCATGGATTTTGGAGCTGCAAAGCCACTCAATATAAACTCCAATACCATGCAGGGGATGATTGTAGGTACATTTCATTATATGTCACCCGAACAGCTGGCCGGAACTACCCTGGATGCACGCAGTGACTTCTTTTCCATGGGTATTGTTCTTTATGAAATGGCCACAGGCCAGCGCCCTTTTGCTGCAGAAAACCTGACCGAACTTATCGATAAGATTAAAAGCTGCAAATACACCAGAATCCGTCAGATTCGCCCTTCAATATCTCCTCTTACCGAAGAGCTTATAGATAAACTATTGACCAGAGACCAGACTCATCGCCCGGCAACAGCTAAAGAAATCAGTGACATGCTTCAGCACTGTATCCATTCTTTTAATACCTGGGGGACTGGCAAAAAGGTCATTGTCCCTTTTTCCATCAGACGTCATTTCCCCACTATAGCTCTGGTTATGGCTACCATATCCTGTATTCTTTCTGCTATTTCGCTTCAAAAAAGCATAAAAGCTGAACTGCCCGCTCCCCGATTCACAGAATCAGCATCGGTTCCTTTACTGGAACAGGGCCGGATCTCAGAACGTAAAGAACAGTGGACTGCCGCTGTCAACTCCTACAGTATGGTCCCCCCAATTGAAAAAGGTGGTCTGGCAAACGAGTATCTGGAAGCCAGGATTCGGATGGCTGCAATAATGATTAAACGCCAGAACGATTTCAATAAAGCCCGAAAAGTGTTGGAAGCCTTGAAATCCCAATATTCCGATCCAGCTATAGACGCATATCTTGGAAGAGCCTATTACCATCTTGGCCTTTACAAAGAAGCACAGGAACGGTTTGAGAGCTCATTGAAATCCACTGCAGGGTCTGTCATCTCTTCCACTGTTGACTTTAAACGGGAGATTCTCTATTACAGTGCATGTGCAATCGACGCCCGTTTCTCTAAAGAGGAACAGAATGAGGCTCTTTTGGTGGAAGCGATTAAAGCATGGGATTTCTACAAAGAATTTTCCAAATGTGACTCGAAGTCAACCGAACCCGAATGCATTTTTGCTTCCAAACGGAGGCTTGAACTCTCTAAGTCAATCAGTAATGAATAACATTCAGGAGCTGAAGACGTGAAAAACATTGAAAAATTTCATGTGGTTCTTTTTGTGTTTATGAGTCTTGCTATCCCGGCCAGTGCAAAAGTCAAACAGGTCGGGCAAGCTATCCAACTACGCCCTGTCAACATTAAAAATGTGGCTTATGCCAACAGTGGAAAAGCCTTTGCAATTCCCAACTTTGTTACTGCAGGAAGCGTGGCTATTCTTTTTGTTTCTGAACAGGGACAGGTCGGTTCAGTACCATCCCGCTTTTCATTGCGGGATTTTGTGCACACCGCCGGCGTTTTTTACTACTATCCCCGCAAAGAACAATTCCCCTCCATGGCTTTCTTACCGCTGCAGGAACTTTTGAGTGGTTATTCTGTCAGTTTTACCCCGGGGGGCGATACTTTAGCCATCGCTGGAAATGACAAAATACTCTTGTACGACACAAAAAACTGGAGACAGGCAAAATCCATTACTCTTGGGAATAATACCAGCAGAGCCGTTTATTCACCGGATGGACAACTTTTGGGGGCGATCTCCGGTGGAAAACTTTTTATGATGGAAACCCGAAACTATTCATTACTTTATACCATCTCAGCAGAAAAAGATCACCAACTGGCCGACATAGCCTTTACCGCAGATGGAACCAGATTCGCCGTATATGAATTTAAAACATCCACTATAGATCACACTTCCAGGATTTCTATTTACCAAAGCAGTACCGGAAACTCTGACCGTAATCTTCCCTACTTTGCTGATAAAATCAGCAGCACACCGGGAAATCATTACCCGTTAATTTCCTACTCTCCAAAAGATTCTGCCATCGCTGTAACACTGGAAAAACCTCTGGGTGGAAAAATTTTATTGATCAAAAGTAACGATGGTACACCGATCAGGGAATTTAAGGGATATTGCCATGCGTTCTCTCCGGATGGCAGCTTATTTAGCGCAGGTGGGCAAGTGTACTCAACTTCTGACTGGAAAGAGATGGGTAACCATAGCAGTTCAGCCCTGTGTGTAACTTTCTCCCCCACCGAAAGGGTAATCCTGGTAGTAACCCCGGAAAGTATAAAAAGATACCGCATTGAGTGATTTAAGATTTCAGATTGTAGATTTCTGATTTGTGGAAAAGATTAGGGAACTGGACTCAGAATCATAGATTTTCAGATTGTAGAATTTGGTGTATACGGTTGGTAGAGTAGAAATTTTGGTTTCCTACAGTATAAGGATTAATACTCCTGAAAAAAAAGATTTATAATATGCAATAATAGAGTCCGGTGAATCATATTTAATTTTAATTAACTTTTTGTGACTTCATATCGTATTTTTAACTGACCTCTGTTCAGAGTGAAACGATTATCAGGATGATCCGGCTTTTCTCTGTGTAGATCCGTTTCCGCAAAACAGACTGTTTTCCAATCCTAAAGAAAGGTATTTATGCATCCGGTTCTTTTTAAAATCTTCTCATTTCCAATTCACTCTTATGGATTGATGCTCGCTTTATCATTTCTTTTCGGTATATGGTTTTCCGGATGGCGGGCTAAAAAAAGAGGCCTTAATCCCGATGTTATTGCGGATATGGGTTTTTGGATTATTCTTTCAGCGATTTTAGGTTCCCGACTCTATTATGTGTTCCTGCATTTTGAAGAATTCAGAGGCAATCTCTTTTCTATTTTTAACCCGTTTCAGGGTGAGACCATTGGAATCGGTGGACTGGTGATGTTAGGAGGCTATATTGGTGCCGTTGTTGCGGCTATTCTGTTTTTCAAAATCAAAAAACTCCCGTTTCTTCCCTATGCTGATATTGTTTCACCAAGTGTGGGTTTTGGCATAATGTTAACCAGGATTGGATGTTTTCTTAATGGCTGCTGTTACGGTGCACCATCAGAGGGTGCTCTGGCAGTCAAATTTCCCTTGGAAAGCCCTGCCGGTGCTTACCAGCATCATATCCATGCTGCAAGCCTCAATCCCTCACAACTTTTCGAATCTTTCGGAGGACTTCTTATCGCCCTGGTGATATTAGCTGTAGGAAGCAGAAAAACCTTTAATGGGCTTCAGTTTTACCTTACAGGCCTCTTATACTCAGTTCTCAGGTTCTTTGTGGATTACAGCCGATTTTATGATGT
>JAEZKP010000027.1 GCA_023436145.1 Fibrobacterota bacterium | reverse complement strand
TGTTTTGAAATACACGAAGAATTAATATTAAGGTATTGTGTAAAAAACGACCTATTTTGAACAGAAACTAAATAACTAATTTTGTATATATTATTCATACATAACCATATTTAAGCGTTACAATATTGTTTTCTGTATGATTGACTTTGAAATTATCAAACCGCTTCATCACAAACACTAAAGAGGAGTTGCATAAATGGGAAAGAAGGTGCTCAGGGCTTCTGTGTGGACCTGTCGTTCACTGCTGTTTTTATATAGCAAAGCGATAGCCTTTACCTTTGCGTTATTTTGTGTTGTCTCAGGGATAGCTGCAGAAAATGCTCCCATTAAAATCGAAAAGAAAACCATCAGCGGGAAAGCAATGATGCGTACTGATTCTACAGTGTTGAAGAATATTAAATTATATCTGGGTCCTCCCATTGCTGCACCGGTTTATGGTGTAGGTTTTGGTTGTTATTTTGATGCGTTTGATTCCACTGTTACCGATTCAGCTGGTGAATTTGTGATTACATATCCGGAATCCATTTTTAGCAACGGTTCGACTAAGCAATCGGTAATATTTGCTGTTAAAACTGACTCTGAATCCGGTGCAGCGCGGTTTGAACGTTTTGCTGCCGCAGATCCTCTTTATCTCAACCCTCAATCAGATACCACGGTAACCTTATACTTAGAACCATATATCTGTACCGGTGTTTTACCTGAAAAAAAAGCGGACAGGCCTTCGATTATAAAGACCAATTACGGCAACACAGTCTCCCTTAAGATCGGAAATTGGGCAGTAGGGGGGAAGTATACTGCAAGTATTGTAGATATCAGCGGAAAACTGATAGCATCACCGGTGATATCTCCGGATGGAATACTGAACTGGAACACGGAAAAATATTCCAAAGGCATTTACTTTATTAATGTAGAGACTGATCGGGGAATATTAAATACCAAGATAGCGGTAAAATGATAAGCCCAGGTAAAATTTCTCTTAAGAAGAGGATCGCTTTGAATCTGTATTCTGTAAAGAAGAATACAGACGCTCTTATCCATGAACTCAGGTATTTATTTTGGGAGTGTACGACCCGTTGTAACATGAGTTGTTTACATTGTGGAAGTGATTGCAAAAGTGATTCCGAGCATCCGGATATGCCTGCCAAAGATTTCCTCAAGGTGCTTCAGAGTATTAAGCATCGGGTTAACCCTTCCAGAATGATCGTAGCCATTACCGGTGGTGAACCTTTAATCAGGGATGATCTTGCGGATGCAGGTCACCAGATCCGTTTGCTGGGATATCCCTGGGGGATTGTAACAAACGGATATCTTATGACCGCCCGGAAATTTGAAAAACTGCTGAAGTCTGGAATAAGTTCCATGGCGATCAGTCTGGATGGTCTGGAGAGGGAGCATAACTGGTTTCGGGGAAAAGCGGATTCATATAAAAAGTCGATCGTTACTATTGAATTAGCGGTAGAGGCGTCAAAAAAGGGTTTGTTTTTTGATGTGGTGACTTGTGTGAACCAGAGAAATATCGGGATGCTTCATCAAATCAAAGCTTTACTGGTGAAGTTGGGCGTAAAGAGATGGAGGTTGGTTTCTATTTTTCCCAAGGGACGTGCAAGTGGTAATGGGGAGCTCAGATTATCTGGTGGTCAACTTGTAGAGCTTATGGAATTTATCAGGGAAACCCGCAGGGAGGGGAAAATCATCGCATCTTATGGATGTGAAGGATTTCTTGGGGAATATGAAATGGAAGTCCGTGATATCCCTTTCAACTGTGGCGCAGGGATAGGGATCGGTTCAGTTCTGGTGGACGGATCGATATCTGCCTGTCCATCTCTGAGGCAGGATTATATCCAGGGCAATATTTACAAAGACGATTTCTGGGATATCTGGAGTAACCGTTTCCAGAACATGAGAAACAGGGAATGGGCGAAAACCGGTATGTGCTGTGATTGCAAAGTGTGGAAGTATTGTAAAGGAAATGGCCTTCACCTGCGGGACCAGAAGAGTGGAGAACTTCTTTTCTGTAATTATCGACATCTGACCGGAAATGATGGATAACGTTTCACTCAAAGATTGGTTCTGCAATCAGAGCTTCATATACCCTCGATTATCTGATGATGTAATTTTTTCTGAATTTAACTACAGGTGTTCCTTTGGAGAAGTGGGACATGAGAATGGCAGTAGCTACAGATGCAGAAAAACGTCTTTTGCTGAGCCGGCCTAAGATGTCTGATGGCCTGTCGAAGCGGTAGGCTCCATAGACTGGGAAAAGCCCTGGTGAGATGGTTTTGTGGTTTCTATATAGGGTAGCAGATAAATACCCTGATTCCATCGCTTTTTCCCAAACGTGTTTATTCCAGCTTCCATAAGGAAATGAGATGGAGGTTATTTCCTTTCCGGTAATATCTTCCAGGATTTTTTTGGAATCTTTGAGCTCCTTTTCCAGATCTCTGTTATTTAGAAATGGGAGATTTGCATGAGTCAAGGTGTGGCTTCCAATTTCCTGTCCGGAATCAGACAGCTCTCTTATCTGTTGTCTGGACAGATGTTTCTGACCATTGAAGATGTCCCAGGATGAGGTCTGACCGGTAAAACCTGCGATACAGAAAACTGTCGATTTGAAGTCGAACTCATTTAAAAGTGGCAGAGCTCTGGTATAGATGCATTCCATTCCATCATCAAAGGTGAGCAGGCATTCATTCCCATTTTTTTTACCCTCCCGGGCTGCCTGAGTCAGAGTAAGAGTTTTGAATCCGCTGTCCTTAAGCAGTTTCAGAAATTCTTTGAATCTGGCTGTGGAATAGTGGGACATATTCATTTTGGGGTTGGGGAGTATAGAGTGGAAAAGGAGGCCAGGGATGTGGGGAATGTGTCTGCGGTAGCTCAACAATAATGTGGAGATGTATCCGGCAGTGAGTGGAGCTAAAACGAGAGCTGAAATTAGAGACACTGGAAGTTGCATAACGGAAATTTTCAGTTTCAGCCCTTACAATGGCGGAAAGTTTGGTTTATATGAATGAGATAGCTGAAAAATAGCTCCATTTTCTTTCAGAACGCAAAATAAATGATTTTTGAAGCCGATATATCGTATTTTATCTTTTACCGGATTACATGTATACTGGTTTTTATGAAGGGAATGCGATGTCCAGGAGATTTGCGATTTGTCCTTATTGTGGTGAGCAGATAGATGCCATGGCCAAGGCTTGCACTCATTGTGGTTCAGATGAAAACACCGGCTGGTCTGAGAAGACATATCTGGACGGAATAGATCTTGTTGACGATGATCTGTACGAAGAGTTAAGAGAGAAGGAATTTACAAAAAAAATGGGTCTGCCGGTTTGGCAGATAGTTACAGGTCTCTTTTTACTCGCAATAATTGTGGTGATGATTCTGTCCTCAGCGTGGTAATAGTATAATCAGTCCTCTTTTTTTCGTTTGACAGTTTCTTTAATTTTGTTTTTCAGATAAAGGTAATTGGTATCAGTTGGAGTCATCTGATTGGGCAGATTTTTATTAGGTTCCAGATAAAATACATCTGAATCTTCCTGGGATCTTCTACCGCTAACCGGAGGGACCGGAATGTCAGGACCTTGTTGAGGGAACCCCTGTGGAGGCGGATAGAATGTTTCAGGATTGACTGGTGCCTGCTGTTCGGGTTGTCCGGGAAAGTAATTAACGGTGTTCTGAAAATTTTGAGGAGGCCCCGCAGGTTGCTGAGTTGAATCATAATTGATATCTTCAAACTGGTTCATGCCCAGATCCAGGTCTACCTGATCTTCTGTTTTGTTGTAAACCTGGACTAATGCTGCTTTAAGTTGACGATCGAATTGTCTTGCAAATACTTTAACCCTGTCGATATTTGTGCGGTCGTCAAAGACGAGGGCCAGGAATGTATTTTCATCTACAACAGCAATATAGATGTGTTTATCTCTTCCCTGGTGATACATGGTTGAAAATTCGGTTTCTCCTACCAGATTAGCGATGGCAAGAGTGGAGGCAGAATTTCCGGCAACAAGTGCTGCCAGGGACACCGTGTCCACTACTTCCAGACTTCCCTGATTTGTGAGTAACCGACCATCTTTATTTATCAGGACTGCCAGCAGCAGGTTCGCTTTAGTGACCAGTTGTGATAAAACGCTGTTAAGATGGTCAATATCTTCCGGAAAAAGAATCATGTCCTTCATCAGGGAACATCCTTATTAAAAAATTTGGACAGGAATCCCTTCTGTGGTTTGTTTCGGGGATTTACCGGTCTGCGTACAGGTCGTTTCTGGTGGTCTGTATCTACAGAAGTAAAATACATGGTTTCGTCGCTGAGTTCATCGGAGATGGCCGGCTGACGCTGTGTGGGCCCCTGCATGGGGTATGATGGTAATTCCAGATTGTAAACATCATAATCATCATCTTTAGCTGGTTGCTGCTGGGGAAAAGGTTGTGCCGGATGCTGTTCTGGCATTGGAGGCTGCTGGTATGTGGCTCCTGTCATCTGATTTTGTGCTTGAGTGCGCATACGGCGTTGTTTCTCTTCGATTTCCCTCTGATACTTCTCTATTTCCAGATCAAGATCTGTTTTACCAGGTGCATCAAAACTATTGTTGGCCATTGGCTGCTGCATGTTAAGGTTGTTTGGATTAGCAGCTGGATAACCGGTATTTATGTCATGTTGAAAATTGACATTCCCATAATTGAAGTAATCCTGAGAAGCTGGTTCAGGTTGCTGAGGAGCACTAAACCTGTTGGATTGTAATGGTGATTCAGGTTCAAATGAGACTTCGAATGTCTCTTCCTGCTGATAAGGGGGAACCTGCTGGGAAAAGGGGTTATTCAACGGTTGTTGTGGTGGCTTTGGTGTAACGGGTCTGGGGGGCTGCTGTGCAGGAGCAGGCCTCATTTGATTAGGTATTGGATACTGCGGCTGGTTAGGGCGCACAGGTGGAGTTTGACGTGGAGGCATCTGCGGGAATTGTGGAGGCATTTGCCTGAAATTGGGTTGTGACGGTATCACCGGTGGCAGCTGAGGTGATCGATTCCCTGGTATTTGTGGTGCTGCGGGGCGAACAGGCCTCTGCACGAAAGGTTGAGCAGGTTTCTGCTGAAAAGGAGTGGACTGGTTTCCTGCAAATGGAGACTGGGCAGCAGCTGGAAAAGCTTGTTGTGGTCTAGGCATCTGCTGGTAAGATGGAGAGTTAGATCCAGCCATTTGATCAGCAGTCGCTGGTCGGGCAGTTTGTCTCGAATATTTTTTATTAAGATGATCGATAACAATTTTTCCGATTAATTTCAATGAGTCAAAGACACCTTTTCCTTTGTTGGCTACGGCTTCGGTCCAGGGCAGATTGTACTTATTGACTATTCTCTGGAGCTCTTCTACCGCGAGGGCATTGGGCAGATCTCTTTTATTGTATTGAATAATTATGGGTATGTTTTCTCTTTTATAACCATATTCAGCAAGGTTTTCTTCCAGGTTCTGGAAGCTTTCGATGTTTTCCTGCATTTTATCAGGAGCAGAATCAGCTACAAAGACGATACCATCGACACCTCTAAGAACTAATTTTCTAGTGGCGTTATAGTAGACTTGCCCTGGAACTGTGTAGAGTTGGAATTTTGTAGAGAACCCTTTAATCTTTCCCAGGTCCAAAGGTAGAAAGTCAAAAAACAGTGTGCGATCGGTTTCTGTAGCCAAGGAAACCATATCACTTTTGTATTCAGGAGGTACTTTTCGGTGTATAACCTGAAGGTTTGTTGTTTTACCGCTCAAACCAGGGCCGTAATAGACGACTTTAACACTGATTTCCCTAGCCGCATAATTTATTGATGCCATGAAATCGTCCTTCTGTTTAAAAGATGGCCGAATTAGTTCCGGTGTAAATATTAAAAAAATGCAAATATTCTAATCTAATATAGTTCTGAATATCAGTTATATGCAAGAAACTGCTTTGGTGAAAAGCTACATTTTTATCCCTTGTTTTGTTATTCATCTTTTGTTGTTTTCTCTATTCTGGACATTTTCGCCGGTTTCAGATTAATTATATCCTGTTTGGCAACCAGTTTAAAGGTGGAGAGTTGCTCAGTCTGATCTGCTCTTTTGCCAAAAAATGTCCGGTAATAGAGGTTGGCAATCGAGATGGTGTGTTGAGAGACAGAGTAGTTTATTTCGGTATTAAAGTTATTGAATTCTTTGAGTGATTTTGAGAGAAACACCTGATTAATCAGCATTGAAATGGAAAAAACAGATAGTGTGATTGTACATACTAATGCTGAAATCGATATCAGAGAGGAGAAAGGGGACACTGTGAGTTCACGTTTTTTCTGTTCGAGCGCAGCTTTTACTGAGCGGGTATACTGATCTGAAAGTGGGATAATAGTTTTATTCAGGCACAGATCGTATAACGCTTCATAGATTTTATATTCAGATAAGCAGGATTCTTTTACCAGTTCATTTACTGGTGATGTACCATCTATACGACTCAAAATGTAGAGTTGAGGTTCTTTAAAAGGAGCTGAACAGAGGCGGTCATTGATGGGTTCTTTTGAACTGCGCACAAATACTGTGTCGGTTTTAACAGCTTCCTGCATCCGGTACCACTCATCGGTTCGTCGCATTGCTTCCATTACTATATGATCTACGGGGAAAGAGAGGTCCAGAGGAGTGAACTCTTCAACGGTTCGTAGCGAAGTAAATCGATAGGTACCAGTTTTCCACAGAAAGAGGCTACAGCAGATATCCTCAACTATTGATTCCGCAAGCCCGGACATTTCCTCTTTGGACAGAAAGCCTCTTTTAATGAGTTCAAAGGTAAATGCATGGATATCATTGTTCAGAGAGGAGATGGTTTCGTTGATGGAATCCAGTGGTTTCTTTGAAAAGCTGGTAAGGTAATTCAGTGTTTTCTCAGAGAGTTTTTCGGTATCTTTTTCGGCGTAAGTGACCTGTCCGTTTTTAAAGATTACAAACCCTTCATTTTTTCCACTGTTAAGGGTAAGTTTTCCGGTGATTTTCTGTTGAGTAAGGAGTTGGAAAACATCTGCCAGAATGAATTCTCTTAAGGTGCCGCTTAAGACCACGATAACTCCTTGGAAGGGGCCTATGCCATTTCCTGAATTTTTCTATAACTCTGAAGAGCTGACTGAACACTTCTTATAAGGAAGTATATATTATAAATGATCGGTAAAACCAGTAAAAGAATCAATGGAAAAAGTGGTTGGGTGCCAGTGTTGAAGAGGGAAGCTGATTTGTAGGTAGCGTAAACAGCTGAAGAGGCGAAAATAGTCAGTAAAACTTTCCATATAGAGATTTCCGGGTTCATTAGTTTATCAGCTCCCGGAAAGATGGTTCCGATGATCGCGCATTTGATCAGGTTGATCTTTTTTGTTTGGGTAGAAAATATTTTCCGCATTTTTTCCAGAGATTTTTCATTGCTCATGAACTGAGTTGCCTCGTAGCAGGAATGGCAGAGAGTGCCGGATTTGCATTTCCGGCATATAATTCTTCCACAAAACCTGCATTCGAATATTTTTTTCATTTTTCGCTGATTATAGGTGTTTTGAGATATCAGAAGTATCACAAATAAAACTAAAAATATGAAAGTTGATATTAAGGGTGGGATGGCGAAAAAACTGCGGCTCCACAGTACGGAGGCTGTTTTACTTTTCAGTGCATATTCGGGAAAGTGTTTGGTCCAGAAATTTCCAGCAGACAGATCTGAAAACATGATCTGGCGGATTGGAGGGCGGTTTCTGGAAAAGTATTTTTCGTTATCGTGGATAAACGAGTTAACAATATCCGGTTTCACATTTGCTGCATCGCTAATGTATTCTGTGGCGCTAATTGTATTCAGTTTGCGCAGCTGGCATTGGGCAAGGTTAAACAGTGCTTCTGAATTCTTTTTGTCATCTTTTAAAACCTGACGATAATACAGCTCAGCTTTTTCGATGTCATTTTTCAGGAAATGAAGATTACCGGCTGTAATAAGAAATGCAGGATCATTTTTGCACAGAGGTTGAATGTTTCTGATGTTGACTGTTGCAGAGGCGAAATCGTATTTTTTTAATTCGTAAACGGAGGCGGAAAGGGCTGCCAGATAATCGTTTTTGTTATTGGCGTATCTGGTGGTCATGGCATTGTACTGATCTTGAGAATATCCTTCCTTTACTGCACGTGAATATGATTGCAGTGGTCCTGCAGGGTCGGAAGCCAGAAGAAAAGCGCTTTTAATGTAGCTGTCTAATGGAGAAAACACCAGCAGTACAAGAACGGCTGTCAGAAGTTTTCTTTCCTGACCAGATAGAAATCTCCATATCAGGAATGCACTTAACCATAACAGGGCATGAAAGTTTATCAGGGCAAATGAGAAATAGGTTAACGCAATCAGCGGTGCTCTCAGATAAAGTGGCACTGTGTAGGGGAGAAGGTCGGAAAATTTATGAAGTGCCTTAGGGATGTATTTTACTGTGAGAATCAGAAGCGGAGTAAGGAAAAGAAGCATCAGGAAAGTTCTTAACCAATTATAGAATGTGGAAGCCAGCTGTAATTGTGAGTTCCAGGAATATTTCAGTTGGGAAATAATGTTTTTATATTCTTTCAGAAAGATGTTCAAATCAAAGGGGAAATTATTCCAGGCGATTCTTCTGGATGAGATGCTTTGATCAGATTCAAATTTTTTGGCCCAATTATAGATGCGCAGTGCTTTGGATTTATCGCTTTTTTCCTGGTACATTCCCAGATAATGCAGTTGTCTGGAGATTAAGATGCTACTGGAGGCTGCCGATTGCAGTAATTGTTTTTGAAGTTGTTCGAGGCATTTGTCTGCCCAGGAGTTGAAATTATTGCGTTCAAGTTCAAAGAAGAGAAGCCAGATAGTGCCCGGGTCGTTTTGGGCCAGGTAAAGTGCTCTGTTAAAAAATATTGCCTGATTAGTGTCTGACAGTGTACCGTCGATGAGTCCGCGGGTGAGGTGGTACCAGGGGTTATCAAGGGATGGGGACAGATCCAGTGCTTCCAATGTGGCAAGCTTTCTGCTAAAATCCCATTTTTGTATAGATGTACTGTCCAGCGAAATGTCTAAAGAGTTAAAATAGGCTTCTTTCTGGTTCAAAGCAGAATCGATCTGTGCTTCCCAGAAAAGTGATGTAGCTGAGTTTGCCCTTAAACAACCAATCAGCAGCAGGAGCCAGCAAATTTTGATTTTCAAAGCAGAATATGAGGCGTTCACAACACTGCTTTCTACCCTTGAGATAATATTGTTATGAAACATTCCCTTTAGTTTGCTGATAAAATAATTGTATCCGGGAATTAGAATCCAACGTAATCCATTAATATTTAATTATATATCATTGTTGAAAAAAAAAGGAAGATGAAAAAAACAGGAAAAAATGAGGAACAGTCCTTTGACCCGCCGGGGTGCAAGGGACTGTTAGAAAATTATTTTTGAAGTGAATTGACGATCTTGTACAATTTTGATTTCTTATTGGCTGCTTTGTTTTTATGAATGAGACCGCTCTTAGTGCTTTTGTCCAGAACGGAAACTGCGTTGTCCAGGGCTTTCTGGGCGCTTTCTTTATCTTTTGATTCCAGAACATGTTTAACCGCAGTCTTGATCTGCGAACGACCCATGCGATTTATCACATTGGCTTTCTTACTGGTACGAGCACGTTTTTCTACCGACTTATGCCGTTGCATGAGGTATTCTCCTTAAAATTTTATTAGTGTCTTCAATATTTCTTTTTTAATAGCTTACGATAAGCTGTACAAAATACTAAATATAATGTTAAATGTCAAAACTTTAATAATATAAAACATGTCAGAGCTTAAAACTACACTTTTAGATTATCTGCTTCAAACCAGAGCTGAATGAAACTATTGATGGAACAGGTTGTTATTTTAGCGGGATATTTGGAGGGTATAAGAATCATTTTTTACCTATCATTGAATTACTTAATGTATAATCGATAAAAATAATCAGCATAGTTTTATCCAAAAGAACCGGTTAATTAACAGGTAGTTTATTAATGATGGCAACCCGAATGCTTCCTGCCTTGTTATTGATAGTGCAACTGGCTCAATCTGACCGGCTGCAGATGGTCGTGTTTCCCTTAAAAAGCAAGTCGGACTCAGAGGTGACACATTGGGTGGGCTATGCCTTCCCTGAGTTGGTTGCCAGAAAAGGTGTTATTTCGGAAAGTATCAGGGTTTGGGATCCGGTTTTTTTGTTTCATCAGGATAGTACTTCGGTTATTGGTGGGAAAGACAGTCTGATCAATGCACACAGAAACCGTTGGCAGTGGGATGTAGCCCTGGGAGGAAAATATTCTGTCAACCGGGATTCGGTATCGGTAGAATTGGAGGTGCTGCAGTTCAGAGGTAAAGATGTGCCGGAAAGAACAGAGTTAAATCAAAGTGGTGATTTGAATGAATTAGAGGAGATCTTATCCGGGCTTTTGTTCAGAATTTATACTCTGCTGGATTTACCAGTAAGTACTTATGATTCTATCCGGAAAATTTCTGATAGAGTATCGGTTATGGCGTATCAGACCTATATTGCCGGTTATGGGTTGGAGATGCAGAGAAATTATGAGGGGGCAATAACTGCTTACCATCGAACGATAGAGTTGGAGAGGCATTTTGAGAGGGCTCTGTGCAGACTGGGTAACCTTTACCTTCAGAGCGAGAAACTATCCCGGGCACAGCCTTTATTCAGTGAATTATCCCTGAAGACTGATGATCCTGTAACTGTGGCAGATGTGGCGAATTTTTATGTGGAATCCAGACAGTACAAGGACGCCAGAAGGTTTATTGCTTCACAGTGGCAGATACTTGAGAAATCAGCCTATGGGTTGAAGGTGGCAGGTAAAATGTATCTGGCCGATGGGGAGTACCAGCGGGCCATTTCTTTGTTTATGAAGGCGATTGCGACCGGGGTTTCAGACCTGGAAGTGGAACTTAATCTGGGATTGGCCTATTTATTTACGGCTGATTATAACAGGGCAACCGAGCTGTTTAACCGTCTGATAAGATTCAGACCGGATTATTATCGCTATTATTGCTGTTTAGGAGCAGCACACAGAAGGGCTGGAAGATTGATGGAATCCTGCCGGGTTCTTGAAACTGCGCTGAAAAAAGAGCCGGACAATGCCACCATTCTTAATGAACTGGCAACTACATACATTGAATTGAAATGGAATAATAAGGCAATTCAGCTGCTTTTGCTGGCACTGGAAAAATCACCACAGCTTCATGATACGTATGTAAATCTGGCTGTAGCTTACTGGTCTGCCGGTCAGAAGCAGGAATCTTATAAATGGCTGGAAGAAGCCAGGCATTTTGTTCATCTTCGTCAATCGGTTTTTCTGAATTACGGGAATATTCTTTTTTCTGAGGGCATGGAGCGCTCTGCTATAAGAATGTATAAAAAGGCCATAAAAAGTGGAGAAAAAAACATCATATTATATCAGAATCTGGCCCGGGTTTACGAAAATTCCGGTAAACTGAATAAAGCCTGTCATTATTACAGGGAGTGTCTGGAATTGTCACCCAATCACACCGGATTATTGACAAAACTGGCCGGGACATCTGAGATGATCGGGCAGTATTCTGAAGCGGAAAATTATTATCAGAAAATTCTTGACATTTCACCTTATCAGAAAACGGTTCTGAACCGCTACGTAGAGCTTCTTATCAGAGAAGGAAAGCTGGAGGAAGCTGTAAAGCCGATAGAAAACTACCTTTTTCACATCCCCTCGGATAAGGAATGTATGTTGCAGCTTGCAGAGATTTATCTGAAAATGCAGTGGTATGAAGTTGCTTTGATGAAATTCCAGGCAGTTATCCGGGATTTTCCTGAGAATGCTGAGGGATATCTGGGTGCAGGGCGGAGTATAATTGAAATGATACAGAACAAAGGTACTGGTAAATATGAGGATGCTATTTATGTGCTGAAACAAGCTGTAACGCTGGCTCCACAGGATATCAGGGCGGATATTTTAATTGGGGATATCTATATGCAGTATAAGGGGTATCCGGAGCTGGCTGTTGATCATTGGAAGAAAGCTTTACTTAAAGCTAAAGATCCCACCCGGAGAAAAGAGATTGAGGAAAGAATTAACAATGCCGGAATGTGAAATATGAGCAGATTGACTTTTGTGATATCCGGATTTATTCTTTTGGTCTTTGCAATTGCAGGAATTGCACTGGGGAAGGATGAGATTCCAGGCTGGCTTGACACGATACCTCCAAAACTGGTGGTCAGTCCGGATTCATTATATCACAATTCGATTTTTCATGTTAGTTTCAGCTCCAATAAGCGTTCAGCTATCTGGTATTCGGTGGAAACGCCTTATGAAATGACGCGATATGTGAATCCGATTACTATTGCTAAAGAGGGGACCTGGAAGATTTACTATTACGGGGTGGATGATTTCGGTAACAGATCTGCTCTTGACTCGGTCACTTATATATTAGATTCCAGGGCACCTGTGTTGTCAGTGGTTCCATCTGCAGGGGTATATCCCCATCCTGTCACGATCAGGGTTACTGCAGATGAACCCTGTTTTTTATCTTACCAGAAAGAGGGGACCGAACAGCTGGTTTCTTTCACCGATTCATTACAGATAAGAGACAGTTTCGAAGGCAGGATTATTGCTATTGACAAAGCTGGAAATCTCAGCCGGACGGCCCCTCTCAGATACTTTGTGGATACTTCATCTTTAATCATGAAAATTGAACCGGCTGGTGGGATTTTTAACCGTTCTATACCGGTTACTCTCAGTGCATCGGGGGACGTTACTATTTTTTACAGTTTTGATCCTCTTTCTCCTCCTGAATACTTTACCAAATATGAGAAACCGTTTTTTCTGCCACATGGACTCACCATTTTGCGTTATTTTGGAGAGCGTTCAACCGGAAACCGTTCGGAGATTTTTAAAGCCCGTTACATAGTGGATACCATCGCGCCGAAGCTTCAGATGAAGGTTGCTTCCGGAAAGGGTGCAGACACCCTGTATTTTTTTTCCAGGGAGAAATCGCATATCCGGTACACACTTGACAAATCTTTACCAGGACCGGATAGCAGAGGATACAGGGAACCGCTTGTGATACCGCATCGTGGTATAACTACAGTTAAAGCCAGAGCCTGGGATGATGCAGGTAATCAATCAGAGGTTTTGATTTGGGAATATAAATATGATAACACCCCACCTCAGATTTCCATTTCTCATGAGGGGGGATTCTATACCAGAGCCCAGACTGTATACTTCACATCTAATGAGCCTGTAAAGATATTCTACACTCTTGACGGTTCAGCTGTGAGGGAAAGCTCTCCGCTATATACCCGTGCCGGGATCAGCATCTCCAGAAATGATACCACTTATCTGCGGTATAAAGGTGTGGATGATGCCGGTAACCAGACTGAGGAGAAAACTGTGGTTTTCGTTCTGGATACCAGGCCACCTGATGTGAAGATCCGGATTGAACGGAATATGCTGGATACCACATTTATTATTAATATGACTGCTAATGAACCTGCCACTATTTACTATGAAATTGGCGGTGCTGATCCTGATCTTTCCTCATCTGTATATAATGAACCGGTGGTGCTGGGATTTGGTGACCTGATAAGGTATTTCGCAATTGACAATGCGGGTAACCGCAGTCAGATTAAAACCATGGATGAGCTGAAGAAACCGATGGTTGTTGCAAATCCTGAAGGAGGAGTTTTCAATAGAAAGCTGAACCTCAAATTTATAAAAAATACCAGTGGTATGGTCTATTGGCGTAGACTGGGGGAGTCTGATTTTAAAAAGGCATCAGATTCTTTGGAGATCAGGGAAGATGGAACGCATATACTGGAGTATTACATCGAAAATGAGGCAGAGTTGAGGAGTGCTATCCGCCGAAGTGTTTACCATATAGATAAGCTGGCACCTTTAGTGCAGGTGAATTTACGAAAGGGCGTAAATGATTCGGTGATAGTTTTTTTTGAAAGTTCAGAACCAGCTTCTATTTACTACACTACTGACAATAGTAACCCTTTATTGAGCAGTACTGTAAAAATGCTGGGTAATAAAATAAATCAGACCAGAGACAGACTCACACTGGGAAGAAGAGATGATATAAAGCTGGCGTTTTATGCAGAAGATGTGGCTGGTAATCAGAGTGCAGTGTCTGTTCTCGATGTTTTTAAGCCACGTGCAGTTCCAAATGTGCCTTCAGGAGCAGATCGTGTCTACAACCGCATACTTTCCATCACCTTAAATTCGTATGATCAGTCTACCATTTATTTTGAGAGGCATGGTGTTACCCCCACAACTGCATCAAAAGTGTATTCAGAGCCATTGACATTGTTGAAATCGGACACCATTACTGCATTTGTCATTGATGCCTCAGGTTACAGAGGAGATATCGACACCTTTGTATACATAATAGATCTGCCGCCTTCGCCCGGGTTCACTGTTTCTCCGGATACAATTTATAAGGGGATGGAGGTTGTGTTTGATCCTGCAGGATCTCTGGATAAGGAAAGCCCGTTTGAACAACTCCGGTTCCGATGGGATTTTAATGGTGACGGTGTTTTTGACAGTGATTATGGGAAGTATGCCAGGGTCAGGTTTATATATGAAAA
This sequence comes from Fibrobacterota bacterium, assembly GCA_023436145.1. Taxonomy (GTDB): domain Bacteria; phylum Fibrobacterota; class Chitinivibrionia; order Chitinivibrionales; family Chitinispirillaceae; genus JAAYPC01. The sequence continues at coordinate 14,851 of JAEZKP010000027.1, read as the reverse complement.
ATGTGGCATGTATAAACCTGTACTTGAAGCGATGGACAGTAACGGTTATGTGGCCAATGTTTCCAAAACGGTGCTGGTTCGTGAGCGCTGCTCAGAGGATATGGTTTCAGTGATTGATTCTCAAGGTCATGCGTTCTGTATTGACCGCTATGAATGGCCTAATCATTACGGTGAGAAGCCGCTTACAGGTGTAAGTTGGGTAGAAGCGAAGATGCATTGTACAGATGCCGGTAAGAGGCTTTGCACTAGTAAAGAATGGGAGACTGCATGCAGGGCTGATGTAAAAACAGTTTATCCTTATGGAGATGCATATCTTAAAAAGAGGTGTCCGACAGAAGGCAAAAGTGTCTGGAAGTCGGGTTCATTTCCTGACTGCAATAAGTTTGGAATTTACGATATGCTTGGTAATTCCTGGGAGTGGGTGGAAAAAAGTGATGGGGAATACCGTCAGATGCTGGGTGGATCTTATCTGTCGGGAAGTGGTGGATATTGTGGCTTATCTGTAGAAGGTACAGTAGCAACGCGTTCTGATGAAACCGGGTTCCGGTGCTGCAAATGAAAAACATTAAAACAGGGTTGTTTCTTCTTTTGGCTTTTATTTCTCTTCTGGCAGAACCATTCTCCCCTGAATGGGTGCCGGAAGATGCATTTGAAAAGGAGTTACTGCTTTTTAATGATATAAATGCGGTAACCCCTGATGAAGTTAAGCTTGCTATTGATAAATACAATCAGGGACAGGTAAAAGTTGCTGCAGAGATGTTTGAGAGGCTCAGGGAGCTGAAGCTTCCTGATCGCAGACTTGATTTTATCGCATTTGCCCTGGGTGAATGTTACCGTCAAATGGGCATCCAAAAAAAGGCTCAGGAACAGTACTGGTTTGTTCTAAATAATTTTAGCAGTTCAGATAAAACCGGTGCGGCACTTTTCAGAATACTTGAGTTTGCGGTTAACAATAATGATGCGCAAAGGACTGACAGCATCCTGTCGGTCTTTCAAACCGGATACAGAAAGCATGCGCTTTACAACTCGGTTCTTTACATGAGTGCCAGATCCTATTACGCTCAGAAGCGGTTTGGAGAATCGATCCAGTTGTTGTCACAGATTCAGAAAAACTCCTCAGTCTATCAGAGGGCTTGTTTTCTTACTGCTTTATCACTAATTCATCTGGAAGAACAACAGAAGGCACTTTCGTTATTGGAGGAGCTGAGGAAGGGTTCAAATGATTTGGATTTAAGCGCAGAAGCTGCGATTCTGATGGGAGATATCTATTACAACCGGAAAAATATCCTTAGCGCTGTTTCCTGTTACAATTCTGTTCCCACATCTGCATCCAGATATCAGTTTGCATTAATTAAAATTGCCCGAGCTTATCTTGATCTGGATCGTTTACAGGATGCTGAAAGAGTGGGGGAGAGGTTTTTAAGAAAATTCCCTGCCAGCATTTACAGCTTTGAGATGGCATCTATTATGGAACAGGTTTACATAAAATCCGGTAAAAAGGAACAGGCAGAAATAATGGGGAAGCTGATCCATTCACATATTGTGGGTAACCGCTTGTCACTTGAGATTTATGAAGAAATTGACCGGCTTACCGATATTATCAAGGGATGGCAGATTCTGGAATATAAGGCGATTCGAAAACAGGATAATGATCTGCTTTTACTGGCGCAGAAAAGAATTGAAAAAACAGGAGATCTGGAATTACGGTTTCGTCAGTTGTTAAAAGATGTTGATACCAAAGAGGGGGATAATAAAACTGAAGGGGTGAAGAGCAATACTTATCTGGCGGAACGCCGCTATCTGAATGTATTAAAGAAAAGAAATGCAGTTATAGAAGATTCTATCGTGTCTCTGAGAAGAGAGATTTCGTTGAATACAGAAAAAATAAACGGACATTCAGCAGCAGTAGATTCTGTCAATTCGGCAGATAGTTTGAGAGTGCTCCTGGATGAACTGGAAAAGGAAAAGGAAGAAAATGACATAGAATATGCACTTGTGATCAGGGAGTGTATGGGAGGAGGTGGGGTAAATAACAGACTGGATGGTGAAATACAGGCTAAATTTATAGATTGGTCATTTACCAGTTATCAGAGGAAAAAAGACCGGTTGAAAGAGTTATCTTTGCAGATATCAGCATTCAGGAACAGAAAAGAGAGACCCTCTGAAGAAAGTAATTTCAACCCTGATTCAGCTGAAGTAAAAAGGGAAGAGCTTGTTGCGAGTATAGAAGATGACCGGAAAAGATTAACCGAAGATATCATAACCACTTTTGAAGTATATCCCCAAAACCGTTACAACCCGCAAATATACTTCAGGCTTGCAGAACTGTATTTTGATGCTGCAGGAGATGATTTTCAGCAAAAACTGCAGGAATATGAGAACCGCATGACAAATAGTAAAGATACTGCAGGGTTGCAATTCCCTGAGTATAACCTGGACAGGGTAATTACTGCATACCAGAAAATTCTGGATGAATATCCAGAGGATGCTATTGCAGATGATGCCTGTTTTTATAAAGCGCTTGCTTTACAGAAACTGGGCAGGGACAGTCTGGCCAACCAGTCTATGCGTGAGCTTATTGAAAAGTATCAGGATAGTGAATATTATGTGGAAGCAAATATGAGTATCGGGCGGTATTATTTTGATAATCCCAGAGCGGAAAATGACCAGGGATATAAATTGGCCGAAGATGCATTCCGTAAAGTACTCCATTATCAGGATCATCCTCAGTACATTCAGGCATTATATCATCTGGGGTGGTGTTATTACATGCAGGACCGTTTTGATGATGCAATATCGGTGTTTAAGTATCTGGTGGAAAAAGGGAATCTGGATTTTGATCCATTAAAAAGTGAGGATAAGCAGGTCGCTAATCCTTTATTACGTGGTGAGGCAATCGATTATATAGCGATCAGTTTTGATGAAGAGGGGAGGATTGAGGATGCCAATAAATTTCTTCAGCTCATTGGAAACCAGGATTATTCAGCGATTGTTCTGAAACGTATGGGTGAGTTACGGGAAGAGGATCTTGATTTTGGAAATGCGGTAAAGGTGTACAGGAAGCTGCTTCAGGAATATCCTTTAAGCGGTATTGCAGCTGATGCGATGGTACGGCTGATTTCTATATATGAAAGTCAATCCAATCCGGACTCCGCCGCATCTGAACGTCTGAACTTTTTTAACATGTTCAGTAGTGGTTCCGACTGGCAGAAAAGAAATAGTAAAATAGATTCCGGTCTGGTGCGCAGAGTCGATTCCATGGCCATATCCATGGGATTGTATTTGTCAGATGAAAGTTTCCGCAAAGCAGAGCGGACAGGGGATTTCAAAGATTATGAGAAGGCTGCAGACAATTACCGTCTGGTGGTGGATAAGTATTTTACAAATATAAAGGCTGCAGATGCAAGCTGGAATCTGGCGGTTATACTTGAAACAAAGTTAAGAAAAAGATCCCAGGCTTTTGCGCAGTACATAAGTTTCAGCAGAAACGAAATATTTGAATCATCCAGACGTGAACAGGCGGCACTGAACGCTCTGGCATTAGCGCAGTCACTTTTAAGTTCGGACACGGCTAAGGAGATCGGGAAACTGGGATATGCCGCAGAAAAAGTGCTGGAAGCTTCACAGAATTACTGTAAACTTTTTCCTCAGGGTAAATCTCACAGTCAGGTGCTTATTGGGTTGGGAACTGTTTATTTCAACCGGAAAATGTTCAGTAAAGCCCTTGAACAATTTGACATTGTAAACAGAAAAGGAGTGGCGGACAGTCTTTATTTTGAATCAATGTTATTAGCCGGGCAATGTTATTTCGGGCTGGAGAGTTATGACAGGGCTTCTTCAATTTTTGAAAAGATATGGAAAGAGTGCAGTGATCAGCAGAAAAGTTCGGAAGCACTTAAAATGCTGTTGCAGTCAGATTTTCTTCATGCAAAATCGCTGTATAATGCAGGTGAATATCAGAAGTCGGCCCTGGCATTCAGATCCATTGAGGATAAATATCCTGGCAGTACCTATGGGGATATGGCGATTTTTAATGCTGCCGGTTCATATGAGAAGATTGAACAGTGGGAAAATGCCTGCAATAATTATTATTATCTGTTTAACAAATATCCTGACTCGAAGATTGCTCCTGATGCGCTTTTTAATGCTGCAACTGATTTTGAGAAAGCAGATAAGTATTTGAAAGCAGCCGAGACTTACGAATTGCTTTCATCCAGATATCCGGAGTCCCAAAAAGCCAAAGATGCACTTTTCAATCTGGGTTTCTGCTATGAAAAACTGGGAAAAATGGACAAAGTTGCCGAAGTCAATGAACTGTATTCGTTAAGATATCCGGGTGAAAAGGATGTTGAATCCCTGCTTTTAAGATCAGCATCTTTTTATGCCAGGACCGGCCTGTACGAAAAGGCGATAACTGTATATAGAAATTTTGTGAACAGATTCGGACGTAGTGCCAAATCGGTTGAGGCACTCTATATGACAGGTAAATGCTATCTTGATCAGAAAGACTGGCTGAATGCGGTGTACAGTTTTGATCAGGCTGAAATGCATAATATGAAGTTAGTGCAGGAAGGCCTGCAAGCAAACAATTACTTTGCAGCTGAAGCTGCATATCAGATTGCTCTGCAAAAAAGGGATCAGTTTCTGGCTATAAAGATTGCTTTACCTGAGGAGCAACTCAGAATCGCACTAAAAAACAAATCGGATCTTATGCAGGAAGCGGCCAAAGCTTATCAGCGGGTAGTGCAATACCACAGTGAGAAAATGTTCGAATCTGCATACCGGATCGGGGAGCTTTATCAGGATTTTTCGGAGGCATGCAGAACCCAGGAGCGATTAAAAGCAGATCCGATAAAATCTGCGATAATGGAGAGGGATATACTCAATCTTTCGTCTCAATTATTGCAGAAAGCCTTTCTTCCTTACAAAAATGTTATCAGGCTGGCAGATGAATTTGACTCATTGACTCAAGAGCAGAATGTATGGGTCGTGAAATCCAGAAATAATCTTATTCATTGCTTCAGCAAGGCTGGTGAATACCTGATTGGTGCAATGGAGGTAATGAAGAATGCACCGGTACCTGATGAAATCCGTGATAAACCGCTTCACTATTATCAGTATCTCAAAAAACTCTATGAAACACTTGATCCGGTAAAAACAGAGGTAATGAAATACTATGCAAATGTAATGAAACAGGCTGATTCACTGAATATCGGTGATTCTATTTGCGCCGTTTTAAAAGGTGAATTCTGCAGAATGAATTATCTGATTGGAAATGATTATGATCAGCTTTCTGTTGAGATACTGAAAAATACTCAAAATCTACCCAGAAATCTTACTGAAGAGGAGAGGGAGGAGCTTCTTTTTCAGCTTGAGGACATCGTTTTTGAGCTTCAGGATAAGGCAATTTTCTCTTATGAGGATGCAATTGGCAGATTAGGGGAAAAAGGTTTTATGAATGATCTCTGGTACAACAGGATCTGGGAGTGTCTGGCCAGATTGAGTCCTGATAAATATGGAAAGTCATTTTACAAGAGTGTTGCACTGGTTAGTGATGAGGAATGGATGGTGCGTGCTGATAGTGTAGAAAAGTGGAACAGTAAAGATGTCCTCCGGACAGGTTGGCATCGGGCTGATGTGCACAAAAAAGAAAATATTGATCTTGCGGGTGAAAAGTGTGCCCGGATATGGGGAAAAGAGCAGTGGAATAAAATTTATTGCTGGAGGCATCTGTATCTTCCTGGAGAACCGGGGAATGCTTCTATATATATCTGTTCGCCTGGAAAATATCGTTTGTACATTAATGGCGTATTAACCATGAGTGATACTACCTCAACCAATAAAGCAGAAAGAGGTGTTGTGGACAGCGCAACCGGAATAGTAGCGTTGGTAAAAGGTGGTGATAATTTCATTTCTTTAGAAGCAGAAAGAGTGGATAGCATTAATAGTGGTATTGCAGTACTTTTCACTGCACTTCTTGATACCACCAAACATTTTGAATCATCAATGAAAATCCCTGTATTGTTTAAATCCGAAGGGAAAACTGCGCAAAGCGATACAATGGTTGAAAATCAGGAAAAGAGCACCAAAAGACCAGTATACAAAAGAAAAAAAGACCTGCTTAAGGCTATTGATGAATACAGAAGACGGGAGCTGGTTGCCAATGATGATATCCGGAAGGAACGGGTAGCGATACAGAAATTGTATATGCAAATTGAAGAAATCAATGCAAAATTAAATGGGGTGAAAAGAAAAGTGAAAACTCCTGCAATTGAATCCCGATAAGGTATTTTGTTGTTGTAATGAAAATCTGATTCAGCAATTTTGGGCAGGACGGAAAAGGGCTTTACGGATAGCTTCATCCCCCACGTGTACAAATTCTTTCAGCTGGTTACCGTTAAAATTCCGGTTACCTTCATCGTTAATAAAACCAGGGCAGCATAAGCGGTGCTTTTCCTGATGAGCGGCAAGAATGCAGGCACCTTCATATGCTATTTTTTGCAATTCAGGATCAAATGGTAAGTTGCTCTGCATTGAGGTAACAAGCGTAGAGAGTCCAGGGGCATTATGATCAGTGCTCAATGTGACGCAGAAATCCAGATTATGAAAAAAGCATGCACATTTTTTTAACTGTTCTAAAGATGAGCCGTTACAGAAGAATTCCACTGCAAAGATGCCCAGTTCGTTTAATTTACGTGCCAGAAGAGAAAGCTTTCTTTGGTCATTTGCGATATCGGGTATACTGAAATTGAAGATTGGAAGGCAGGGGATACCTCCTGCATCCAGAATAAGAGTGCGGACCTGATGTGTGCTGAGAAAGGATGTGTGGTTTTCTTCAATATAGGCTGTTTTTCCTGTATCCAGAAGGCGTTTGTGAATCTGATCCTGTAAAAAATCCTTGTCAGAAAGATCGGCCTCAAATGAAGGGTCATTAAAAAGGTTTCGCAAAATTGTGATCTGATCCTGAGGTTGGGACCATTTATGGATAATGGATGAATAGAGATATTTTGTCAGATGATATTCCCTTACAGAATTTTTTGCGTACAGATTGCGGATCTGGTTATAATCCAGCGATAGATCGATATTGCGGTCTGCTAATAATTTGTTAAGCAGATCCAGCATTTTCCAGATCCGGTCCTGTGTTATTTTCCACATGGCGGCAATCAGGTTTTTGGAGTCTGCGGAAAGTTTAACCGGATAGTTCAAAGCTTTTCCGCAAAGAAAAATCACCCCGGGACTGATGGGATCGTTCCAGTGAAATCCTTTTTTCTGGTCTTCCTGATACAATGAAGCAAATTCAATATTAAATAGAGGGTAGACTCCAAACTTTTCACATGCTGCTGCAAATTCCTCATATCCTTCAGTGGTATTAAAATCATTTATACCTAAAATAGAGATATTCTGCTCTTTGGCCAGGGAAACGGCCTGGCTGATGCTTTCAAAGGAGCTAAAGTGATAAGGAGTATGGATAGAATTATTTGTTTTTAACATAAGCAAAGTCTGGCCTTTTTATTAAGTATTAAAGATAAGATACTACCTGTTCAGGTTTCAACTTTTTGTGGTACTGCATTTATGAATAGAAGTCTGGATAATCAGAGTTTGCGCTCTGAAAACCTTTATAATGATACTGTTCGGCCCCGCAGTAGAAAAGGGTGAATTGAGATGCAGAGAGATAAATTGTCTTGGCCAGTTAAATACAAAACACTTATTTTATACATTTTCCCGTTCTTTTGTTGTGGCAGATTCGGGACTGGAGGTTTTTATCGTCAGCACTATTACCAGGTATCTTTCTGATGAGGAAATTGAGAAGCAGGTAGTACACTTTCCTCAGCGAATGTCCAAAGAGCATTTCTATCCAGTAGCATATTACTATATGTTTCTTTCCCGGCAGATTGAGGAGAAGTTCAAGGAACTTTTCAGCAAGGGTTACATCAAAGGGACTGTGATACTTGGCATTGGAAATGAAGCGACGACAGTCGGGATGACTCTTCCGTTTCGCCGCGGCAGAGATATTATGGCACTTGGTCACCGGGATTTTGGTGCTCATCTGGCAGCCGGAGCATCTCCACTTTCTCTTATTTGTCAGTATTTGGCAAATGAGAAAAGCCCCACCTCCGGTAAGGAAGGGAATGTGCATCATGGCGATGTGAAGATGCGTCGGTTTCCTTTCATGAGTCATTTGGGGAGCATGCTTTCTACTGCGGTGGGGGGTACCTGGGCCGCTCGTAAGGCAGGTGAAGAGGTGTTTGGGCTAACTACGATCGGAGATGGTGGAAGCAGCACCGGAGATTCTCATGAATCACTGAATCTGGCTTCAGTTATGCAGGTTCCAGTGCTCTTTGTTGTGGAAAACAATTATTATGCATATTCGACTCCCATAAAAAATCAGTACAACTGCAGCAGGCTTTCGGATCGTGCGGTGGGTTATGGTATTGAAGGTATCACTATTGATGGAACCGATGTGTGGGAGGTATATAATGCTGTTTGCGATGCACTGGATGGGATGAATGCTGATCAGTTGCCCAGACTTATTGAATGTATGACTTTACGTCTGGAGGGGCATGCGGTTTATGATAAGGCAGAGTATGTTCCCAGAGATCTTTTGAGTAAGTGGTGGGAAAATGATCCTTTGATTAAGGCTCGCAACGGATTGGCAGACTGCGGGTTTTCAGAAGAAGATATATGTCAATTTGAAGAACATATTACTGACACCGTCAATAAGCAGATACTGGAGGCGCTTCAGTTTAATCGCCCTGATCCCCGCAATACACCTATGAAGGTGTACGCTGAGAGGAAAATAGAGCGGGTAAAGCCGTTTAAATCGGTTAATATGCGCAATTTGAATGCAGTTCAATCTGCTTTGGATTATTTGCTCACAGAGAACAACAATGCGTTTTTAATTGGACAAGACATAGGCGTTTATGGCTCCGCATTTAAGACATGTAAAGGATTATATGAAAAATACCCCTCAAGGGTGATAGATAGTCCTGTGTGCGAGTCTGCCACTACCGGATTTTGTCTGGGTGCATCACAGACAGGATCATTTCCGATTATGGAGTTTCAATTTGCTGATTTTGCCACTGATGCAGTGACTCAACTGGGGCTTAACACCGCGACCTGGTTTTACAGGTCAGATGTAGCTGCACCGGTGCTCATACGTATGCCTTCGGGCGGGGGTATCACCTTAGGTGCTTTTCATTCCGGTGAATTTGATGGATTGTGGTCCCGCTTTCCGGGGTTGAAGCTTTTTTTCCCGGTCACTCCGCAGGAAACATTCGAAGCACTGGTGGCGGGGTTTTATGATCCAAATCCCTGTATCGTCTTTGAGCACAAATTACTTTACTGGGGTAAACAGGGTAATATCGATTTTGATGGTGATTTAAACTCAATATACAGGCCCAGAAGATATACCGAAGGAAACAGATTAACCATAGTCGCTTTTGGTGCGATGGTGGAAGCTGCTGTTTCAGTTGTGAAAGAGCAGAAATATTCCGCAGAGGTGTGGAATCCATTTATATTAAACCCTGTTGAACCAGATCCGATAATCAAATCTGTACAGTCGACCGGACGCTTGCTGGTGGTGCAGGAGAGTGGATATACTGCTGGTTCAGGGGATCGGATCATTTCAATTATCTGCAAAGAATGTTTTAATTCTCTAAAATGCGCTCCAGTGCTGATAAGCGCTCCAGATACTCCAGCGCCTTTCGCTAAGGAACTTGAAACGTTTTATTTACCAGGTCAAAGCAGGATCAGGAACGCAATAGAATCGATGATCGGAGAGGAAAGTGAGTAAAGAGTTATTTAGAACCATGCTGTATCTGCCATCACAGGCTGCTGCAGAAACCGAAGCAACGATAATCAAATGGTATGTTAATCCGGGAAATACTTTTGTTAAAGGTCAGGCGCTTGCTGAGGTTGAGAGTGCAAAATCCACATTCGATTTTGAGGCACCCTGTAATGGAACTGTTGTCTCTTTGCTTTTCCAGGAGAGTATTTCTGTCCCGTTTGATTCACCCATACTTGAGATCGAAACATCCGATGAGACCATGAGAAATGCCATTCCTTCGGTAAGTGCCAGGGAGGAAGCAGCACCGCCTACACAGATGGATATTGCGGTGATTGAAAAGCAGAATCCTCTGTCACATATCCGGACTGTGAGTCTTCTGGGATTTGGTACATATCTTCCCGAACGGATTGTACCTAACAGTGAACTTCTGGTGGAACATCTGGATATAAATGAGGATTACATTTTCGGGGTGACCGGGATTCGCGAACGGCATTGGGCCAAACAGGGCGAAAAACCCTCAGATATGGCCTACCTTGCAGCTGTTCAGGCAATCGAGAAATCCGGACTGCAGCCCTCCGATATAGACGGTATCATTGTTTCAACTACTACCCCCGACGTGGTTATGCCTTCCACCGCTTGTATCCTTCAGGATAAACTGGGAATAAGAGGTGTTCCAGCTTTGGATCTTAATGCTGCCTGTTCCGGATGGCTTTACGGAATATCGGTTGCCAGGGGACTAATACTCTCCGGTGTAGCGGATAATGTTCTGGTGGTTGCTGCTGAGATGCAATCGAGGGTACTGGATAAGAAGGATAGAAATACCTATTTTCTTTTTGGTGATGGAGCTGGAGCAACTGTAGTATCAGGTGTAAAACCGGGGCATAAAATTTTACATGAGATGCTCTCAGCTGATTCTGCAGGAATAAATATGGCCCGCAGAAGTTATCCAGGTTATGAGGTTCCGGTTAACACTACCGGATTTGATCCCTGGCTGCGCATAGATGGCAAGGCACTTTTCAGATTTGCCACTCAGAGCTTTGCATCGGTGGTACGTGAACTCATCATAAAAAGCGGCTGGAAAGAGGAGGATGTCCGTTGGGTGGTTCCTCATCAGGCAAACAGCAGGATTATAAAGGCAGCTGCTCAGAAAAGCGGTGTTCCTTTTGAGCGCTTCTATCTGAATATTGACAGGGTAGGTAATACTTCCAGTGCCAGCATACCCATCGCCCTTTCCGATATTGAGCGTGGTCTTCAGAAAAAAGACCGGATTATTTTCTGCACGGTAGGTGCAGGTGTTACTGTTGCAGGTCTTTCTATTGAATGGTAATTGATCAGAGCTGCCGGTAAATATCAGGCCGGCAGGCAGGCTTTTCCACATTTAATAGCGGGGCAGCACTATGCAGCATCAGAATGCTTCGTCTCCTTTACTGCCGCAAGAAGATCTGCCCCTTCAGCCCGATCCCTCTATCAAACATTCTGATCCGTCATATGGTCACCGGTCCAGATTATTGCAAAGGTACATCACTGCCGGTGTGGAGTCTTTGCATTTGCATGAAATTGTGGAGCTATTGCTGACCTATGCAATTCCCAGGAAGGATACCAAACAGATTGCACACCGGTTAATCAGCCGCTTTAAAACTGTGGGCTCCCTTATCAATGCATCAGAGGATGAGCTGGTTAAAGTGAGTGGTATTACCACCCGCAGTGCAACACTGTTTCATCTATTGCGTGATATAATAGCGATCTGCCTTAAAGAGCGATACGAGAAGCAGGATCTTATCACTCACCGGCGTGATGTTGAGGAGTATTTGCGGTTTTATTTCGGACAGCGACGGGATGAGTATGTGGCTGCTATATTTCTGGATAATTCCAACCACATCCTGAATACAGAAATCGTGGCAGAGGGAACAGTAAATCAGTGTGCGGTTTATCCCCGTCTTGTAATAGAGCGGGCGTTGCGCTGTTCTGCTGCATCGATGATTATCGCCCATAATCATCCAGGAGGAGGGCTTACGCCTTCTGAAGCAGATTGGTTGATTACCGAAAGAATATTTGCAATTGGTAAAATGCTTGAACTCCCTCTTATCGACCACATAATCATCTCACATCATAAAGTAATAAGCCTCAGAGATTTACCCAGATGGCCCGTTTAGACTGATAATCATTACCTACCCGATTTAATTACATAGTATTTTAATGGTTCAATCGATCAGAAAAATCTTTGTGGAAGAGGTGATCATTGAATTTCAGACCGGAATTATCATGGGAGTTTTTGTCGGCTGATGAGATCGAAGCCAGAACGCTTCGGGCATTACGAAATCATATCAAGCACCTTAAGGAGGCATCAGCTTACTACAGGGATGTTTTATGGGATATTTCATCGGATGATATAAAGACAATAGAAGATTTTCAAAAACTCAAATTAACATCCAGGGAGATCCTTTCGGATAACCAGTCCAGATTTACTACTGCCGGGCAGTCTCAGATAATTGAAACTGTACTCACCAGTGGAACTTCCGGTAATCCTCTTGTTTTCCCATTTACAGCAAATGATCTGGATCGTTTGGCATTTAATGAAGCACTTTCATTTCATGGTGCAGGAATAAGCTCTGAAGACAGAGTGCAGATAATGGTTAATCTTGACCGGCTTTCTTTTGCGGGGACGGCTTATTATCGCGGGTTAACTCTCTTGGGATGCAATACCATGCGGGTCGGAGTACTTCCTTCAGATATGCACAGGTATTGTTTTGATCTGCTGAAACCCACTGTGGCGATAGCTGCCCCATCATTTTTAAAGAAACTGGCACTGGATCTTCAGAAACACCAGTCTGATCCGGAAAAAAGTTCATTAAAGAGAATAATCTGTGTTGGAGAAAGTATCCGAGACAGTGAAATGGAGCTTAATTCAGCAGGGAAAGCGGTTGCGCAGCTTTTTGATGCTGAGGTTTTCTCTTCTTATACGTCAACTGAGTTGTCGGTGTCCTATTGTGAGTGTCAAGCACACCAGGGTGGACATGCTCATCCGGAGTTAGTCTATACGGAGATAATTGACGAGCAGGGAAACGCTCTTCCTGAGGGGCAGCCTGGGGAACTGGTGGCTACCCCCTTTGGAGTAGAAGGTTTACCGTTATTAAGGTACAAAACTGGTGATATTACATTTAAGATAAACAAACCGTGTAGTTGCGGGCGTAATTCTTTGCGCATCGGGCCGATTCTGGGAAAGACAAATCAGTTGATAAAATATAGAGGAACCGCCATTTATCCTTTAACAATCACCAATGCGCTCGATGAACTGGATGAAATAAACGATTATGTACTGGTGGTAGAGAATGATGACTCCACATCGGATCATGTGGCAATTCATATTGCCACCACACCGGCTTCGGTGGAGAAAATCGCTAATCACCTCAGAGCGGTTGCCCGGGTGAATTTTCCGATTCTGGTTTCCAATCTGCCCACCATCCAGTCGATGCGGGGATCATCAGGAAAAAAGACCAGAATACTGGATTGGCGCAAAAAATCCAGTATTGCACCTGCTCACTGATACTCAGTAAACCTCAGGATTGTCAGGAATTAAATATTGGTTTCTATTGCAGTTGTAATCCCGGTATTTAACAATGCCAGAACTCTCCGGAAAATAATATGTTCTATCAGAGAATATCACGATCAGATTATCGTTGTTAACGACGGGTCCACCGATGAAAGCAGTGAGATACTTCAAAGTATCGATGGTATTCAGGTGGTCGAATCGGAGAAAAACCGGGGTAAGGGTGCCGCATTGAGGGATGGTTTCAGGCTTGCAGCCGGATCTGGATTTACGCATGCCATCACCTTTGATGCAGACGGTCAATATACTGCAGAAGTCATTCAGAAGTTTATTGATTGTGTAAATGAGGAACCGGAAACTATCTGGACAGGTACACGGTCTTTTCAAAAACAAGACAGTGGAGATCATTCATCGTCTTTCTCTACAGGTAATCTGCTTATCCGCTGCTGGTATTATATGAGTACCGGGCTTTCCATCAAAGATCCTATGTGTGGCCTGCGGGCTTATCCGCTGGAATTTGTAAATAGTCTTCAGTATAGAACCGGGGATAGTTTTGAATTTGAGCTGGAAATACTGCTTCTTGCCGCATGGCATCATCTGCCGGTAAAAAACATCCCGATCGGAGTTTGTCAATCCAAGGAAGGGAATAATTCACAATTCAGAACGGTTTCTGACTGTATCAGGATAGTCAGAACCATGGGTATTCTCTATCTCCCTTTGGAAAATGGTAATAAAGGATTTTCCTGGAAAGGTCTGCTTAAACATATCAGAAATCTGGTCAGACAGGAACTGAAAGCCAATGCCACTCCTTTCAAGGCTGCTTTTTCACTTTCTACAGGAGTATTTCTGGCAATTACACCTTTCCATGGATTACAGGTTCTGATGCTTATTCTGGCCACTTTCATTTTAAAGCTTAACCGGCCACTGGCCTTTCTGGGGGTGAGTATCTCTTCAGCACCCTTTCTTCCTTTCTGGCTTGCCGCAGGCACGGCAACCGGAAAAGTTGTGATCCCGGAAAGTATAGTTCCGATCGTGGTTAATTTCTGTAAGTTTCTTCCTTCATCTTTCTCCGGTGCAGGACTGATGCATACATTTGTATACTATTTTCTGGGAAGTATATTCCTGGCAGCAGCATGCGGAGCAGTAACTCTGGGTTTATCTTTCCTGCTTTTCCGGTGGAGAGCTGGAGATGTTGAATAGAGATGAATTTTTTAAAAATTAGACAAATAAAAGCCGGATGTTACCCGTAAACATTTGAAAACAGTCAAAAAATTTCAAACAAAAACGGGGTATACATGCATCGAACCATATTTCTTCTGGTGACAATCATCTCGATTCATCTTCTGGCAAGCCTAAGTATTGCAAAGAACGGTAATGACAGTATTATGGGGATAAGTAAAATATTCAGTGGAAAAGAGAGAAGCAGCCAGGTGGAGAGCAATCTGGATTTGTTACGCAAAAGGGTCGATGAGCTGGAGAAGAAAGTGGAGAAACTGGAGGAAAGAAGCAAACCAGGA
>JAEZKP010000053.1 GCA_023436145.1 Fibrobacterota bacterium | reverse complement strand
ACATACGGCCATAGGGAATCGAACCCCAAACCTTCTGATCCGTAGTCAGATGCTCTATCCAATTGAGCTATGGCCGCAGAATCTATATGAAAAATGGCCGCTTGCTGGCCATCAAGGTGCTTCTTTTAAAGACAACAGAATATAATTCCCGAAAACCACCCAATCCAGCAGTTTTTTTAATTCCTTGAGACCCAATCGAAAGCTAAATTGAGCAACCTAATATATCAATTGCCCCTGGTCCGTTACTGCTGACCTCTGATCTGTAACTGCAATGCATTATTATAATTAAAGATGCAAGATTTATACCTTGATTAATTAATATGGCTTAATCTGAAAAAACTCCTTTTACCGATAGAACTCATCTTCCTCTGGTTTCTCCAGATCACACCACCTCTTTCCAGCATCTATGCTGGCTAAAAGCACTCTTACTCCCTGATTATCTTCAGGATTAAGCCAGAGAATCTTCTCAAAAACGGTTTTGGCCTCTTCCAGGTTGCCTTCGCGATACAAACATAATCCATAACCATGAAGACAGCGCAGATAAGGCCGGTTATTCACATAACACCAGGGCAACAGATCATGAAAATCGGAACTGAAACTCAACTCAGCGATTTTAATCCCAACTTCATAATGCCGTTTAGCCGTCTTCCTATAAGCAAAAGTACTCTCATTTACTTCGAATTCAAGATTACCCAAATGCGCATGTGCATCGATACAGCGAAGATCTTCTGCCAAAGTTTCATGTAAAATCTGACATGCAGTACCTATATCACCGCTCTCTTTGGCATCCACCACCAGAAGAATCGGATCACTATCCACATCATCAGGATCTTCAAAAGGAAGCACCTGTTCCATCTCAAACTCTTTACGGGATCCATAAGCCAATATGGGCAGGTAATATTTAGTGAAAGGATCATCCTCGCTAATAAGATCTTCTTCATCCGGTTCAAAAACATCCATCTCACTCAATTTTAATGGTGTCAGATTAAGAGCAGTAGCATCAATTCTACTGCTTATGGTTTCTCCTGCTAGGTAGACTGTATTTTTAAACTGCCATACCTTGGAAGGCATCACAGTAATGATCTCCCCCTCGGCTTCGTAGCGTACCTTTCTGTAGGTGACCGGCAATTGAGTTGCAAGGTGTTTACATCGAATCCCACTTCTTTTCACCTCTAAAACCGCCAGCTCTACCGGAGTGCCCTCAATTATATTGAGTTTATCTATTAAGCGCGGTTTATCTGAGCCATCAGAAGCTTTTTTTAAAACTCCAGACATTTTTTTCTCATTCTATATTTTGGGATTTGGGGTGCTCTCTTATATAACCTACAATCAGTGTTTATAAAAGCATCTAAAAAAAAAAAAAATAAATCATGCTAACATAGTATGTTTTTACTAAGCATATCTTATCGATTTATCTTTAATAACAATAGGTTAAAGAAATTTTTCTTTACAATGTCAACTGATACTCTCCCGGGTGTGATTCCAAAAGAACATTGAAATCTTTCTTAACCTGTTATTGAACCAGTAACGATCTTTTTTCAAAATACGACCCAGCCGAAAACTGGTCAAATATATAAGGTTTTTCAAACAAAATCAACCAGTTACATTTATTTTTCTTTATAAGGAGTAATATGAAAACCGAAAAAGAAAAAATGCTTACCGGAGAGTTGTACGATCCTCGTGATAAACAGCTTTGTGATGAAAGAATGAAAGCACGATTGCTGATCCAAAAATTAAATGATTCCAGGGAAGATCTCCCAGAAGAAAGAATGGCCATATTAAAGGAGTTGCTTCCCAATTCCGGATCTCAATTATGGCTCCAGCCCCCTTTTTATTGTGACTACGGATATAACATAAAATTTGGAGACAACGTTTTTTTGAATTTTAACTGTGTGATCCTTGATGTCATGCAGGTCATTATTGGTAGCAGAACTCTTTTAGGGCCGAATGTTCAAATCTATTCTGCTACTCATCCGCTGGATTACAAAGTGAGAGCTTCCGGACTGGAATCAGCAAAACCGGTTATTATAGGTGAAGATGTTTGGATAGGTGGCAGTGCTGTCATCTGCCCGGGAGTCACCATAGGGGATCGTAGCGTAATTGGTGCAGGCAGTGTTGTCACCAGATCCATTCCTTCAGATGTTTTTGCTGCAGGTAATCCTTGCAAAGTAATAAAGTCTGTGGCCTCAGAAAAATGATGTCATGGATGCCTTTTTTGCACAGGAGTGGTTTATTCGACATCAGTGTGCTGCATCAATGATTTATGGATCGCATTTAAGATATTTTACCAATGCAAATTAATTGCCACTGCATTTCAGCTGGAATTGATCCATCCGGAATTGATGTCTACCCATATTTTCTCTTAATAGTTTCCACTTTTCCTCTTTAGGCAGAGTTGAATAATCAGTCTTCCCGGTACGGCTCTTTGCAAGTACTTCGGGAAGAATTAATTCTGCAACCTGCATCGGGTTTGGTAAATTTTCAATCCAGAGAATCGTTGTACCCTGTTTTAATACAGTGGTAGTAATTTCCGGAAGGGTAAAGGTAATCGAATTTGCAGAGGAGCTGATTCTTTCAGGAGATGTATTTGAAAAACGGCGATTGGAAAGCAGTTTATCGAAAGCATCCATCATATATGCGGCATCTTCTTCGGTCAGAAACCCTAGCGCCCAGACAAACGAACCATATTTCTGGTCATCTTTACAAACATAAAAAATCCGGTCGCCACACCAGCCAAAGGCATTTTTGCAATGCTCTGCATCGGTGTATTGGCTGATAAGAGCCATAAGCATAATTGGCCCGTGAGTATCATCATCTGCAAACTTCAATTTTCTGGTGTCCTCCAGAAGAACCGGATACAATTTGCTAAAGTCGAACAAGACCATCGGTCTCGATCTACCGGTGATTATCTCAGCTGTAGAGGAAACCCGGACAGAGTGGTAGCATTTGTTGACTGCTTTCCATCCCTGAGCCAGTTTATTCACTGCAACGAAATACTGCCCAAGAATATATGGAGATTTCCGGGTAATATCCAGGTATCTTGGTACTTCTACGGTACTGATATTCTTATAAAAATCTTCACATTCACTAAAAAATGTTTCAGCAAGCTCATTTTCTGAGATATCGGTATACTCATTTATAAGATATAGATAACCGCTAAGACTGGCATCGCCTTCTATAACATTTAATTGTGAAAGGTAAAAATCGCTGTTTGAAGCAGATTGTGACAGAGTCGGGTAAATATAAGGAGTGAAGGGATTGAAATGCTGTTCCTGGAGAGCATGTGTCAACTCGTGTGCCAGATAAAACTCAAAATCAACGCTTTCGTAGTTATCAGGATTAATTATGTAAATCGAATCGGTTCCTGGTACGTAGAATGCTGCGGCAAAGTTCTCATTATAGGAATCTACTGTTCCACCCAGATTTTCCATAGTATCAGGAATAAATCCAAGTTGTTTGAGTTCAACCGAATAGAGGTCTGTAGTCTGAGAACTCCCGGAATATCTGGAAGCTGCATATTGACTCCGGCTCATCAGGGCCAGATGTACTTCCCGCAAAAAGCTAAGACCACGGTATTCTTCTACTTTAGGTTTGACTACACTCATTAAGTACTGATATTTCGAAATTGATGGACTGGTCGGGTTTTTTGAACACATAAAAAGAAGCAGGACGAGAATCAACGGGAAGTTACGTTTCATATGGTTTGCCCCTGGGTGAACTAAATTGTGAAGCTTGATAATTTGTGAAGTTTCAATGATCCGGTTCTTCGTTTGGATATTTCTTACCTAGTTTTACTATTTTTTCCGATTCAGTTTTTTGTATTCCTGCACTGATTTTATCTTATAAGTACCCGTTTTGCAACGTTACCTGTTGATGTTCCGATCTGAACAATATATAATCCTTTTGCAAATCTGCCAAGATTAAGCTTATATTCACCTGATTCCGGAGATACCTTGCTTATTGAACTAATCCGGGTACCATTAAGAGTGTAAATGGCAGCATGTTGAATGTGCTTACTATTAAGTGTAATTATTCCATTTTCCAAATGAATAGAAATGTCATTTGAGGATAATTTTTTGAAATTCAATTTTGATGCCACGGAATAATTTTCCCATCCGGGCATCTCATCCAGAGTAATTACATACTCATGATTAAGGATGGATCTCCAATCAGAAGCTGTGTTGTCATGGGCCCACCCATCCATGGTATAATCGCCATACCATGGCATAAAATATGACCATCCGGCCCCATGGCTAACCAGGCTATCCGGATGAGGTATCGATCCATTTTCACTCAAGGTAATGATTTTTCTCCCTCCGAATATTTCTTTTATTTTTTCAAAAGATGCCACCAGAGAGCCATGATTTGCTTCACGAGGATAGTAATAATAATCCCGTCCATTAATATCTACATATGCATCACCCGGGTACCACTCCAGTGCATCACCAGCTTCATCAGTGGTCCAGACCCAGATAAGGTTATTAAGCCCATGAAAATCGTTTAATCTTTTAAAGAGTAATAAATACAGTCCTTTGCATGCTTTAGCTCCGCTATATCCCCACCAGAACCATTTTCCGGATGCTTCATGAAGAGGTCTCCAAAGAATAGGAATACCCTTATCAGAGAGTTTTTTAAGATATGTGGCTACGATATCAATATCCTTTACAATAGCTTTATATTCTTCACTGCTGGTGTTAAATGTCTCACAAGTCGAGGTATCGCTGTATGCTTTCTTCAGATTGAAACTGGTATAAGGAGTATTATTGGAAGATGGACTGTAGAATGCTTCTACTTCTTGACTAGGGTCTTTCCAGTGCCAGCAGAAAACTGGTATTCCACCTTTTTTGTAAATTTCTTCAGCCATGGCGATGGTAGCATTGGTGTAGCCATGATACCACTCTCCATCGGACTTAAGACCTGTTGCATGCAGAAAATCGAAACCGAGTAAAGCAGGAAATTTGCCGGAGGCCTCTTTAATCCAAGCCATCTCGGTCTGGTTTTCAATGGTATTTGGTGTATATTTTCCATCATTTTGCATTACAGTATTGGTCATAGCACCACTGATAATCTTTTTCTGAAAGTTTTCACAAATGAAACTATACAGTTTTCTGGCATTTTCAGATGGGTTCGGGGTGACCAGATTGCTACTGATTAAAAACGGTGTGGGCTCAAAAGGGGTCAGCTCTATATAATCGATGTTAACCCAACCCCAGGATTTGGTGATTCCAATAGTATTACTTCCCTTGGAAAGTTTTACTTTTGAAGATGCCTTAATGTGTACAAAAGTATCCGCTTTAGGAAAAGAGATCTGCCCGGCAGACACTCCATTAACGGTTAAGTTCTGAATCTTTCCATTTTCATCATTTGGCTGAGAATAACTGGTCCAGATAGTAAAAAAGCCACTATTTTCAACATCTACCGTGAAAGAGAGATTACCCTCTTTCATGTTTATGTAAAAACCGCCAGATGCTTTGGAGTCGGCTACTTTCTGAATGGAATTCTCATCAACTATGGCCTCTTCAGCTTCATAACGATCCGAGGCAGTTGACATAGCCACAAAACCAGCTACAACCAACATTATCCTTATAATAGCTCTCATTGTTACCCTCCTCAGATATTCCATTTAACCTTAAGCGTATGATTCTTATGAAGCGATTCGCTTAGCCTGTTTGGTTTAAGATAATTTCCGGAAAACATATCTTTGTTACTTCAAAATATAATAGGAAAAATGCGGATTTTGAGTGACGGGGCAACTTTTTTACAATTTGTTTTGAGTCGTGCTTAAGTTTTCCCAAAACCAGAATGAAAAGCAGGTAGAAAATCCGGAAAACTGAATTATTCATTATTATTAATTTAATTGTTAAGGTTTTTTAGCGTAAGTCTTTGAATTGGATAATATTTCAGTTTATAATCTTCACTCTAAGTTTGGGGACAGAGGAAACCTTTAAGTCTTTGTAATTTAAGGTCCCTGGGCTTTCTTATCTCCATTAAAAAATAGAACTACAGCGATATTAAATTTCCATTATTAAGTTTTTTTCGCATAAGACTTTGATTTTATTTCTATTCGATTCCTTCGTCCCTTCCGGCACATTGGGGATGGATGAAAAAGTGAAATGCACAGAAATCATAATTCTATTATCAAGCGTTTATTAAATAAGTCTTTGATTTATCTCTTTTTTCGATCCTTTGGTCCTTCCGGCACAATAGGGACAGAGGAAACTTTAAACCTCTGCAATTTAAGCTTCCGGGTTTTCTTATCTAACTTTAATAATTCAATTGTTAAGTTTTTTTTGCATAAACCATTGGATTTTTTCTCTTTTCGATTTCTTCAGTCTTTCCGGTACATAGGTGACAGAGAAACTTTTAAACCTTCGTTTAAATCACATAGTTTTCTCCGTTCCCCAGGAGGAAAAAAACAGTATTTGCATAATCCTTTGATTTACATATTACTTCTGATCTTTCTTTCCCTTCCGGTTTGATCAGGAGGAAAAAACTTCGAGAGATTTTTTACTTTATTTTCAAAGTTTCCTCCATCACAAAAAACGAAGAATGCTGAAATTTCAGACCTACAGAATATATTGTTAAGTTATTTCTGTGTATGTCTTTGATTTATAGTTTATTATGTTACTGTGTGTTTCTTAAGCAGTGTTTGGACAGAAAATTCATTGATCAGGGAAAATAAAGGTAGTTAATCTATGCTATACTAATGATTATGCCTGAGCATAACTTTTTCCAGCTCTTTTTATATATATTAATAGGTTGTATTTATAAGAGGTTAAGCTTTTTTATATTTCTAAATAATAGGATTTGAATATGTATGTACGATTAATGTCCCTAAACTTAACATACAACTATCATAAAATCTGGAGGTATGGAGAATCATGAAAAAAGTCGCGATTTCGATGCTATTGGTAGGCTTATTTTGCAGCAGTGCATTTTCATTCAAACTCGGACTGGAATTTCAGGCTGGTGACCAGATGCTTATTGGGGCCAACTTGCGTTTCTCTGATTTTTTTGAACTGAAACCTCAACTCGGCTTCAGATTCTCAGAGTTCCATGATGAATTCGATCTGATTGCCAGTGGCAACTTTTACCTCAAAGATCTGGGACAATTGCAGCAATATATCGGCCCCGGTATCCACCTCGTATTCAGTGAAGAAAGCAGTTTCGGGTTAGATGGGCATTACGGGTTGAGATATAATATCAATGATGTCTTAAGTATATTTGGCCAGGTAGGTCTGGGTATGATTTTTACCCCTGATTTTGAGGTATCAACGCTCTCCACAGGTGTGGGACTAACTTTCTATATGCTGAACAGATAGAAGTATTTTTTATTTTATACAGGTAGCCAGATTTCTCATATCTGGCTTACCTGAATCCCGGTTTCTTTGAATTGAGCTCTAAAATTACTTGTCTTACCCTGTGAATCGTTACTGTCATTACCCTGATATGTAAACTCAAAGATACATTTCTCTATGACTGGTACTTACCCAAAAGTTAAAGCTGACAGAAATCAACAGTTATTGACGAAACCAGGTGAATAATCTATACTATTACTGCATTAAAATCCGTTTAAAAACAAAAAAGAGCTTCATTAACACGGAGATATTGCATTTCTGGTATTATAAAAACATCTATTTTCATTATCAGTAATAATAATCAGTTAATCACTTTTATATACCGTCTTGTTTTACACCGCAGAGTAATAAGGGGAGAACCAATTATGAATTCAAGGCTCTTTGCTGTCGGAATTATCATTAGTGCATTTCTTGTTATCAGATGCAATGACCCGGCATCACCGGGCGGCGAAGAGCCATATACAGTAAAAGCAGACATTTACGAACCGGATAATGTCATGGGAAATGCCAAGCGCATTTATCCGGACAGTGCGGCACAGGAACGAACCCTTAAAAGAGGGGATATAGATTATGCATTGTTAACAACAGAAGCTGGTAAAACATACAAAATATTCACTTCGGGTAATGTCGATACTAAAATTCAGATTTTCAACCTAAGTTCGACCGTACCAATATTGGAGGGAGATGATTCACCCGGTAATCCAAATGCATCAGTCACTCTAATCAGCACATCATATGGTACCTACTATATAGGTGTAAGCGGTGCCGATGAGACTGTAATCGGAGCTTATACACTTTCAGTAATCACTTCGGTGGGTCCTGATAGTTATGAGTCTGACTCTCTACCCCAGGCATCACGTACAATCACAAATAACTCATCTCAAAGCAGAACTCTTATGCCAAAAGATGTGGACTGGGTACGTTTCACTGCTGCGTCAAATGATACACTGATAGCTGCAGCTGCCGGGACTTGCCCAATCCGCATGTTTCTTTTTGATCGTGATACCATCACTCAGATCGCCTCTTCAGCTGCAACCGATTCAGTTGCAATACTAAATTACAAGATCAGCATAGGTGGAACCTATTTCATAAAAATAGTTGCAACGGATAGTTTATCAGAAGGTTCGTATACGTTGAGTTTAGGTACAGGTGCCAGCAGCAATATAGTTGTAGATGATGCTTATGAAGACGACAACACATTATTGACAGCGAAAACTATCCCTGGAAGCAGTCTTACGCAGAAAAGGTCACTGACTTATCGGGATACCGATTGGGTCAGAATACCTGTAATCATGGGTCGGCAATATACTATCTCCTTTTCAAACAGCTATGCCAGGGGATACCTTTGCACAAAAGACGGAACTTACCTCCAGGGACCATCCACGTCATTATCACTTAACAGCTCCGCAACCGATACAATATATGTCAAAATCTATTCCACCAATACAGTCGGGATTAATTATGAATTAAATTTAACAGTATTGCTCCAACCCGGTGTTCCTGACCAATATGAAACTGACAATACCAGAGAGCAGGCTAAAGCCAAATGCTACTCAACCGATTCACTTCTTCAGGACCGGACTCTTCCGGTAGTGAATTCCGTTTCGGATACAGACTGGGTCGCCTTTATAGCTCAGGCAGGTAAGAATTATACAATCAAGGCAATAACCAATACATCTACTACGATTTACATGTATTTATACGACGATAATTCGGCCAGCTATTTAAGATCTCTTTCCAGTACTTCCAGCTACATCACTTATACACCATCAGTAACAGACACCTTGTATTTAATGACTTATCGTCCACCTAGCTATACCTCTATCGCTTACACTTTATCGGTGCAGGGTGTATATCAAAATGACAGTTTCGAACCTGATTCTTCCCGGGCTACCGCAAAAAGCATTAGCACCGGAGCACAGAGCCGGGTCATTTTACCATCTGATACAGACTGGGTAATGTACACTGCGACTGCTGGTGACTCCTTTGCAGTTCTTACCACCGGATCAACCGATACTAAAATTGCTCTTTTCACCAGCAGTGGTTTAACACCCATTTTGGAAAATGATGATTTTGGAGGTAACAAAAATGGTTTTGTTTCAATGAAAAGTGAATTTGGAGGCCAGTTTTATATAAGAGTGACAGGAAAGACATACGGCCCCTATGTTCTTCAGGTACTCAGTGTAATGAACGGGACTTTGGTGCAACCAGACACATTTGAAAATGACAACTCAAAAGCTTCTGCGACAATAATAAAGGATACGGTTTCTATCAGCCAAATCCATTCGTTGAGTGCAAATGATACTGACTGGATTGCCTTGCCTGTTCTTGCCGGTGGTGTATATTCTGTTTCAGCTTACTCCTCAACCAATTATCTTTCTCTACACGGATACACATCACTGGATTCGCTGATCGGTTCAAGTGTAAGCACCATCAACGCCTCAGTTTCAACCACCCCCCTCAAGAACGATACTCTTTATTTCCGGGTTTCCTCTTCATATACCATCGCACAGTATACCTTAACAGTTTCCAGAACCGCTCCTCCGGCACCTGATGCTTATGAGATTGACAACACAAAAGATAAGGCTTTTAAGGCTACCGGCAGTTTTACTATTCAATCGCGAACTATAACTGTGGGAGATACCGACTGGATCTCTATTCCAGTTTTGGCTGGAGGTAAATATGTTTTGTCTTCCAATGTGACTTCGCTGCGGATAGTACTTTTTAACAGTAGTGGTACCCAGCTTTCATATACTACTTCGGGATCACTGACATTCACTGCATCCGCTGCGGACACTTTTTTTTATCTTTTGACTTCAGCATCGCCACAAAGCATACCCACAATCCGATATACTCTTTCTATGGCTGTAGATTTACCCCTGGCTGCCGATTCATATGAAAACGACAACACAATAAGCAGCGCTAAAAGTCTGCCCACTGATAGTACGGTTCAGGACCGGACCATAACCATCAGCGATACGGATTTCGTTTCTTTACGGCTGCAGACAGGAGGTCGGCTCACAATTACTGCTGCTCATTCAACATCAAATTACACATATTTGCACCTCTACGATTCTACTAACGTCCTTTTAACAAACAAATATACCACCAGCGGAGGAACATCACTGTCTTACACTTTCAGCACCGCCGGTTTATATTACTGCCGTATCATAAGTCAGCCCTCATCCAGTTACAGTTACCGGTTATCTGCCAAGCTGACGAAAATGGATACTCTGACGGTGGGAGATTATTCTTCGAAATATCTGTCAGCAAGCGACACCCAATGGGTAGCAGTCGCACTTGAAAGCAACAAACAATATACAATACAGACTGCCAGTTCCATGGATACGCGTATATGGCTTTATGATTCTGTTAAAGCAACTTCATACAGAGCAACGGATGATAATTCAGGGATAAACAATAACGGCATGATTACATATACACCATCAAGAAGCGGCTATTTCTTCGTAAGAATAACTGCCTACCCGGCATCTGCATCAGTCAATTTCATATTGGTAGCAAGTGACAGTTTAGCAAAGACAGATGCTGCAGGTGTTTGGGATATAGTTTATACCTGGTCCAATTCAGTAACCAATACCTCACAACTCAATCTCAACATCGATGGGTCATTCACTATCAATAATGCCACTCAAGGGATTTGGACACAGACTGGTAACATACTCATATTGAGTTATTCCGGGGGTGCTGTTTATTCGGGGAAAATAGCCGGAACAGAAGTTTCCGGGATTATGATCAATTCGACTAATAACGGGACCTGGTCAGGTACCAAGAAAAGTGAGTGAATCAATTAAGATGTTTGTGCTATTGACAAATTTATCATCTGTACTGAGATTCTCAGTGCAGATGATCCTCGCATGAAATTATACCCTCATTGACCTGTTTTGCCTTCTATTTTCCCCGCACGGAATAACTCTTGCATGTTCAAAGCATTATAACCAACCAGTAATCCTTCTTTAACCGGGGAGGTTTTCCATGAATATTGGGATCATCGGGACCGGGCGCATTGGCAGCATTCTTGCAGAATTATGGGCAGGTAGCGGCCATCAGATTATGGTCAGTTCCAAACATCCGGAAAAACTTGATTCCCTGTTAAAAAAATGTGAACCTGCCTGCCGAAGGGGCTCTGTGGAAGAAGCGGCAAAATTTGGCGAAACAGTCGTATTATCGATTCCTTTGGGGCAGCTTGAGCAGGTAATTCAGAAATGCGGCGAATTTCTGGAAAACAAGGTGATTATTGATACCATGAACCCTGTTGAGGAGCGTGATGGAGCCAGTGCAGTCGAAATAACACGCAGAAATATCGCCTCAGGTGTCGCCACTCAGGAAAAGCTACCAAAATCAAAAGTGGTGCGAGCTTTCTGCAGTATCTGTCATTTTGATCTTGAATCGATGTCTCACAGAGCCGCGTACGCCATCTCAGTCCCATTTTCTTCTGATAATGAATCGGCTCAAAAGATTGCCATACAATTGATAAATGATGCGGGATTTAATCCATACTTTCTGGGACCTCTTCACCAATCAAAGCAAATGGATCCGGGAGGTATAATTTTTGGCAAAGCTCTAACCCAAACACAAATAAAAGATTTGATTCTTTACCATGAAGCCCGTTCGAAAAAGTAACAATCACAGAAGGAGAACAAGTTTATGGAGGAGCAAACCAGAAAATACCGGGAAAATGCCTCTCAGCTGGTCAACCTTAACAATGCAGACATGGAAAAACTATCCAGGGTTCAGGGAATCGGAAAAGAGATGGCCCAGGCTCTGATCAGATACAGAGATAAACATCATGGTTTCCGAAGTCTCGACGAAATTGAAAACGTGGAGGGATTTGATCATCTGATCGCAGAAAAACTAAAACGGAACGTTTATCTGGGAAAACTGCCCGGAAAAAACCGACAAACCTGATATTTTAGAAAGGATAACCGGTAAATGGCTACTATAGCAGTCCTGATCACAGATTACTTTGAAGATGTGGAATATAGTAAACCTGCCGCTGCCTTCCTAGACAATGGGCATAAGCTGGTGCATATCGGGTTGGAAAAAGGATCAGTTGTTAAAGGTGCCAAGGATAAGACCACAGTAAGAATAGATGATGTAGCGGATTCTTCAAATATCCCCTCTTACGATGCACTTTTTATACCAGGAGGCTACTCACCCGATAAATTACGAGCACAAGATGCACCGGTAAAACTGGTTCGTGATTTTGTTGAATCCGGAAAACCGGTCTTCGCCATTTGTCATGCCCCTCAGCTTCTTATCTCTGCTCAGGTCCTTAGAGGAAAAAAGGTTACCGGATACAAATCAATTATCCAGGATATCAAAAATGCCGGAGCAGAATTTATCGATCAGGAAGTGGTAATAGATGGAAATATTGTTTCCAGTCGCAACCCTTCTGATATTCCTGCATTCATTGATGCCTGCCTTAAAAAACTGAAATGATAAGTATGCTGAAAAAGAGGATGCAAGCAATAAAGTGTCCGGATAAAATTCATCTCAGCTTTTCCGGACACATCTGAAAAGATGACTTGAATTACCCTGCAATCTTTTGATATATTGGTTTTTTACTGCTGATCTTTCTGCAAGCGTCAGTGCATTAAAATAAACAAATTCTATTGGATAACTTTTTGTGCCTTCTATTCCAAAAAAACCTCTGACAGACTGGCAGATAACCCAGCTGGTTTATAGTGATATACTTCAGATAATTGAGGACCATTTCCGGAAAATAGCCGTTTCCTACATGCCTCTTAAAGGCGCTTTCCTGATCGCTTCCGGTTTGAGTTCAAAATTATCTTCCAGAACAATGAGAGATATCGATATTCTGGTGAAAAAAGAGGATTTTCAAAGAGTGGTACGCCACTTTGACTCTTTAGAAGAAACCAGACTTATAACCGGGTACTTTGATTACGAGCAACCCTTCATATTCCAATGCTTTAACCGGACCGTGTATCTGGAAATCAAATACCTGATCTGTGCACCAGCCCGCTTCCTTCTATCAGATCAGGAACTCTTCCTCAGGGGAATAGTTAAAAATTCCACCTGTATCTTACCTTCCCCAGCCGATGCAATGCTGATTCACATCTGTCATTATTTACACCATATACACCAGAAATTTGAACTCTCATTTTTTTCCGAAATTGCTGTTCTGGAAGAGCAGAGCGGTTTTGTATGGGAAGATTTCTGGCTCAGAGCAGAGAAAACCGGGATCAAAAGATTTATCTGGTTTATTATCAAAATGTACGCAAAGCTTTACCACAAAGAAATAGATACTCCTGACTGGAGCAACTGGTATACTGATCTGTTAGCTAAATTCAGCTTTGACAGGTATAGTGGCTTAAGTCCCCTGATACGCAGGCTTATACTCGAGTTACCGTTTGACAGAAAGCCACTCTGGCTTTTAAAACATAAAATATTTACAAAAACCTTTAAAGCTCAGCACTGAAGATATTCGTAGACTTTTTGAATAGTGCACGCCGAACAGAACATACCGGAAAACTGATTAAACCCGGATGGCGTTTCAATTGGTGCACAGCAGTTTTGGGCAAAAGCGATACTGACATCTTCAGTGTAGATTTGAGGTTTCTGGTATTGTTTTTTCATGAAAACTCCTGTATAGTAATCGAATTGCTTTTTTACGAAAACCTTGCAACCTGCGAATAGGCCACCATTTATAAATGATCAGATACAACCGGTTAATAAAACTGATAAGTTTCTTTTCCAAAAAATTGCATCGGCTGTCATATAATACCCCACAAATCTGTTCTCTGCTGACCTTTTCAAAATTGTTACTATTATCACCAATAAAATAAAAGTAATCCCCGCATCGATGCGCAAGCCTGTGAAGTAGAAGCTTATCATTATTTTTAAATATATAACAGTCACCAGTTTTAAAACATGTTGTTTTACAGATTCTGACCAAATCACCATCTCTGAGCAGCGGTTCCATCGAATTCCCCTTTATGGAGAAATTCATGAAACCATGTTCAACTATAATTTCTTTGTAGATATTCATGGAATTTGCGGATGAATGATTTTTTCCAGTGCTTTCACATTATTACAGAACATGGCAGATGGAGTAGAGAAATCACCGTTTTCAGAATGCATAATTCCCGGGCAGATAACACAAACATTTATATATTTACAGCTTCTGCACTTACCGATATCCGATTTTTTGATTTTTTTAAGAGTCTGGTAAATTTCCGATGAAGTATATATTTCCCGGAGAGGTCGTTGATCGCTGACAATGTTTCCCAGTGACAGATTGCGAAAAGTCAGACAGGGAGTAATACTTCCATCGGAGCGGATCGATATCAGACCAAAAAGGCCTTCGCAAAGGCATTGTGATTCTCTACTATACCTGGTTTCCTCTTCAAGCTGGCACTTGAGATTGTGGGCCATCTCTTTACAGATACCTTTGTAATAAGTAGTATAAAACTCCTCAGAGACAGTATCTATAAATTCATTTTTAATCTGCTGGGTAGAAAGTAACTTACTTTTACCAATCTGAACCTTGAAACCAAGTGATTGAAAGAAATTCCTGGTTATTTCGATACTTTCCACATTCTGGCTTAATGCATTAATCAGTATTCCGGTTCGCACACCTTTTGAAAGCAATGATCTGGCAGTATGAAGTGCTTTATCAAAAGAGCCGGGCACACCCACAAACCGGTCATGAACCTCAGGAATATGTGAAAAAAAGGAGATTCTGAAAAGATTAAGCAGGCGGCTGTTGTCAGCCAGAAATTCTATATGTTTTTTATTCAGAAGAGTACCATTACTGAATATGTAAATTTCAAAAAAATTCTTCTGAAAAATATACGTAAGTATCTCCAGAATATCTTTTCTAATGAAAGGTTCTCCTCCGGTCACCAGAAGCGTGCACACTCCGGCCTGATCCAGCCGGTCGATGGCAAACTTTACGTTTGCAGTATCCAGTTCCCCTGTCCCGCTATCGATATAGCAATATTTACATGATATATTACAGCGGCTGGTCAGTTCAATGGTGGCATTGAAAGGATAACCCAGATCCGCTAATTTCTTAAGCTTTTGAATTATATAAGGATTACTGATCATAGCACTTTCTGAATGATATTCTGTTGAAGCAGTGATTCAATAAACTGCAGAATATCTTCCCTGGCTTCCTGTGGCCCTATTTCGTATTGAGACACAACCTTTTGACAGATTTGTTCAATATCCATCTGTTGCTGAATCGATTCCAGAATAAGAGCACCTGTTTCATTAAAGGAATGGATAAGAGACTGCTGACGGTTATACATGAAAATTTCATCGGCTATCTTTTTTAGCGAGATCTCAGGATTAATTTTAAACATCTTGGTTATCCATCCACTCTTCTATAAACTGCTTAACAGATTGATTATTAATAAAAAAAAGATCTGAGCATTTCACCGACTCAGAGATCAATTCTACATTGTAATACATCTTCTCAGCCAGGCTCTCATTTGCCGGAATGGTATAAATATTTTTCAGTATGTTCCAGTAAATATTTTTTTTGGGAAAATCAGAAACAAAATTGTGGGATGAATGGTTCAGGAAAAAAAGGTGCTCAACTGAAGCTCCAGAAGTCCTCAGGTCCGAATCGAAAGACAAATAAGGTGTGGCATAGGCATAAACTGCTGAATCCTGCTTAAAAATAAGGTTTAATTCATCACTTCCCTTCTGCCACGATTGCCGGTCTATGGAAAGAAGATTTGAAATGGTTGACTTTCCAGATCCTGATTTACCGATAAAAAGAAGGGCTTTATTAATTCTTATCATATTTGAGCAATGCACAGGGATTCCTCCGTTATCAATGGTGATCAATGAAAGAAACCATTTGAAAGCATTAAACAGAAGTAATCCTTTATCTTTAAAATCGGATACCACGGTTAAGACGGCGCTTTTTTGTGCCAGATTTATCCTTAAAGAAAAGTGCTGATTTCCAAAACATAAATCGTAAAGACTATGTTCCACAAAATAATGATCTCTGCGATTTTTCGCATCAGAGGGAACAGAAAGACTTTCCACTGTGCGGGTTTCTATAAAATATTCATTGCCTTTGGTACCGGCCTCAAAAAGGGACAGGCATTTTGAAAATTCAAAGAGGTCAGAACAAAAGGAAACGGTTATTTTTAAAGGCCCGATTGAGGTATGCACTTCCATTAATGACACCAGGTGTAAAAAAAAGAAAACTACAACAGTGAGAGAAAAAAGTGCAATTATTTTCCCTGACCTACCCTCCAAAGAAGGAATAGGCCAGGTTGCATAAGTCAAATTATCGCAATAATTGTAATATCATCTGAGGATTGGTATTAGCTTGTGCCAGCATAGCGGTAGAAGATTGAGTGATAATCTGATTTCTGGTGAAATTAGCGGTTTCCGATGCAAAATCAGAGTCCCGAATCAGAGATTCAGCTGACTGAGTCTGAGTTATCTGATTCATCAGATTATTAGAGGAGTGTTCAAGCCGGTTTATCATAGCTCCGATTTTCGCACGCATCTGGTTAACCCGTTCAAGCCCGGTTGGACCATCACCGGCACCGGAAAAAAGCATCATGCTGGTATTTGAGGAGATATTACTCAGTTTACCATCGATCAGCTGATGTATCAGATTTAATTTGTCCTTTACTGTAGCATCGCGGCCTTCAAAATTCTGAAATGCCATATTGATATACATATCACCAAAATCTCCAGTCATGTCCGGATTCCAGGAGAAGTCACCAAATAATCCTGATCCATCAATATCGAAAGGAGTATTTAAAGCACCGGGTGGAAACTTATGGAAAAGTGCATTGGAATCCATCTGACCAAAAGCTATGGTAATCATGTTAGCTGCACTATCCGAATAAAACTCACGGGTACCACCAGTATAAGCCGCTACATCTACATCCGAATAATTAGCTCCTATCATCATGTTGAAATGATGCCCGCTTGCCTGGTCGTTCGCACCAAAGGCAGCAACATTTCCCAGTGCACTGGATTGAATATTGGTTTTATGTGCGGTTTCAGGTGCACCCGATGGACTAGCATATATTCCGTTATTGGCATTTCCACTGTTTTCAGGTGTTGCAAATATCTGCATTCCATTGTATCTGGTAACCGAAGCAATCCGGTCCAGTTCTTTCATCAGAGAACCAAACTCCTGCCCCAGATATTCGCGCTCCGTCTGAGTATAGGTATCGTTTTGTGCCTGCACAACCAGCTCTCTCATTCTTTGCAGAATATCAGCCTGTTCATTAAGAGCCCCATCAGCAATATTAAGCAGAGCAATAGCATCCTGGGTGTTTTTCAGCGCCTGTTCCATTCCTCTGGTCTGAATTCGCAGGTTTTCAGAAACTCCCAACCCTGCAGCATCATCTGATGCCTTGTTGATTCTTATCCCGGTGGAAAGTCTTTCAAGAGATTTAGTCAGACTGCGATTCACCTTAAAAAGGTGACTTTGAGTGTACATCGAGGAGATATTGTGATTAATTCGCATACCAACATCCTTGTTGGAAAAAGTACGGTTCAATTCCTTTGAACCTGATAAGAACTCTACCTGTTTATTATTTCGGCATCTCAGAGGGGGTACTTTAATTTTTTATGTCCCCTACACAACTCTGAAACCAGAATTAATCCTTTTAATTTATCGGCAGATCTACATAAAACTTTAATTTTTTTCCGGTTTTTTTCCAAATTTATCCACCCTTATGCTATTTTTCCATTACAATCATAAGGTTAGCTAATCAGATAATTTTTTTCAAACCCGGAACTTAAAATATGCGTACTACTCTGCCAAAGCAGCCCTTAAATTTACTTGAAATAAACCGGACTATTTCTTCATTACGAAAAGAAGGGAAGACACTGGTAACTACCAATGGTTGTTTTGATCTGATACATGCTGGACATATAAAATATCTGGCAGATGCTGCAGCATTAGGTGATCTGCTTGTAGTAGGGATAAACAGTGATTCATCGGTTTCCAGATTGAAGGGACCAGACCGCCCCATTCAGAATGAAAATGACAGAGCATTACTTATCTGGTCTTTAAAAATGGTAGATTACACCTTTATTTTTCATGAGAATGATCCTATCGCCTTCCTTGAAATACTTAAACCTGACATCCATGTCAAAGGTGGAGATTATTCGCCTGAACAGCTGCCGGAAAAAAATATCGTAGAGAAAAATGGTGGTAAAATTGTGATTGTTCCTTTTACTGCAGGTCATTCCACTACATCTATTGTCAGAAAAATTATCACCTCGCAATCGTAAGATTTTGTTTTGGAATCAGACGTTTTCTTTTGACTGTTGATAAATTTTGAACAATTTGGAATGTTATATGCATCTTATACAATTAAACTTGGGCTTGATATTTATTGTTTGAAGTGATAAGCTCGTTATTATCCAGATCTCTATATAAACAATATCTGTACTGGTTTTTGGAATTGTTTTCCTTTAACTATCCTATAAAGCATCACCAGGCCTGCTGTTTGATGATTATTAGTGGAGGTTTTGAATGACTACCCGCTCAGCGGATAAAGCTACTGAATTACTGGAAAAGAGGTTTCGCAAAGCTCCTGAATCCCGCTTATTTTCCCGGCTTGCTGATGCACACCGAAAAGAGGGTAATATAAGCAGGGCAATTGAGCTATGCCTCGATGGGATTCAAAAGCATCCTGACTACGTTACCGGCCATATCATCTTAGGCCGTTGTTATTTCGAACAACAAAATTATGAAGGTGCCTTTGACGAATTCAAAAAAGCCTGCACTATTGACCGGCACAATCAGATTGCTTTAAAGATGCTTGCAGATATTCTGGTACAACAGAACATGGATAAAAAAGCTGGCAGTCTTTATGAAATTCTCTTTAAAATGGACCCCTACAACAAATCCATTGCAAAACTGGCCTCTCAATTTCCTGCTGATGGTATTAGCGGACTCTACGAAATTCTTGGTATCCAGCCAGTAGCAGAACCGGTTTCCTGGGAAAGCACCTCCGCCGGGCAACAATCCCTGGAGCAGACAGTAGTTTATGACGAAGAACCGCAACTGGAGAATTTTGAAGATGATTCTGCTGCATTTCAGCAACCCTTTGATGAAAATCAGCAGTTCCTGCCGGATACTCCGATTGACAATGAGAAAACCGTAGCTATTGATGGTGATGAAATCAGTCAGCATCTAAGCAGCTTTTTTGAGGAAAACACCGATTCTCAGGATAGTTCTTTTGACTCCTTAATGCAGGAAGATTCCACTGATGAACAAATCCAGGATCTGCCACCAGTTATTAATTCGGAAGTTGTTCTGGATGAAAATGCCGATATTACCGGACAGGATATTTCTTCACGGATAGATGAGCTTTTCAGTGAAAAAACTGACATTTTTAATCATTCCACCTTTCAATCTATGCCCGAAATCATCACCGAAGATGATTCCGAAGCCTCTCAGGAGCTGGTTGAGGAAAATACCATCGCACTGGATCAGTCGGCAAACTCCTCTGCCCCCCTGGAACAATCAACTCACGATCCCGACCTGCAATTAATTCAGCAACCTGACTTAGTCATCGAACAGCCACAACCTTTCGAAGATATCGACTCATTCAACGGAAAAAATGTTTTATCTGAATTTGAAGAAACAATGCAGTTTGAAAGGTCTTTTCTGGACAATGTGATCGATGTGAATGAATCGGCTGAACAAACCGAATGCCCAGAAAAAATAGAGCCGTGTATTAACGAAAACATTATTAAAGAACCGGACGTTCAGGAAATCTCCATGAACAGTTCTACTGGTGACGCTTTCGATCCGTCTCAAATAATCATCGAAACAGATGAAAACATAAATGACTTAGAAAAAAAGCCAGATGATTTTCAGGATACACCCAGCTTAATTCAAACAGCTGAAGAACAATCTGCAGATCCCTTCCTGTCTGAGTCTCAAGCTCTGGATCAATCTCAAATTCCCGAAAATAACCTCATTATTGATTCTGATTTACCATTTACAGAATTTTCTCAACAACCGGAGCAATCACCAGAGCAACTGTCTGATTCTGAAAAAGTCGAACTTGACGTGAATTCTGACTCCAATATGGCTCTACCGGCGATTGAACTTATAAGTAACGGGGTTTCAGAATATCCCAGTATCAACCCGAATTTTGACTCAGGCATCTCTGATATCAGTAAAACCAACTCCGGTCTGATTACTGATGATGAAGATAATGGTCCCACAAATCAGGAACCATTTACAGCAAACGAATTATTAGACTTATCAGATCAATTTGACAATATCTCAGATAATTCTTCTGAAGTAAAAAACAATGACTCTTTATTTGAGGATTCTCAGACAGATATTCTTAATCAAAATTTTCCAGAAGACAGCTCCGGATTATCGGATGAATATAGCAGATTGACCGTGGAACCAGGTCTGAGTGAAGATTTTAACAGATCGACTTCCATTACACCGGTTCAAGCGGAAATTCTTCCGGGTGAAATGTCAGACATAGACTCTTCTGATGTATTGCAAAACGAAGAATCAGGTCCTGAAATGCTGGTTCTGGAGGATGAGTTAAATTCTGTACCCGATGAATTTTTATCTCTGGCCAATAAGAGTGAAAATTGCATCCTGATTGACAGCTCAGATGATCCGGTTACTTCTCCTGTCGAGGAATTGGAAGGGGATATGCCTGGCAAAAACAGCTCTTTATTGTTAAGTAATACTGAAGAACAGATAATGACGGATCAGGAGGAGCAGTCTGTCCCTAAAAAAGAGAGTTTCACCTCATATGAAGAGGAGTTAAATGAACTCAACGAGTTGAGCATTGCCCAGGAAGACCTGGCTATTATTGATGCTGATTCAGAAATTGACCAACTCAGTGTTGAACATGGTGATGATGTTCTGACTGATATGGATGTACTTGTTTCTGATGAGGAACTCAATTCTGTTTCAGGTGAAGATATTGTAGAAAAAATGGATATGCTGTTTCCCGATGAAAAAAGCACTGCTGAAGTAAAAGTAGCTGAAAATCCTGTAATAATTGAAGAACCTGTTCAATCTGGTGATTTTCCGGCCCACTCTTCTGCTCTGTCAATAGAAGATGGCCCAGACAATCAGAACGGTAAATTTTCAGTTACTGATGATCCACAGAGTTATTCACCACAGCAGCTTACTGTTTCAGATGATGGCATTTCCATCAATAAAATAAGTGATGATTCCGCACCTTCCTTCACATCTGAAATTGACGATAATGCGCAGGACATCTCCTCCATAATAAGTGGTCAGGATGTTATGGATCGACTGGATCAATTCTTTCCAGGTAATGATCTTATTAATAAAGATTCCGAACTGATACCCGCGGATAACAATGAAGAAGAAGAGGTGTTGGCTGATTTCTATACCGTTTTTGGAGATAATGTAGTTAATGCTCAATCAGTTGAGGGTCTTGAGGAGTATGATCAGGAAGCAGAATTGAACAACTCAGAAAAATCCGATAAACCACTTTCCTTTTATGATGAGTGGAACGATGTCTGTAGTGTAGAAGACCAGAATGAAAACGACACCTTTAAAGAAAATTTGCAAAAAAATTTGGATAAAAGCATAAATGAAGAAATTTCTCTTCAACAGGTAGAAAAAGGTGAACAGGATGACAGTTCCCGGCCATACACCATTCCTGATCATGTCCTGACTCCTACATTAGCCGATATCTATTTCCAGCAGGGTCAGCATGATCTAGCAGTTCAGATCTACAAACGGCTTCTTTCCCGCGATCCGGACAACGAAAACCTGCAACAAAAGCTTAATCAGTTATTGGAAGCAGCTGCTTGCGGAATCAGCAATACCGTCTTACAGGAAGATCAAAATACCAAAAAAGCAGCTTCTGCAAACTCTCCGGTCAAAAAAAGAAAAACTGTGGTTGACAACCGACCTCTGGCTGGTGTTCGAATTAAAAAGCGGAAAAACAGCAGTGGAAACCGTTCAAAATCGAATCTATAGTGAGGGGCATGTGCAAAATTTAAGACTTGAACTGGTAAAAAAGCTTCTCAAAGATAAGGCTCTTACCCACGTTCTGATTTCAGACCTGGTAGATGTAGAATATGTCAGCGGATTTCGCTCTTCTAATGCTCTGGTGCTGATATCCGCAAAAAAAAACCTGCTTTTTTCTGATTTCAGATACAAGGAGGCCGCTGAAGCGTTTTGCAGCAAGAACCGGCAATGGAATTTTCAACTGGTTAAAGAAAACCTTTTTAATTCCATCTGTGCTTTTATGGATGAGCAAAGTGTATGTGGATTTCAATCCAATGATCTGACAGTAGATAAATATGATGAATTGACTGCATCCGGAAAAAATGTAAGATTTGTAAAATTGTCTTCTGAAATTTCCGAGCTCTTTCTGCAAAAAACGACCTCTGAGCTTGCTTCCATAAAAAAAGCTGCCAATATTGGTGACAGGGCATTTGAATTATTGACCAAAAAAATTACAGAGGGGATAAGTGAAGCTGCTTTGGCAAAAGAGCTGGAATGTTTGTGCGGTGAACTGGGTTCGGAAAGACCTTCATTTGAAACCATTGTATTATTTGGCTCCAGAGCAGCCCTTCCACACGGGAAGCCCGGTAAAAGACGTCTGAAAAAAGGAGATTTTGTATTAATCGACTTTGGCTGTACAGTGAATGGATTCTGCTCGGATATGACCCGCACAGTCGTATTTGGTAAAGCCAGTAAAAAACAGCGTCAGATCTATGATATAGTTCTGCAGGCCCAGAAAAGTGCATGTAAAGCTGCAAAGGCAGGTCTCTCTTCAAAAGAACTGGACAGTGTTGCCCGCTCATCCATTACTTCTGCAGGATATGGTGAGGCGTTCGGACATGCATTGGGTCATGGAGTAGGTTTGAGAATACATGAGAAACCAAGAATCAGCTTTCTTAGTGATTCAATCCTTAAGCCAAATATGGTCATAACTATAGAACCTGGCATTTACATAGGAAATTTCGGAGGTGTAAGAATTGAAGACATGGTGGTGATTAATGAAAAAAATGCCCGTCTTTTAACTTCTGCACCCAAGGAGCTCATTGAGTTATGATTTCTATTCAGAATCTTTTAAAAATGATGGTTGACAATAATGCTTCAGATCTGCATCTGCGTGCAGGTGTCCAGCCTGTATTCCGTATTTATGGAGAGCTGGTACGCTTTCAAATGGATATAATCCGGCCTAACGAAATGGAGCAGATTGTTCAGGTACTGATGACCGCCGATCAATTTGCCAACTATACCAAAAATAATGAACTTGATTTCGCAGTGGGAGTAAAGGGGATCGGTAGATTCAGAATAAATGCTTACCGGCAGCGAGGGACTGTTTCTCTGGCAATCCGGTCTATACAGACCAAGGTCCCCAGTTTTGGCGATCTTTTGCTTCCTCAGATCATTCTGGATATTGCCATGACTCCCAGAGGTCTGATTCTGGTAACCGGCACCACCGGTAGCGGAAAGTCCACTCTTCTTGCATCGATGATAGATCATATAAATGAAAACAGTACATCGAACATAATTACTATAGAAGATCCGATAGAGTTTCTGTACAAAGACAAGAAAAGCATTATTGCACAAAGAGAGCTGGGAAGCGATACTAATTCTTTTGCCAATGCTTTAAGAGCTTCATTTCGTCAAGACCCGGACATCATATTAATCGGTGAAATCAGGGATCGTGAGACCATAGAAACTGCACTGAGTGCTGCTGATACCGGTCATCTGGTAATGAGTACGCTTCATACCATGAACACTGTGGAAACCATTTCCAGAATAATCTCCTTTTTCCCACCCCATCAACACGATCAGATCCGGCTTCTGCTTTCTAATGTGCTGGTGGCAGTAATCTCATTGCGGCTTCTTCCACGCAAAGATGGTGCAGGGCAGGTTCCTGCTGCGGAAATACTGATAAACAATGCCAATATTGCTGAATTGATTTTGAATCCGGAGAAAACGAATCTGATTACCCAGGCCATTGCCGAGGGTTTCAATCAGTATGGGTCTCAGACATTTGATCAGTCACTTCTAAATTTATACCAGGAAGAGCTTATTACCTTGCAGACTGCTAAAATTTACGCCAGTAATCCAGATGATTTCGAATTGCAGGTTCGGGGAGTACAAGGCACATCCGACCGGCGCTGGATGATAACCAATTGACTTATTGTTTCAGTGATGGTTAGAGCAGGTCATCTATTCCAGTCTTGGGTCCTGACTGAAACATTTGACCTGAGTTCCAACAGGTGATAACAATTGCCGGGTCGCAGAGGAGAGTGAAGCTGAATACCTCAGCTCTCTTTGAAAACATTGATTCAAGTCACCTCGAGAAACTCATCAAGACTTCTGCTTGTGTAAAATGCTATTTGTAAATTGGTGCAGTCGTCATGATTAATATTGGCTTCTCTTGGTGGCCGGCCAGCCAGAAATGGTATATGCATCTCGACCCTTTGGTGCACTACTGGTTTTTCCTTACTGACCTTCTCAGGCGTACCGTTCTTTCTCATTGCTTTCTCCTTTTCAGGGGGGAAAGTTGTTTCTTCTTCCTGTTATTATAAAACTCCAAGTATCATGCCAAATGACAATAATTTTGTACAGTAACCAAAAAATAAAAAAAACAGTACTCAATAATAAATTCATCAGCAAATTAACCGTATAAAGCTGTCAGCATTCCATGACTCTGTTCTGTTCTCCTGTATACCCCGATCTGATTCCATATCAACAAGGAAAGTAAACATTGATGTAAAAACTTCCTGTTTTGTAAGGCTTGGTTCAGAAGCGAATGTTATTTTATTTTTTTCATACCAGATTTCGGAGTTTAATATGCGCTTTTCAAGAATTTTCTGCTTACCTGCAGCTCTGTTTATTTCATGGGCCATCTCCTGCTCCTCAACAGGTAGTAAGGTAGAACTCGGTGATAAACCCGACATACCTGCCACACCCCAGGGTAATACTGCTATTAACTGGAACCCCAATGTGTTGGTAGAAGATTTCAAGGTTGAATCTTTAGAGGTATTTAAAAACGTAGATTTAGGGATTAAGCCTTTAAGCGATGCCCGAACCAACAAAGATAATATTGGGACTGTCACCAGCAATGGCCAGCCTAAAACTGTTATCCCTAATTCTGATATCAGCTCATGGTGTACGAAAAATCTGATTAGTAGTTTAAAATTTCTTGGTTTGAAATCAGTTGCCAAAAACGGATCATTTTCTTTTGAAGGAGAAGTTAGCACTTTTTTCATTCAGCAGGATATTACCATGCGCGGAGAAATCGGGCTGAGTCTGTCTTGTAGTAAAGATGGTTTAACTGTCTGGGAAGGCAGAATTCAGGGACATTCGGAGCTTTATGTTATTCCTTCCGGTTCTGATGGTATTTCCGAATGCATGAGTAATACTCTTATAAATGCAATTTACAATCTGCTTAATGATAAAAGCTTTGTGGATGCGGTGAAAAAAAGTAAATAAACATTTCCAGTTGCATTATTGTCAATTATATGTGATTGCTTCTTTATCACAGCTGATAAAGTTGCAATCAATCAATTGCTGAATTATCTCTTCTGCTTCGCTATCCGGAATCTCATTTTTAAATATATCCATTATCCGGTTCTTTAACGTTTTTTTTCTTTTCGGTTTAGGAACCCTGGTTTTTAACAGTTTGTTTATCACTATCTCATGTTTTACTTTACTATCAGGATTTACGGCCGGTTTAAATTCCAGCTCGGTAATGGATTTAATCCGTGAACAAGTTACCTTCTCTTTCTCATTTAAATGTCTGACCAGAGGAATAAAGCCGCTGTCTTTTGTAACTATGTAAAACGAAGGTTTCTCAAACTCTTTTACCAGCTTACCAATATAATAGGCTATATGGAAATCCAGTGCATTCTTCCCGTTCCCACTGATTTTTATCATCTCTATTCTTTCTTTGCCTAACTCGAGTGCCAGATTCGTGAATTCACCCGAAAACTTCTGACTTTCTCCATAAAACACCTTGACCAGAAAATCCATGCCTTGCAAAGGTTTCAGGTCGATATCCTGGATATTTTCATAATCGATCAGAATTATTTTTTTCTTCATTTCTCTTTTATTTTTTCCTGTTCAATAACATTCATCTCACTAAAAACTGACCTGGCAATCTCTATTCTGCTGTCTTTGATATCCGCGATACTTTTACCATCAATATTAATAGCAAAGAAATAAAGGCTTTTACCTTTTTCTATGTATCCTACGTACCATCCCAGTGCTTTTTGTGGATCATTTTTTAAGCTTCCCCCACCAGTCTTTGCACTCAACCGGAATTTGGCAGTTTCTTCCTGAATTAGTACGGTTTTTACCGATTTTATAGTGCTCTCACTCAATGAAAAATTATTATGATAAAATTTTTTCAGGAATTGGACCTGTTCCATTGCAGAGATAGCGATGCTGCCATCAAGCCAGAAATTATCGATCCCCGAAGAAATATCCATGTTCCCATATTCAAACCTCTTTATGAAAGCGATCATTTTTTCATGATTCACCTCTGAGGCGATACTTCTATAGAAAGGTACTACCGAGTGTTTGATTGCGCTCCTCAAGCTGTTTTTTTGCTTCCACTGCTCCGGCCACCACTGCTCTGCAGGATACCTGGCAGAGTCCCATTGGTATTGTTTGTCGATATCGGTTATGACCCCAGTCTCCAGAGCAATAAGAGAATTAGGAATTTTAAAGGTAGAGAAAGGGGTGAATCGGGTATTGGCTCTTTTCTGATTATGAACAATATATGTATCTCTGGTTTGATCATAAATTACCACAGTTCCATCAAATCCCCTGAACAGAGATGTGAAATCTTTCTCAATAATATTTGAGCCATGAATATTAGTGATTAAAAGAACCACTGATTGAAAAATGATTGCATATTTATGAAACACTGTTTTTTCCTTTACTTTTTTTCAATGACCTTCTTTTTCTATAATATATTAACTTGTTGTAACGATGATGTGTTTAAAAAAGTTCCAAAGCAATTTTATTTACGAATCCAATACTGCATCTCGAGTTTACATCTTACATCAAATATGGTTTTTGCCAGGAAACCCATAAACCGATTGATATTTTGGTTCTGCTTTGATAATACTACTATCTGGAACAGACGATTGTCCAATGCAAAAGAATCGTCCGATCAAGATATTTAAATGACGCCTGCGTTCAAGTTATCAATGAATTTTTAACCTGTAGAAAGATTAATTATGAAAAAATGTGCTTATTGTAATTCTCCCATTCTCTTTCGAGGCAGGCCATCTGAGGGGCGGATGTACTGCAGTGTTGAATGTGTGAATAAAGTTTTTTGGCATCTGTTGCGGATCAAATACCCCAAAGTGCAGTTGATCAGTATGTAGCTAACGTTCATTCCGATATTTGTCCCAAATGCAGCGGCAGGGGACCTGTCGATGTATTTAAATCACATTCCGTTTATTCACTTCTTCTTTTTACATCATGGAAAACGCAACCGCATATCTGCTGCCGCTCCTGTGCAGTAAAGAAACAGATCAGTGCACTTCTTTTCTCATTGATAATTGGCTGGTGGGGTTTTCCCTGGGGAATCATAATAACCCCGGTACAGATAATAAGAAACCTTATTGAATTGTTCAGGAGCCCGGACCCATCCCATCCATCAGAGGAACTTCAGAGAATTCTCAGATATACCCTGGCAGAACAAGTTGTTAAAAAGTCCCAAATGAAAAAAGATGAGAGCCAGGCTGCAATGTCCTGATTATTCCTGTTTTTGAAAAAAGTTTGTTATCAAACGCAGGTTTAATTATCTTAATTCCATCTGTAATAATACTTTGAATTTAAGAGTACAGGTAGTGCAATTGGACAAAAAGGGATGAACCTGGAAATATGGACCATATAGTTTATCTGGATACCAAAGCAAAGGAATTTGAAAAACTTCTCAATGGAAGTAAAAGTATGATTGTACGCGGGGCAACCGGAAGAAAAATGCCTCATGGCAGAGTCAATGCAGGTGATATTCTCTATTTTATTAATAATAACGCTGAAGGATACGTAAAGGCTAAAGCAGTCGTTACATCAGTATTTAATTCAGAAAAAATGTCAGCTGAAGAATCTGTCACCTTAATTGAAAACAATCAGGATAAGCTTCAATTAACTGAAACTCAATTCAAAAGATGGGCCGGAAAAAGATACCTGGTG
Source organism: Fibrobacterota bacterium (assembly GCA_023436145.1). Taxonomy (GTDB): domain Bacteria; phylum Fibrobacterota; class Chitinivibrionia; order Chitinivibrionales; family Chitinispirillaceae; genus JAAYPC01. The sequence continues at coordinate 33,791 of JAEZKP010000053.1, read as the reverse complement.
TTAATTGGTATCAGCAGAATAGAAGAAATAAATCCTTTTGCTATCGATAAAAGCAGTTTTGGAAACATGGATGATTGGCTCCTGGTGGAAAATATTGAGAAAGTAAAGAAATTTAATTAATAAAATTACAGCATTTCAAACAGTTCACCATTTGCAGATGCAAACATGTTAAAACCCGCATTTCTTTAATCAACCTGAATTCGTTTGCAATACGAGTGATGGTGCAGATATTCTCACACGTTTCAAACTCATCAAAAATACTAAATTTGAATATTATTTCAGGTTTACTTGTAGTTTTTTATCATTGTTACAAATGAGTTTATCTCCTCTGCTGCTTCAGTACTCTCTAATTCCTTTTGCCTCAAATCCAGAGTTGCGATCACTGCTTTGCCATAAACCTCTTTGAGATCATCCAATGCTGGGCTACTTGGGGACTTACCGGCTCTGGTCATAAAAAAGGCGACCTGTTTGATTTTATCTTTATTTTGCAACAGATAGGTTCTGGATGCTGGTGCTATCCCTTTAAACCCCCACAAAGGACCACCAATTAATACAACATCATAATCTGAAGGATTGTTCTTTATGGGATCTATCTCTGTGGGGATCCTTTTCATACCATCTCTTCCGCCATACAACCAACCTATCAAACCGGACCGGTTTTTTTTATCCACAACTTCTTCGATATCAGCATTTAGTTGAACAGAGAGTTTTTGGGCCAGTTTCCTTGTTGTTCCTGTTCTTGAGTAATAAACCACCAATACCTTCATTTCAGACTCCTTTCTCAATTTTCTGCATTCACTTTACATTACAATATATTTATTCTGTATATTAAAAACAATAAGTGTAAAACAGAAAAACTCCCCTTTCACTCATTCTTCCCTGGAAATGAAGGAAACTTTGTAACACTAGAATGTTTGCTTTGGTTCCTCCGTCCCCGAGTTATATGACTAAACAGCTGCAGTTTCTATCCTGACTCAAAATTTTTTAAATCTCTCTTGCACCCATTACACAATCTGTGATATTTTTCAGAGGTATCGCACTTCAGATAAGCATATTCACCATAAATACAGTCTTATCCAGCGCTTTTGATCAGAGAGTGATTTTTGAAAGGATTTTTTCGTGAAATGCTTCGAAATAACCAATTGCAGTGAAAAAGAAAGAAAATCCTGTTTCGTATGGACCAGTTTTCAAAGCAGTCCTGAAGAGCTGGATAACATCAAATGCTGGATCCTTAAGGGTACCTCGCTTCAACAGAATAAAGCACAGCTTCAAAAATGCAGAAAATGTAATTACTATCTGATGATGAATCGCAACGATGGCATTGAGACTGACACCAGAGCCGATATTGCCACAATTTCCTGTGATGGAGTCATTAATAGCGACAAGACTCGCGCATTGGAAAAAGTATGGGAAACTCTGAATAAAAATGGCAGATACAATGTGATTCTGGATCTCTCACAGGTGAATAATATCTATTCCTGTGGTCTGGGATTACTGGTTAAAATGCATAAAGATGCACAGGCCAATAAGGGAATGCTCATTGTGACAGGAGTGCAAGGGTATGCCCTGGCAATTTTTACCAGCACCAAATTATCTAAACTTCTCTTTATGGCTGCAGATCAACAGGCTGCACTTCAGTTATTTGATCTTCAGAAGAAAAAAATAGAAGAAGCCAGAGAAGCAGAAAAAAAGGCTGCAGAAACTGCAACCACACAGACCATCCCCGTCAAACCCCGGAAACGGATACCCTGCTGGGATTTCTTTGAAAACCAGCATCCTGACAACGCTACCAGCTGTGATGAGTGTTTCAAAAAGATTTCACCCTCCAGAGATCCCTGCTGGATTGTGGAAGGTCTTATAGAGGGAATCTCATTTCAATACACAAATGAAAAATGCGAAAAGTGCGCTTATTTTCTGGAATTTGGCAAGAATAGTTAGGGCAAAGCTCAATACGGGGTGCACACAGAAAACGGAATATAACGTACGCTAAGGATTTATAATTGGCCTTAATGGCCTGAAAAAGCCCTTTTTTAGTTTCTTTTGTGAATGCCAGATCTAATCTCCGGTTAGATTAATGTGTTCCCAGCCAAGAGGAGACAAATGCTGCAATAATTTTTCATCTATGGATTGCCCATGCTGCTTAAGAGAATTCACAGCAATGATATCTGTAAAACGCTGAATATTTCAAAATCCACACTCTATCGTTGTGTTAAATTCAATAATGCACCTGTAAATAAGAATGAGCACTTGAAATAAAGAGACCGGAATTTAATCCGGCCTCTTTATTCATTATACCTGGAAATAGTATTTGACCGATGAAATACTTACTCAAATCGCATTTTATCCATCTTGTATGGCCCAGATCCACTATTGGTATTCAATAATAATCTGAAACTGAAATCATTGAAATTTCCCCGCATTACATTTAAGACATTTGTTGGAATAGTATAGCTCAGAGTATTAAATGCACCTCTGCTTAAAGGGGTAAGCTCCTTATGCCCTATCAATGTGTTTACAAGTCCACCTGAAGGACAATTCACATACAGCTGAAGCGTTCCCACCCAGTAAGGATTTGGTTGAGTTGTGCCCACGAACAGATCGATTTTAAACAGAGATGTTTCACCAGTGATATCTGTTGTCTTCAGATCTGTAGAAATGATCTCCTGGTTTCCTCCACCGGAAAAATTCACCGAAGCAATGCCTTGTGTTTTTGACACTGTATCCTGAGTCATACTACCTAACGAAACACTCCAGCCGGAACAATTTTCAAAACCCAATACATTCCCCACGGTTTAATACTGGTGGAGAGGATAACGTTGCCAGAGTTGGTTCATTTCCATAGATAAGGATTCCATCATTATTGTATGCTGTCACTCTTTGAGTTACATTATAGGTGCTGCTCATGCCCTGATACGACCAGTCATTACTTTTAATCCACTGACCAGGATAGTAATTGGTATAATGAACACCAAACTGCACTCCATCTACCGGTGTAGATGCACCTGGTAGGAGTTGGTATGCAAGGGGATAATTAAGATCAACATAAACGATATTACTGTTTAACGGATGCACTCCTTTTGTTATGCTTATGGTACCAGGATTCTTGTAATAACTGTCTACAACTATCTGCTTGCCTGGAAACTCTTCACGTGAAAACCATACCCTGACTTTAAATCCTGAAATGGTCTGATCCGAAAGATTGGTAACTATTAAGAATGGTTTTGTGATATTGATCTCATTATAACCATTATCTTTCATTTGAACCCGTAACGGTAGTGCAGGATAAGAAGCACTCTGGTTTCCGGTGGAGTCATAAGTTATGACATTATAGTTGAAATTAGTCGGTGAATGCCCTGGATCTGTGTAAGTTGTTATACTCCTGCTTACAGATGCAATTTGCATTGCAGGTGAGGAGCAGAAGATGGAGAACGGTAAACTTTATATCGCACTATATCAGATTCTGTGCTGGCTGTCCATGAAACAACGGCACTACTTCCAGAAGCTGTTGCTGTTATATTTGCAACCGGTGCTGGTTGTATGTTATCCGGAATAACTTGTATAGTGGTTGAATCACCTGCAGCCGGCAAACCATAGGCATTAACTTTAGCAAAAGTATAACCGTTTATTTTTGCATCGAAAACAGTGTAATCAGCCGGTAATTCAGGTACTGTAATTAAGCTGCTTGTTTTGAGCCTTACTTCTGACTGACGATCTATGTAGTTAGCACTGATCACAATCTCATAAACCGGCCTCAAATTTAAAGTGTAAGCAGTTTTAAGCTGTACATCACTTCCGATAGTGTTTTTTGTTAATACACCATTGTTCAGAATTAATGTATCTCCAGTGGTGAAAATTACAGAAGCATTCAGGAATCTTGACAATGTAAGAACCATATCGGTATTACTGGCTCCGATATCTTCTTTATCGATTCCATTATCAACAATGGCCGATCTGGTGGAGGGTCTGAAATCCGATGCCAGTTCATCAACCAGTGATATGTTATTCAAAGTCAGATTGCGGGGTGGTGTTGAGGAACAGGTTGATATAATTAAATTATTGATTGCTGTTGCACCGGTATATCGTTGAGTGCCTACCGCAATGGAATGCACCTGATTCGCTTCGATATGACAGAATGCCTGAGAACCTGAAGGAAATTTGATATCTGTACTGCAACCTTCGAATACTGTATTGATGAAATAAGGAGACTGTGTCTGAGTCGTACAGCAATAAGCGTCTACACCAACTTTGAAATTTCTGAAAAGGCAATTGGTAAAACGATTTACGCCGTTGCTCACATAGACGGAGTCACCCAGTCCTACCATAGTTGCAGTAATAATTCCGTTTGTATCGATATTTTCAAAAATACAATTGCTGAATTCCATTTCTTCATCACCAAATGAAGTTAATGCATTTTTTTTACCCTCATCACAAACCTCAAAACGTATGTTTTTAATTAGTGTTTTCTGCATACTGGGAGATTGTGGTGGTTCAGGTGCACATGTGGGTATTCCAGAGAAATATAGCCTGATTATACTGGATTTTGAGCGATTTGCATCCATAACACCTATCAATCCTTCATTGTGCAGAGTCCATATCGAGTATTCACCAGGTCCTACTTTAATCGTTTTTCCAGGTGTACTGACAATAATAGCTCTGCAGAGATTTCCGAACAATCCTATGACATTATCTGAAGATTGCGGTTCACGGGCGTTTGGAGTATTGTAAAGAACTATCTGGGATGAAAGTGTTACATTTTCAGAACCAACTATTTTCCCACCGGTTCCCACGTAGATATAAGCATCGAATCCATCCAGATTGACATTCACTCCTGGTTTAAAAATCAGTGTAACACCATTGGTGCTATCCGGAGTTGAGATTGTATATGAACCTGCATTAATAGTTACCGTATCCCCGGAAGAAGCAAGCGCAAAAGCATCTGATATTGCACGTACGTCACCGGCTCCGGTTGAGGACACTTTCCAGTTAGTGGTTGAAGTGTCCTTTATAATTGGAAAATCATGAATAAGTGAGTAATCCTGACGATCATTAAAAGGATCTGCAGGCAATGTCTGATTTGCATTTATACTGTTTGCTATAACCCTGATTTTATACAAACCTGCCAACGGTGTATCTATTTCAACTACTTCAACATTATTTAATGAATCCCGTTTATCGGTTGTGCGTGAGGCAGGATTAGCTAATATCTTGGCACGAGTAATTACAGTATCAATTCCCGCAAGAGTACCAGAAGTTATAAATATGCCATTATTAAGGGGTGAGTGATCTAAAATCCATGGTTTCAGTGTATCACCGGTCGACAATCTAATTACTTGTAAATCTAAATCGTTAATCAATTTAGGCAAAAATGCATAAGATGTATCATTGCGGCCAACAGCCGGAGGATCATCCCAGGCGAGTGTAGTTTTCATTTTAACAGTATTTTGTGGAACATACATCAAGTATTCGTCAATACTATTTATTTCTCCGATGGTATCTTCAGTAAACTTTGTTGTATCCATATATTCCAATGCTTTTACCGCATTAACCAACCCCCATCCTGTACACCAGTCCGGTCCAATGCCATATACAGGCGGTGTATAGTCACCATGATATCCAAATTCCGGATTAGTCGCGTTGCCACGACCAATAGTATCAATTAGATCAGTAGCAGTATGGATCAATATGGCTCTAATTGTAGAATTCCAGCATGCATTCTGATGAATATTAAAGTTAAAGCCACCTCTGTTTCTTGCATGGATTATATCTTCATTATATTTCTGGAGCATTAGTGCTGAAATACCAGAAACGACTGGAGCTGCCAAAGAAGTGCCTATACCAAATAACATATAATCGTTTGTTGAATCAGCTATGATAAAACCAGATTCTCTATGTGCAATATCGAGACGAATTGTTTTTAATGTATCACCAGCAGTCCAGCTAAGAGGCAATTTGATATTTATCCAGTTACCTGAACTGACATTTTTATTCCAGCTTACTAATCCACTTACATAATCTGGGCTGTTAGTTTTTACCCAGTAGAGGCCTTTGAGGATAATAGAATCAGGTACGAAAGGTGTTCCCTTTGATATTCGCAAACGCATAAAAATTGAATCATTGTTATTCATTACCAGTGTATCATTAGGAAAAATTGGGTTCATAAAGAAATATGGTGAACTAAAAGTTTCTATCCGAAAGATACCTGAATTTCGACTGGTATCAATTACTTGGCAAAATTCACCTCCAAATCCATTTTCTCCGTTATTAAAATTCCAGGAGTGCAGTACTGTTCCTAAACTTCGAATTATCGCTATAGAATCAAATTCTATAATCAAACCATCTTTCTGAAGCCCTGTTCCAGGTGCTACAATATCAGGTTTAATACGTCCATCACGAGTTGGACCTATTGAGCTAAAATGTGCATGACCAACTGGAATTGAAGATTCGACCGCTCCAACTACTATGCCATTTTTATTTTTTTGCAAAACTGAATTTCATTCATGTTTTTAAGTTTTTTGTCAATTTTGATTTTGTATATATAATCGTTACCTTTTTTTAACATTAATTTTTGAATTATAATTCCATTTTGCAGTAATATTTTTCGTTGATCAGGATCAGGTTTTTTGCTAAAAGCTGCCCAAAAATATTCAGATCTGTTAAAACCATTCTTTTTGATGATAATATTCGTTGTAGATTTTGAAAGAGTAATATTCCGGCTGTGAGTATTGTATTCAACTCCTTGAGAATAGGAAGAAATCACTGACAACATAAGCATTTCTACAGCCACTACAAATGTCACAAATGATGATGGGCACTGCATGAGATTTCCTTTCTTCTGCTATTTTGTTAACCTGCTATAAAAATTATTCCGGTTTTCAGGATTTTGAGATATTATTATGTTATTGCATAACGGAAGAGAAACATTGTCTATAGATCGACCAAGAAGGTTAATGTGAATGGGATATTTGTCAAAAATCGGTTTAACAGAATAAGGCCTGTTTTTTATAATGCCACTGTTTATCAATATAAATCCCTTTATAATAACATAATCCGAAATGTCTCCGTTTTGATAAAATGTTAATTTTACAGTATAATCGAATTCTAGTGTTTCCATTATCTTTTTCAATGATTGCATACTACTAGTCACAATCTGTGGTCCTACTTTGGTACCAGTTTCGATTTGTCTTATTTGTATACTTTTATTTGCTGGTATGGATAGTGTTAACTTTTCCATATTTAAATTTCTATAATTGGTCAAATTGTAAATGGTATCGTTTTCTTTAACTAACAAAGAATGAATGTTAAAAAATTCAGGATAAGGATCAGAATTGGAATCCAAAACAGCAAGATCAAAATAGATCTCATTAAAAATACTTCCACTTAAGAGTATTATTTTCATTGAATCAATCTTTATGTTACTATCTTCTTTGTTTGTGATATAAAGATCAGACGTAATATGCAGTTGTTCAACTATATCCTGTGAAATTTCAATGGAATAAGTAAATGAATAAAGCACCAGCAGCAAAATCGGTAATCTGTATAGTATTACTTTCATTTGAGCCTCCGTTTTCGTGTTTTAAATGAAAAATGTTTCTATAATAATTTTCTTAAAAAATCTACTAATACGACCTAATTTTAACCTGATTTAGATTACTTTTTGTCTCCTTGGTCCCATAAGGCTTGAATTTTTTTAGATAAAGGCAGCTGCTGTGATATAAAACGCCCTGATAAGCCTGTTATTCTACCATCGTACCATCTTTTAAGGCCAATTCAGGATAAAACTATAAATGTTTGCATCACTACATAATGTGACATCAAAAACACATTTTTTAAAGGTTTTTAGGTTACTAAAGTTAAAATAGATCGATAAATTTACATAGTCAACTAAATATCTGATTTTAATGGAGAAAGTGTTGACAAAATGTGGCAATTCATATCCTTCTTCAGATTATTTTTCGTATCAAAACAACCAAATCTCAGATTTATTCATAAAAGGATTGAAGGAAGTTTGATTTAATACAGCAAGTATTTAATAATCCAACGGAACAATGTTGGAGATTTTAAATCGGTGTTTTGTATAATTCCTTAGTGTACGTTATATTCCGTTTTCTGTGGGCACCCCAATACGCAGGCAGATAACATATAGCTTGCAGGTTTACACTTCAGATTGCATTCTCATTTGCATATCCTCTTTGTTGCAAACCTGTGCTTATTTTTACTTTTATTCCCACTGAAGTGAAAAAGCAGTTTTATTTTTGCTTATCACCCGGTTTTTAAACTGCTCTCCCATAAGATTGAGTTTTGCTTCTATAAATTTATAATCCTTTACTGATGGTTTTTTAAGAGTGAATTGATGTTTAATCAATGGTATCAGAATAACATTTTGCAGTTTCCAGCCGGTGGTATCAAAAGCAATAAAAAACATCATCGAAATATCTCCCCTGAAGAGCTCCTGTCCACCGATACCCTCATAATCATTTATAAAATCACCACAGCCATAAATTATCGGCTTTCCTTTATATACCTCCATTCCCAGTATGTGGTGTGAAGAGTGTCCATGAATTAAATCCACATAACCATTATCGATAAGAGTATGAGCAAACTGAATATGTAAAGATGGTATTTTAAAAACCCAGTTTGCTCCCCAATGAATCGAAAGCACCACTAAATCATCGGGTCTTCTGAACATTTCAATCCATTTACCAACTGAATGTGCATGCTCCACCGTCAAACCATGTAACAGGTTCACACCGGGTCTGTTAGAATCTGCCTCCCACTGTAAGGGAACACCACTCGATTCTGTTGCAGCCGAAAAAACAAGGACTCTCATCTTATTTTTAGTTAGAATCGCCGGATTTTTGGCTTCCTTTTTACTATTTCCGGCTCCTGAATACTGAATATTATGTTTTTTCAAAATATCCAGTGTATCTATGAGGCCCTGATATCCCCAATCAAGAACATGGTTATTTGCTAGTACACAGCAGTTTATTCCTGCACTGGTGATACAGGCAATATTCGCCGGACTCATTCTGTAGTTTATTCCTTTACCTTTCCAGTAATCCTTATTATTTGTAATGCTGGTTTCAAGATTTATGATACGAAGATCAGGTTTTTCATGCTCAAATTGTTCCAAAGCATCTCCCCAGATATAAAGAGGAGAAAGAGGTAATTTAAAAATTCCATTAGCCTTTTGAGCCAGATTTATATAATCTCTGGCATCGGTTATGTATGGTTCATAAATTACAGGATCAACCGGATGAGACAAAGCCTGATCAATACCCCTTCCAGTCATGACATCGCCACATAAAAACAACTTCAGATCCATTTTTCTAGTCCGGCAATGCAATAATTTGTACAAATCGAAGGTTTTTGGCTTTATTTGGGAGCAACAGCCAAGCCAAATATCTGCTTCTGAACACAACTGTTCCTGATTCGGTGCTTTCACAGTTAAGCAAACCCATAGAGCTTGTCTTTCTCTGGCGATGGAACAAGCCGACCAGTTTCGTCAAGAAAAACAGTGTTCATGGAAACAGCTGGTTAACCACCTATGGGCAGAATGCTATTGACCAGGCAATAGCCATGCAGGCACTGATTACGGATGTAGCAGCTACCGGAAATCAATTAGGAATGGTTCACAGTATTCAGTACAGGAAACCGGAAGTTTTCCCTTTATGTAAAAAAGGAAGTGCATCCTTTACTGTTTTAACCAGCTATCTTGCCCAGATGGATGAAGATTATTTCTTAAACAGTGGCTATTATGAGGAAATAATCGCCCCTGCAAATCCTGATGATACCCTCGCTATTATCCATAGAGGGAGAAAAAGGCGTCTATACCCAGAGACTTTGGGTACGAAGCTAAAGATTTAATAATTGAGCATTTATAGTTGGTATTTTCAGGCACGATTCTTGTAATTCCTTTTAAGTGTGGGGAAGTTCTTGTTTAAATAAAGGAACTGTATATGCATTTAATTGGAGCAATCGTTATAGGATTTTTTGCAGGATTAATTGCGAAGCTTCTGATGCCCGGAAAAGATCCCGGAGGATTTATAATTACCACATTACTGGGTATGGGAGGAGCATTACTGGCTACTTTTCTGGGCCGGTCCTTTGGTTGGTATGGTCCTGGAGAAAATGCAGGTTTTATAGCCAGCATCGTAGGAGCAGTATTAATATTGTTTTTGTACCGGGTGATCGCCAGACCTGGCGGAGGGAAAACACCTCGTCCCACCTATTCACGCTAGCATTTTTTTACTGATGCATCCTGACGCATCTTCTGTTTGGCCTTAAAAAGAAGCATAGAAACCCGGCTGAGAATGTTAACTTCATTATCACCGCTGGTTTCGATAGACAGAAAGTTCAGTTGTGGATGCATCGACATGATCTTTGCCTGAACTCCATCGGAAACGCCTGATGAAGGCATGCAGCCAAAAGGTTTCGATGAAATAAACCCATCTATACTATCTGCATAGTAAAGCGCTTCTGCCACCTCCAGATTTCCTTCACCACCAAATATTTCCGGATGGTAATATGGTTTACCCAGGCTGGCAAGACGATCCAGATCAAGAATCTCGGCTTTTCCACCAAACGCCGCCGGGTTGAAGGTCCCTAGAAACCATTTGTAAATCATTTTCACCACTGCAGTACTGACCTTCTGCTTTCTTAAGGAAGCCTGGTGAAACCGCAACTCACTTCTATCTCTGGCAAACTCTATCCCTCTTAGTGCCTCACGTGTCCTGCGCCAGTTATCGTATAATACGCGCTGGGTAAAAAGCCCGGGATATACCTCACAACCCTCATCCATAATAAATCGTCTCAGGTTGTAGTTTCCTTCATTGTGGGCCAAATTGGCAAAGAACTCACCGGTAACATAGATTCTGGGAAGCTGCAGATTATGTCTGGGAACCTGAGAAAGCATTCTGGATACTTTTTTCAACGTCCTTGGAATTGTAAAGAAATACAGGGGATTTTTAAATGCCTCCAGAAGCATCTCTTCTGCCTTAGTCAATAGCTTCATGGCATATTCCTTGTCCTTTGCATAAGGACGCAGCGCACATTCAGCAACATGAATAAAATCTGCCAGTATTATGGCGATAAGAATCTCGATTTTAAACAAAAGATTGAAATTGAATGCGCTCCCCCTGGGCATGGGATCCTGAATAATATCAGAGGAAAAAATGAGAATTCTGAAATCCCTGAAACCGGCATCATTAATTACCTTAAGATACTCCTGAGGATACATCCCATAACGGCATGGACCACACTGACCTCCTCCCCCAAGAAATACGTATCTTTTGGAAATTTCCTCTTTAGAAAGCCCGGTTTCTTTCTGGATTTGAAACAGCTCTTTAATAATACTTCCTGAGGTGAAATACAAAGGATTGCATTGCATGCGGTTTCCGTATTCTTTACCCCAACGGACATCTTCAAAAACGTGATCACCTAAATCCTTGTAAAGATACCCTCTCCGATGAAAGTATGCCTGAAGAAAATAGGATTTTCTTCGCTCTACAAAGTTAAACAGCACTGTAACTTTTTTCTTGTCTTTTTTATACCAGGGCGGATTAGTATAACCATCCCATTGTTGATCTTTGATAAACTTCGGTGGTTTCGCCTCATATTGCCGGGCTGGTTTTTCATCTATACTCATAAAAGTTCCTTGACACGACTTCGAAGTCTCTGCTCTTCCAGCCGTAGAAAATAATCGATTGTCTGAATACGGATATTGAATGTGGCTTTGGGCTTGTTCTGATCAATATCATGAAAAAGGAAATGAGGAGTATCAGAAATATCCATAATATTGCTAATGTATGAATAGGTTGGTGCATCATGCCCGCATTTAAAGCTGCTGAGATCCACCACTGCAAGATTGGGATGACGGGCGGCAAACTTCGCTGCCCAGATCTTAAGATTTGTATTACGGTTGAAATTGCGAATCCATACATCCTTTATACAATAATATTCTTTGAGCTCATCCTGAGAGAAAAGTGTGGATAAAAGCTGGGGTTGCAGTGGGAGAGATTCTATACAAAGAACAGGAAATCCCTTTAACTGAAATTGATCCAATATTCCATGATTTAACCCTGGGTCGTGATGATAGGGATGCCCCAACACCAGTATTCCTATTTTGTCATTATCCACCAGCCAGTTCAGTATCTTTGCACCCTGCTGCTGCATGCTGTCAAAATACTGTTTCATAGCCTCATAGCCCTGTATTACTGCCCAGGTATTTTCATCTTCTGTGATATGCAGCAGATCTTTAAAATACTCGTAGAGATACCCTGCAGCCTCTCTGGGACGATCCATTCTCACAAACGGTTTCATATATTTCACATTATATTGAGTAAAGATGTCCCTGTCTCGGGTAAATACTGCATCCACCACTTCGGGCGTTCCCATTTGTATAACACAGGCATTATTTCCCAGAGTATTTTCCACGATTGATTGTAAATGTGTAATTACTGGAAAACAGATATGAGTCAGATTCCCTTTTTTCAGCAAATTATAAATATGAGCCGGAGCTACTTTTGCCGGAAAACAGGGGTCAATTGCACCCCATTTATTCCCTTCATTCCAGAGCTGATCCGATGTATAATCACTGAATATTACCTTTTTTACCCCAAGAGATCTGAAATAAGTGCTGAAAAAAGGTGCATATACGTAAAGATTCAATAATCTGGGAATTCCGATTACCATTTCAGATCTCTGCAATTTAGCATCATCTGAAGACCGTTTGAAGGAGTTTATGCATTTTTGTGTACTTCTGCCATTACTGTAATGCAGATAAGAAGGAAGTAAAACCTTCTCTGCTTCTCTGGGAAGCGCCTCAAAATCAAAATCACTGAACACGAATCTGGCGGAATATTCGACAAGGTTGACATAGCGCTCCTTAAGTGCCGCTTTTGCAGCCTCCATAGAGCGCATCTCATTTACATTATCAGCCATCCCCCTTTCACATCCATATCCTGAAATGAAACGGACCCTTTTTTCAGTAGAGATTTGTATATCAATGAATGTGCGTGGACAACGGTTGGCACAGAACTTACAGCGGGTTTTCTCATTGTTATATGATTCGAATGCCAGATTTGCAGCGTTATCTACACCGATAAACCTGCTTTTCTGTCCACGTTGATGATCCCTCACCTCCAGAGCGGCCCCGATTGCTCCGCTGATGTCTGCATATTTGTGCACGTAAATCCGGGCATCCGGGATACGGCTGAGAATGAAATCCACCTGTGCTTTTACAGCTGCAAGGTTTTTCTGTGTTCCCCCCTGAAGTACTATTTTTTTGCCAAAACGGGCGAAATCAGTTTCCTGGACCACATAATTCCAGATATTAAGAGGAAGTACAAGTGCCAGCCCCGCCATTATCTCCTCTTTACTAAAACCAAGCTGCTGAAAGTGAACCTTATCCTGTTCCATAAAAACAGCACAACCGTAGTTAAATGCGGGTGCTTTTGTTGCACTGAATGCCTTATCTGCATACTGCTCTATTGGAATACCAAACTGCTCTGCCATGCTTTGCAGAAAATATCCGTTCCCTGCACTGCATTGAGTGTTGAGTTTGAAATCTATCACCCTGCCATTTTTCATGAAAAGTACTTTTATATCCTGCCCGCCTACATCACAGATAATATCCACATCTCCATAAAATCTGACCGATGATCTCATATGGGCTACAGTTTCGACCACCGTAAGATCTAATGAAAATGCTTCCGAAAGTATTGATGATGCATAACCGGTAGCACAGGTGCCACACACCTCCAACTGGATATTATTTTCGGCTGTCCACGCCCCGATTCTATGGAACATCTCTTTTAAGTCATCAATGGGATTGCCTCTGGAAAGAATGTAATCCTTGTAAATAAGCTCTCCGGACTGATCAACTATTGCCAGCTTGGAACTGGTGGAACCTCCATCAATTCCTATATAACCTTCCACTACGGATGCAGGTGTAAAGGATGGAGGAATAAAATCCGGAATAGAATAATCTTTTCTGAATTTTTCCAGATCTTCACCCGGTTTGATTAATGCATCACGAACTCTCCCGTTTGAAAGCAGCTGCGTAGAACGGTCCTGGGAGATATATGAAATCAGCTGTTCCGGCCCTGCATACCGGTGAGCCACCTGAGTGTTTTGATGGGTCTGAGAATAAAGCAGATCCGATTCCTTACCAAACAGTACCGCTCCGATAGCCGCAAAAAACTGGGCATCCCCGGGTACAAAAATAAGATCTTCTATCTTTTCCGCGGAAGGTTTCCATCCGTGAAGCTCCCAGGTAGCCGGCAGATGAATCCTCCAAAGATCAGTGAACGCATGCAGATAAGTGTGAGGCCCACCCAGAAGAAGCACTTTATCCCGTAACACATTTCCCCGGACCAGCACTTCCAGATTCTGCTTAACAATAGCATTACACAGGGAAATAAATATCTCTTCCCGATCGATACCTGCCTTGACCAACCCAACCACATCTGTTTCTGCAAACACTCCGCATTTAGCTGCTATATGATGAATCGTTTTTTGACCGACACCAATACCCGAAGCTTCAGAAATCGGCAAACCGATTTTTCCGAATATCTTATCAATAGTAGCACCGGTTCCCCCGGCACACTTGTCATTCATGAATGTAAGAGTGGTTTTTCTGCCCTGATCATCAGTCTTCCAGATGATCACTTTGGCATCCTGCCCTCCTAACTCGATTACCGAACCAGCTTCAGGGTGAAGCTTCTCCACCGCATAGGTAACCGCATTAACTTCCTGAATATAGTGGGCATTTATATATGGAGCGATGGCTCTGCCACCACTTCCTGTAATAAAAATCTCAAACTCAACGTCCCTGAAATTAGCCTGGATATAATTGAGATACTCTAAAACCATTTCCGGCTGACGGGCATTGTGCCTCTCATACTTCTTCCAGATAATTTTATCTTTATCCAGTAAAACCGCTTTTACGGTTGTAGATCCAACATCGATACCAAGATACATTACATTTTGATCAGTCATTTTGAACTTGTTTTTTCAATAAACCTATAATTTTTCGAAAAATAGATAAAATAGCATAATGTCAGGTCTTTGTGGGCTTGTTTTTAGGTTAATAATTCAGCATGGCTTATGGATATTACGGAAACCAGGATTGTTAAATTCTTTGGTTTGCCAGGACATTGAGATTGAAGTTTTAATGCAGACCAAGCTAAAAGGCTAGTCCGATACCCAAAGAAAACCCGCCCCTGAAAGGAAACTCTCTATTAAGCTGGAACCCATAATCCAGACGAACCGGACCAATGGGCGTACCAATTCTTACACCCGGACCTAAAGACCAATGAAAAGTAGCAAGACCAAAATTGTGGGGACGTTCCCATATACCTCCCCCCTCTACAAAAAGCGCCCCACGCAGTATACCAGTAATGGGAAACGTAATTTCTATAGGAGTAACTACCATCGCAAAATTCCCCCCCAATGTATCTCCGCTCTCACTAATTATAGCTAATTCCCGTTCGCTGTAACCTCTGATAACCCTTATCCCATCAGGCCCGAAATAAAATTGTTTCTGTATCGGCACCTGATCCCCAGCAAATCCATGCAAATACCCACTATAAAGAGCTGTAGATAAAGAAATCGATCTGAAAAAGGGAACATAAAAACGGATATCCCCATTAAGCCGATAGAAGTTACTGCTCCAGGGAATAATACCAAATCCTGCAATCTCTGCATCCAGGTAAGCAAAGATCGCCTTTCCTGGTATAAAAACCGATCTTCGCGTATCACGGCTGAGACCTGCCCCTAATAAGAAGATATTTTCAGGTTGATCTGTGGTAAAAGTATCAATTCCTTCCGGCTCATCAATCCAGGAGGTTCGCTCTGCCTGCATATAAGCCCTGTATCGATTGAATTTTCCCGCTCTCCTGATAAGGCTCAGAATTCCCCCGCCGAAAGCTCCTGAAAAGGTGGGGGCATCTATTCTTTGTAAATAGCCGGTAATTTCCGCAGAATAACTCCTTTTGAATATTCTTGGATATGAATAAATCAATCTTGCAGAAAGAATATCGATTGATGCCCTGGAGACTAAAGAAATTCCATGTCCTAAACCAAACAGGTTCTTATAAGCAGCACTCAAATCGCCATATAATCCATCGGAAGTACTGTAACCACCCCCTGCCATAAGTTCAAACATTTGCGCTTCCGACACCCTGACCACTGCCGGAACAGTTAACGTTTCTGCAGTTGCTCCCATTAAACTGTCTCCCGGCTCTATACTGGCATAATCAAACAAACCGGTATTATATAAGGAACCGATATTTCTGGTGATATCTTTTGAAGTCAGAATCTGACCGGTCTTAAAATCGACTTCTTTTAAAACCACCTCCCTGTCAACTTTTTTGGTGCCAAAAATCTCCAGTCTGCCCGCTTTCACCAGCGGTCCTTCATCTACCTGGTAGATCACTTCAGCCTTGTTGTTTATACTGTCCTTTCTCACTTTATATTTTACATCTGAAAACAAGTATCCCCTGGAAACCAGACTGTCATTTATAATGTAAACTCCTCTATCAACTAAAAAAGAATCAAAGGGATCGTCGTTTTTAACAGGAATCCAGCTATAAAGAGAGGTACTTTTAAACACTTTATTACTGGTGAATAATACTGTATCAATGAGAGTCTGCCTGCCCTCTTTTATTTTTATAAGAATTCCTACTTTCAGATTCTCCCGATTACGGCTTATCCGTTCGATACTGGCTGCAGCACTCAGATAGCCGTTTTGATGATAGTATTTTTCAATAGCATCTATATCATCAGCCAG
Organism: Fibrobacterota bacterium; assembly: GCA_023436145.1. Classification (GTDB taxonomy): domain Bacteria; phylum Fibrobacterota; class Chitinivibrionia; order Chitinivibrionales; family Chitinispirillaceae; genus JAAYPC01. The sequence continues at coordinate 17,002 of JAEZKP010000053.1, read as the reverse complement.
GGTGGTAAAGGAGTAAGTGGATTTTTTAAACAGCCCCTGAGGTTGGAGCTCCATCTGTTCAAGCAGCTTCTCGCGGGCAACCTCATTATTACCGGAAAACTGAATATTGGCAACTGTCCATTTCCCATTTTGTGCAAGAGCAGTAATAAAAGAGAATAGAATTATCCATTCTCCACAAAAACGCATTTTATCTCCTGTATATAAATTTTACTCCTGCATCAGAATTTCCCCTGGAATCAGTTCTTCCAATCAACCTTAGCTGAGGAAACAACCGGTACATCACCTGCACCGAATATTGCCCGATATCGGTGACATCAGTCTGATAGGAAACCGAAATTCTGGATGTTAAATTCTGACTTACAGTCAATGCTAACCCGCCATCCTGGGCAAAAATATTACCTGATATGCTGACATTTGATAAACCGGTGATCTCTTCGATATATTGGGACCCCAAACCTGTTACATAGGAGCTTAATATCTGACCACCACGGGTTTGAAAACCAGGACTGCCCTGTATTCCACCAAAGGTCAGTAAATTGATTATCTGCTGCTGATCAAGGGAAGGATTTGAACTCAACCTGATACTTGGATTTCTCATTGTTCCTCTCACCATTACATTAACAGTATATTCAGGCTGAACATCAGCTGTAAAATCCTGAACCTCTGAACTGGCTTCAATCTCCAATGTAGGATTTATTTCAGCTGCACTGAACTGAAACAGCGTCCCTTCCTGAATCTCAAAATCCCGATCCAGATATCTGATCCTACCCTCCTCTATATTTAGCACACCGTTAAAGGAAGGCCTTGCAGCAGGCCCGGATACATTCATCCTGCCATCCAGAAGAAATCTTCCCAGATTAGTATCGATCAGTAGATTACTGTTAAGGTCGACTACTGTATTCAATATTGTTTTTTGTAAAACAGCAGATGGCATTGAAGGACTTCCTTCACCTTCCCTGAAGCTCTCAAAAAGACCTGAAATCGTAAACATTTTTTCTATTCTTGAATCATCTAACTTTATATTTGCATCTATCCGGTAATTATTTCCTTTTTTATAAACGTTGGCAAATGCATTTTCAATTCCTATCCGGACTGCATCCTGACAACTGATATTAAAATCTCTTAAGGTAAAATTGGTATTTATATCTTCCAGCCTTTCAGGGCTAAGCCTTAAATCACCTTTTCCGTTTAAGCTTCCATCTCCCCATTTACCATGAATAGTATCCAGAATAATCTGGTCATTTTTCAGGTTAATGTATGCCTGGAATGGTCCGGCCACTCCATTGCAGTTATTCAGATAAAATTGCAATCCATTGATCGCAATGTTTCCTTCTGCCTTAAACTGTGACAAGTCTGTACTTATCTTTCCCTTTCCCGAAGAGTTCCCCTGTTTGATTGTTGCTGTCGGAATAAAGTTATTAGCCATTGCCAATGGCAACCTGCTGAATTCAAATTCAATCTCCGGACTGACTTTCCCTTTCCATTTTAGTGGAATCAAACCCTGCAGACGCAAATAACCATCATTCTCAAAATTGCCATAAAGTGAATCGATTCGTAATTTTTCTCCAGAAATGTTTCCGTACGCGCGCATGTTAAGCGGTGAGTTATTGTTGAGTGAAATGGATTTTGAGAGTATCGAAAAATCAATATTTGGCTCTCTGGTCCAGCCTGACATCACTGCATTTGCTTTAACCCCTGAAACTTCCAACATTTGTGATGCCCAGTACAGAGTATCCAGCGTGGTCACCAATTTTCCATTTATATACCATAATCCGTTTTTTACTTCAACTTCTGTTTTCCCATTAACTTCCCCTCTTATATACATACCAGGAAACAGAGTCTGTATCAATTCTCCAAATTCAAAATCACTGGCGATCAGTTGAGCCCTTGATCCCTCTGCCAACGGCCAAATCCTCTGCATGCATCCACCCCGTAACGGTGTTTGCAATGATGCAAGCAGTACCGACACACTGTCCTCTTTTCCAATCACCCTCAGGTCACCGGAGAGACCATTTGAACCATAATTAAACGACCCTAAAAAAAGAAAGGGATTTGGTAACTCCAGAGCATTCTCTTTTAACTTCACCAGAAGGTTTCCTGTGTGTAAACAATTTTGTTTATCCATAACGGCATTAACCTGTATGCTTCCATCCACACAGGGGGAAAGAGGTATCTGAGGTAAAAGAAGTCCGATTCTGGCATAATCGACAACTGCTTTGAGCAGTACTGTATCACGAACATATCTGGCTTTCGAGCGCAACTGAAGCGCTGAATTATTTCTGACTTGCACCACCGATTTTGACTGTAAGGAATATCCCGGATCTAAAAGATCAATATTTCCAGTAGTCCTTAAAACAAGAGTGTCTTTATGTAAAGTTAAACTATCTATCAATAGTTGTTTATCATTGTAAAACAACGCTGCAAATAAGCTGTCTGCTTTGAAATTCTGATAAAGTGGATCCGCTATTTTTATTTTTGTTTGAATCACCGGATTAAAAATTTTACCCTGTGCTTTTATGCTGGCATTTAAAATCCCCTGCAAATTTTTAATGTCAGGCAGAATTGTTTTCTGCAAATCAGCAGTAACATCAGTGCACAAACTGTCAATATTCCACGTACTGTCATAATTAATGCTGGCGTCAAAATCAGAAAAACGGAATCCTCTCCAGAAAAACAAATCAGAAAATAGGCTCAGACTCAGATCAGGATCTTGAAACAGGTTGGTAAAGGATGTTTTTAGGGAGAATACTCCCTTAATCGGGTTCTTTAAAATTAATGAACTTAATATTGAGGGTTGTTTTATGGTTCCTTCAACAGACCCTTCCATTTTGTCAAATAATCTCACTTTCCCCTGACCATGAAGATAGTTTTTGTGGCCCAGAAGGGACTGCAGAGACCAGAAGTTGTTTTCCAGATTTAATAAAAACCACAATGTGTCAATATTCAGAGAGCCTTTTTCTGAAACAGCCAGTGAAAGCTCTGCATTTTCCGGAAGATCAGACAGATTATAACCTGAAGCCAGAAGATTAGCTGTCGCAGTGCCATTAACCGGTGGTTTCTTAATGTGAAAGTATTCGGCCAGAAGTCCCAGATTAATTCCGTCAACAAGCGCCGTCAGATTATACTCTTTCAACACAGGCTTTCTGAAAACATCTTTTAACGAAGCCTCTGCCTGTATATCGGCCCTGGCGATACTATTTTGCAGATAAGAATCTGTTTTCAGCAATTCATGCTGATCCAGGTTAGCCTGCAGATAAAAGGTATCTATTGATATGTTACGGTATAAAAGAGATGAAGAATTGAAAGATGCTTTTATAACCGGGGAGATGATATTACCGGTTATTTCAAACTGAGAGCTGACAGCACCTCTGATCCTGTGTTCCATTGGAATAAAACCATCTGTCAAAGACATGTCAGCAACCAACTGCCCCCAAAGATTCAAATGATGAATTTGGGTAAATGGAACCTCCCCCTTTACAGACAATTGTAATTGACTGCCATTCACAGAAAAGTGTGATACATGTAAAATGGAATCCTCCATTTTAACATCTGCCATCAACTCTTCAAAATCTGTATTCACCTGAGGAGACTGGATTTTCAGATATTCTGAAGAGATTGATGCCTGCATAGGATCAAATCCGGCGCATGCCTGAATATTTTCAAGAGTTATGAGAGCCTTCAGTTTCTTATCCAAATAAGAAAGGTCAATTTTCCGGGCGCAAACATTGCCTATTTCCAATTTCCAATCCGACTTTTTCTGCTGAGCACCGTTTTGAAGTGGCAACCGGATACCCGGGATTCTAAATACACCGGATTCATCTCTTTGTGCATACAGTTTTCCACCGGTGGCACTGATATAAGGAAGCGCAATTTTTTGCTTTAAAAGAGAGAGCAAATTGTAGTTGGCATGGATTACATCTATGGAAATAGTATCATTCAGGTAATCTGGTGATTTGATTCTGACTGAATAAACTTCTGCAAAAGACAACAGATTAGTAAAGTAGGAATTTATAGAAAGAGTACCATCGATAACTTTGGCTGACTGTTTTTCTGCAATGCCGATAATAAACCGTTGTACCGGGGGAAGATGAACAATCAACAGAAGACAAAAATAAAGTCCTGTCAAAATTGCAAAGCTCCATATTAGGAGCAGTGCCGCTTTTTTTAGTATTTTTCGCATCATAACAATGCCTCTTGGGAGTATAGGAGCCATTGTGTACAGTTTCAATAAATATGCCAGATATTGCTTTCTCTCTGGCCTGTCTTTTGCCCCTTACATTCCGAAACACACGATGCTATTTTTATCCAGATCTATAAACTGTCACTATAAACCAGAAATAGAAAACCAACCATGCAGTTGTTGATTAAAAAATGGTCTATTCTTCTTTTTTCTTTATCCTGCATTCATAGCCAGACACTCTTTCCTGAACCCGACATAATCAAAGGAAATGTTGAATTCTGGAAAAAAATCTACTCCGAAGTATCACTTCAGGAAGGCTTACTCCATGATCGTGATTATCCCCTGGTGATCTATGAAAAGATCGACCTTAGCTCAATAGCCGAAAAACAACAGTCTGAGCACATAGAATCCCGGAAAAAAATTTATGCTGCGATGCTTAAGGAGATTTCGGATAATTCCAGGCTAAATGAAAAACAGAAACGGGTAATGGAATTATTTGAGTCGTATGCAGATTCAGGGGCACTTAAAGGCGCAGCTGAGCGTATACGGTTTCAATTAGGTCAGAAACAACGTTTTAAGATGGGTCTGGAACGGTCCTTTATGTATCTGGATACCATCAGTGCTATTCTGAAAAAATACGGGCTTCCAGACCAGTTGAAATATTTACCCCATGTGGAATCATCCTTTGATCCTCAAGCCTACTCCAGAGTTGGTGCTGCAGGTATGTGGCAATTCATGCGCAGCACCGGAAAACTTTTTATGAGCATTAATTACGATATCGATGAACGCATGGATCCAATCATTGCTTCCGACGCTGCAGCCAGACTGCTTAATCTTAACTATAAACACCTGCAATCCTGGCCTTTGGCTATAACCGCCTATAACCACGGTCTTACAGGAATGAAAAAGGCAGTGAATTCTTTGGGAACAAATGATATCGGTGAGATTCTGGCCAAACACGAAAGCCCCTCCTTTAAATTCGCCTCTAAAAACTTCTATGCTTCTTTTATTGCAGCTATGAGACTGGCAGACAGTGCTTTTCATTATTTCCCCGATCTGGTTCCCCAAAAAAGCTATCCCAGGAACTCTTTTACCTTAGATACTAAAATCACACCTCTAAAGCTTTGTGAGCTGACCGGAATAACTCTGGATCTGTTTATTCAGTATAACCCGGCTATAAGACCCAGTGTCTACTCACAACAAAAAAATATCCCCTCCGGCTATTCCGTATCGCTTCCGGATACAGTATCTATCGAAAAACTGAAAATTGCTTTAGCCACAATTAAACCGGGTTCAGTGGAGATATCCGATGATAAATCCACCTATTACACGGTGAGAAAGGGAGATAATCTTATTGGTATCGCCCGTAAGTACGGTATCTCGCCCCAGGTGTTAGCATCTATCAACGCGATCGGAAAAATGAATAAAATTTTCGAAGGGCAGGTATTACGGCTCCCCGACAAAACAGAGCCTTCACCTGTAGTGGTATCCGCCTCAGATTCAATAACTATCGAAGCGACAGACTCTCTGGCAGGCACAGCTAATTTGGCAGACACTTCAAAGCTCATCGAAGTGCTTAGCGAAGTGATGAGTCCTGAAAGTTTAATAACCACCGCCAGTTCTGCTGATTCCCTTATGGATTCATCCTCTGCAGCCATAACCGATTCATTATTCTCTTCACCAGCAGCCTCCCTAGCCGAAACCGGAACAAAAGACAGCGTGAGTAATTCTGTAAACCAATTCGATGCAACTGTCTATGATTTGGGTCTTAAACTGGTTCCCGGAGCCTCCAGTGCTCTAATCAAGGTAAACATCGGAGAATCAGTAATCCGTTACGCAGAATGGATGAATGTTTCGGTTTCCTCCATTCTTCGACTCAATGACATGAAAAATTATCACCTTAAACTTGGAAAAAGCATAAACATTCCGGTTCATCCCCAAAGTGATTTGAAAAAATTTGAAACAAATCGTCTGGAATACCTGATGGCTATTGAAGAAGACTTCTATTCCAGATATCAGGTCATTGATAATCACAATTATACTTTGAAAAAAGGTGATTCTTTCTGGAGAATCAGCTCTAGAAATAAAGTTCCGCTGTGGCTTTTGAAAAAAGTAAACAAAAATTTAGATTTTTCTTCTCCCAGAAAGGGCACCAGGATTAAAATTCCTGTAGTTGCCGCTAAAGATGCACATGAAGTGCCGGTTCTGGAAGATGCCCCTGCCGGTGAGCCGGTTTTGCAGACTGAAACCATCGAAAATCTTGAAGAGGCAAAGGAATAAGAATTACTCCAAAGCACTTTTCAAAAAGCTGTCCCTATCCTTGCCGAATAAACCACAGGCAAAGGGAATCTTCTGTTCCCTCCTGCTTTTACAAGGAAATTTATCCTCCCTGAAGTCATCAGAATAAAAGGAAAAACCCGGGAGACTATCGCACCCAGTTCCAGTCCGCTAAAAAGCACGCCCTGATTTTCTTTATAGGCACGGAAAAATCCCGGACCTGCAGAAATTGCTCCAAAGGGCATTATTACAGTGTAAAAAGGGTAATAAAGGATAGAAAAAGTAGCATCCATCAGAAAAACATCTTTCAACTCTGAAAGAATTTCTCCAGACACACCCAGGGAAAAACCATCACTCAATTGCCAGAAACGTCCTCCATATAAATCCAATGTCCATTTTTCCGTTTTTATGTTGTCAAAATATGAAGCACCCAGACCGAAAATGAAATATCTGGGATTTTCGGGTTGGGTAAGCTTTTGTTCAATTGTCAAGTATTCATACTTAGTCCCATTTTTACTCTCATCTCTTATTGAATCCACAATAGTACTGCATGAATTGAAGGGGTCTGCTTCCAATTCTTTGTCAAAAATCACCGGCTCCGCAGTCATAATCCTGCTGCTGTTTATTGTCACATCCGATACTTTCTTATTTTCTGCCTCAGCAGTCCATCCCAGCATAGAGGATACTATTACTAAATTAAGAATAAATTTTTTCATAACTGCTCATTTGATGATTTCATTCCAGTATCCTAAATAAAGCAGGCAAAAGAGACTCCACAAAAATTGGTACAATCTGGCACTGTCAGGTAATGCGATTGCCTTTGACATGAAATTTGCAGACAAAGAAATTCAAGTACTATCAGCCTATATTAATTGTAAAAATGAGCTGAAATCACAGAAAGGCAGTTGCTTTCCCCAGTTCAATAAACACCGGAGAATTTTATGAAATTCAATCAACAGCCATTATTATTAAAGGCAATCCGAGATTCCATAAATCCTCTGAGTAATAACCAGAGGGATTTTTATCCTTTATTGGACCGGATAGGGGATGCCCATTTTGTTCTACTGGGAGAAGCGACTCATGGTACCAGTGAATTTTACAGTGCACGTGCACAAATTACCTCGTTATTGATTAAAGAAAAAGGATTTAATGTTATCGCTGCCGAAGCAGATTTTCCGGAGGTTCAACCGGTCAATCAGTTTTTAAAAGATACTGATAAGCGTATACCAGCGATCAGGGCTTTTGATGGTTTTAAACGCTTTCCGACCTGGATGTGGAAAAATAAAGAAATGCTCTCCTTTTTCGAGCAGCTTCAATTGATTAACCTGAATAAACCTCCTGAGCAGAAAATCGCATTTTACGGTTTAGATCTTTACAGTATGTACTCATCGATCGAAGCAGTAATCTCTTATCTGGATAAAGTCGATCCACCAGCCGCACAACAGGCCCGAAAACGATATGCCTGTTTTTACAAATACGGTAATGATGATGACTCCTACGGGCAGGCAATGAGTTATGTCAAGGAAAACTGCCAGCAACAGGTAGTCAATCAACTTGTGGAACTGCAGAAAAAAAAGACAGAATACCTGTCTAAAAACAATCTCGGGGAATCTGAGGATCTCTTTTATGCAGAGCAGAATGCACTGGTGGCTAAAGATGCCGAACAGTACTACCGGGAAATGTTTAATAAAAGAGTAAAAACGTGGAACCTGAGGGATCTTCACATGGCAGACATGGTTGATGCAATCAGTCAGCACGTAAGCAAAATTACCGGAAAAGCCAAAACTGTTGTGTGGGCGCATAACTCCCATGTGGGTAATGCGCTGGCTACTGAATTCTCAGAAAGCGGAGAACTCAGTCTTGGGCAGATGGTGCTTTTTCGTCACTGGGCAGATTCATACCTGGTGGGTTTCACAACATATAAAGGTACAGTAGCGGCTACATCAGAATGGGGAGCAGAAGTAGAAAAGAAAACTCTTAACCCAGCCCTGGAAGACAGTTATGAAGAGCTCTTTCATAACACTGATATAAAGTCTTTCGTACTTGATCTTAATGATCTTTCCACAAACCTTGAAGCATTAAAACAAAATCATTTGCAACGATCGGTTGGGGTAGTCTATACTCCCGAATCCGAAAGAAGCAGCCACTACTTTAATGCTCGTCTGGCTGACCAGTTTCATGCAGTTATCCACTTTGACAGCACCAATGCAATTGAACCTATCACTTGAAAAGCTATAAACTATAATTCTTATAAAACCTGCAACTCCAGTTTCTGCTTTCCGGTTTCATTCTAAAACACCATAAAACATATACCTGTTCTATTTCAAAACATATGTAAAATCAATTCCATTTCGATTTCCTCTTTTAAACCTGATTTTCTTTTCTGGCATACCCTTTGCATAAATAGCGCACAAAAGGAAACAGGACAAAAAAATAACAGGAGGTTCTTATGAGTACATTAATCAGTTATGCAGTTCCACGTTCCGACATATCAGAATATCTGGATAGTTTCTTCTGCACCCATTCTGATATTAACCAGAAATCCACCTGGCCTGAAATTGATATTATAGAAAAAGAGTCAGCCTACTATCTAAAAGCTGATTTGCCCGGTGTAAATAAAGATGATATCAGCATAAAGGTCGAAAATGGAATCCTGGCCATTGAAGGAGAAAAAATTACAGATCATAAACAGGAAAAAGGAAAATTCTGTCATTACGAAAGATATTCAGGTAAATTCAGCCGTTGCTTCGTGCTCCCTCAGGACATAGATTCCGGGAAAATGGAAGCCCGGCTGGAGCATGGGGTATTAAAACTTACTCTTCCCAAAGCAGAAAAGGCTAAACCCCGGAAAATCGAAGTAAAGGTATAAAGAAAATAGTTAACAAAAACAATTTTACATTATAATAAAGGAGTGGAAAATGAACACATTACTTAGCCGCGCCATACTTCCTGGAATTCTCAATGAGCTCTTATCTTCTGGAGTAAATTGCCGTGTCAATAGACAATTGAACGGCTCGGGCTGGCCACGGGTGGATATCGTGGAAAACGATGATTCATATTCACTGAAAGTGGAACTCCCTGGAATGACAAGAGAAGAGATCAGTATCATTGTAGAAAAAGGCATACTGCAAATAGAGGGAGAAAAAAAGGAAGAAGTCAATAAAGAGAATACCAGATTCTACCATTTTGAACGGGAATATGGAAAATTCTCCAGACCGTTTGCTTTACCGGAGGGAGTTGATCCATCAAAAATCGAGGCGAAAATGGCAAACGGAGTCCTTGAAATTACAATTGCAAAAGCAGAAAAAGCAAAACCTACAACCATAGAAATAAAGTAAAAATAAATAATTTCATAATTCAGGAGGTGTCTTATGAATTCACTGATCAGATATGAAAATCCTCAAAAGACTTTGAGCGGATTTCTTGATGAGTTTCTTAACGTTTCTGGTTACGAAGCAATCGATAGGCTTATTTCCGGTGGAAACTGGCCTAAAATTGATCTGGTGGAAGATGATACCTGTTACACCTTGAAAGCTGATCTTCCGGGAATGGAAAAAAGTGATTTCAGTGTAACTGTTGAAAATGGTGTTCTTTCCATCGAAGGAGAAAAAAAAGATGTCCAGAAAGATCAGAAAGGAAAATACTATCACCTGGAATGCAGTTATGGTAAGTTCAAAAGATCTTTTTCTCTTCCAGATGAGGTAAATACAGATTCTATCGAGGCAAAGCTGGAAAATGGTGTTCTGGAATTGAAACTACCCAAGAATGAAAGTGCCAAACCTAAAGTGATAGAGATTAAGGTACAGTGAAGAAAAATACACCTCATAAGCACAGGGCCTTTGTGCCCTGTGTTAAAAAGGTGTTCTATAATTTCAATACACTGAAATCATCCTTGCATCCAGTTTTCTTCCCTGCTGATCACAAAGAGTCATAATGTAGCAGCCACCCTGCAACGAGTTGATGTGTATAACAGAATTATCATTTACATTAGATGCAGAAAAAGCTCTCTGACCGGATAAAGAGGAAAATGTAATTTTACTGTTCTGCGGAAGTCCGGATACAGACAGGCAACGGTTTGCTTTTTTTGAAATCTTCATTTGCACATTGGATACATTTTTTCTGATCTGATGAGTCTTATCCTGATTGGCAATTATTTCAGGGTTCCACATATTACCGGTCAATGCCAGAAGATAGAGATTACCCAGATAACCACTATACCAGTAATCGTCTTTAAGTGTAATCACCTCCTTGGCAAAAGCGTCCAATACTTCTGGTGTGTTAGCCATCGCAGCAACGGCCATGCTTCCCACCGAAGCCATATTATGGTTGCTTCCTGCGGTAGAGCCATCGAGCTGAAATCCATCTACAATCTTTTTTACCCCGAAACCATGAGCCCAGGTGGTTAGTTTTTTTGCCCATGCACCTGCTTTTTCATTACCATGCCAGAGAAAATCCATTGTCTGTTTATAAGGAGCACGTATGGCATCAAAACTGAAATATCCTTTTCTGGAACCCGACCCGGCACGGCCAGCTACAGATTGCCAGTCAGGAACCAGACCGGTTGTCTTATTTGCTGCAGCATCACGGATAATATGTGTATCATCGGCAAGTTTTGCCCAGCTCTCATCACCTGTAACCTTTGCAAAATACCTGAAAAAAGCCGGAGTATAATAGGAGATATCAGTTTCGTCACAGCCTCCCCATTGTCGTCCACCGGCACATCCAGGATAAACCGCCAGCTTACCACTGCAATCGAGTACCATTTTTTTCAAAGTTGTGATAAGCGAACTGGCTTTTTCTTTATATCCTGCATCAGGCCATTGCCAACTGGCTACAATTAATGCACAGGCGACATCGATGTCCCCATCTGTGGCGGCGCCCCTGTCTTCAAAATTATCACACCCATTAACCTTCCAGCCCATCAAGCCGCAGGCATCACTGTTTTGTTTTGACTTATAATAGTTATAAAGAGCATCAAAAGTCTCTTTGTCCCCCATATAGGCTACCGCAACCATGGCGAAACCCTGAGCTTCCACCAGAGACTTTGTAAGTGGATCAACACCTGGTCTGATGCTGTTACTGCATTGCTGGAGGTATTTCTTTTTCCAGTTATCATACCATTTTTGCACAAACTCATTGGATATGACACTGGTCATTTCCCCAAAGGGGTATTGTACATTTTGTGGAAAGGGATATTTGGGGCCAGTTTGACCGTTTAAATAACCCGCAGCGATACCAATCACCAGAGCACATAATAAATACTTCTTCATCTTTACTTGCCTTTTCTAAATTTTAAACATGGTTTATCTACTTAATATATTAAAAAAATCCACCTTATGAGTACAATATGGGTATTGTTTGGTTTTACCACCTGAAAACCCCATGCCATTTTTTATTTTAAGCAGATCAGGATCTCTTTTCCTTATACATTGGAATTTAACAGTCATGAAACAAAAAACAGAAAAAATCAAGGTTATAATAAACGGCTCTAATGGCAGAATGGGTAAAACTATCATTGATGCATTACAAATTAACGACGAAATTCAAATCGTAGGTAAAGCCGGACGGAATGATAATTTATCTTTGATGATAACCTCAACTGATGCTGATGTTGTGGTTGATTTCACCCATCCCTCGGTGGCATACAAAAACAGCCTGGAGATTCTGCAGAATGGAGCTCATGCGATTGTCGGAACAACAGGATTAACGCAGGAACAAAGAATAGAAATTGATGCTTTTGCAAGGAAAAGAAATCTGGCGGTTCTGATATCACCAAACTTTTGTATTGGAGCAGTATTGATGATAAAGTTTGCTGCTGAAGCTGCGAAATATATGCCGAATGTGGAAATTGTTGAATACCATCATGACCAGAAAGCTGATGCTCCATCCGGAACTGCAATCTATTCTGCTGAATATATTAATTCAGTTGCGGGCAAAACCAATTCGGCATTTATTGAGAGTAAAGATGTTTTTCAGACAAGTTCTTTGGGGGTAAAGATCGGAAACATCCGGGTCCATTCAATCAGATTGCCAGGCTTCATCGCTTCCCAGGAAATTCTTCTGGGAGAAAATGGACACACCTTGAAAATACGTCATGATTCGACAGATCGTGAATCATTTGTACCCGGGGTTTTATTGGCAATAAAAAAAATCCATCAATTTGTGGGTTTGGTTTATGGTTTAGAAAATTTGATGTAAAGATTCGAACCTGTTGTTTCTCTTGTCTGGCACTGCTCTGCCTTTGAAAGACTGTATTCCTGTTTAAACTATGATAAAGGGGCCTCACGGCCCCTTAACAACTGCATCACTCTAATGCAATTGTGGTGATTGTGTGTGATGGAAGATTAATTTTCATTCCTTTTTTGATAATAATTTCTCTCTTTTGCGGACCTGTACGCGCATTATTAGCAGACAATTGCTCCAGAACTGCTTTTCCGGCAAAATCAGGAACATCAATTATTACAGATGCACTGGTTTTTGGATATTTATTAATCAGCATCAATGACCGTTTTCCTTTATCTGATGATAAATAACCGGTAATATTCAAATCATTTATCGAACACTCATGCAAAGCACCTCTGCCTATTGACCTGCTCGCCATAAGAAATGCCCAGTATGAAGGTCTGGTGACATTATCGCCATCGGGTGAACCGCTGCGGGAAAGGTATCCATAATCTCCGCCCTGCTCTGAAATATCGTTGTGAATATTCCAATAAGAGGCTTGCTCGATGTTGTGTTTGGCAAGCATACCCAGGTAATCGGCAACAAATAAACCATTTACTAAAGTTAGTGTCTGAGGTCCGGGTTTGAAATCAATTGAATTCCACTCTGTTAACCAGATCTGATACTTTTTTCCCGGATTACCGAAATCAGAAAGCTGCTTTCTGATAGAGGGGATTATATAATCCAGTGTTTGTGGAGCGGAAAGAAGACCTGCATCGTTTTCCTCACCTGAACTTTGCGGATAATGGTGTACATTCACCCCATCAACGATATCTTTTGTGTATTGAAAAACCTCTCTGTTCCAATCCCCTGCAAGCATCCATACAACTGTAATTTTTATTGATGGATCCACCGCCTTCATAGCTCTTGCAAAATCACGCGCCCGCTTTCCATATTCCATTGCACTACAGTGATTTGGATGCCAATCTCCATACAGTTCATTTCCTATCTCCCAGTATTTTACATCAGCCTTCTTTTCTATATTTGTATATTTGACCAGTTCAGCTGCCTCCTGTACTGTTCCTGTGCCAAAATTGATGGTGATCATAGGCGTAGTACCGGTTTTGCCACAAAAATCCAGAAACTCATCTATGTCGGTCTGATGGTCCTTTTTGGCAAGCACTTCTTTCCAGTTAACCTGATCTGCACTCAGTCCACCAGGAAAACGGATGACCTGATGATTTACTGCGTTTACCCTTGTTACAGTTTGATTACTAAGAAGATCTGTATCCCATAAGGTGGCATTTATACCATAGATTCCCGGATTGACTTTTCTGGTTATCACTTTATTTAAATTTCCACTGACTGTAACAGTTATGTTTTCCGGAACCTGCACCTTTTGGGGTTCTCTGTCATTTGTCAGGCATATGTTTTCAATTATAAATTTTCCTGATGTCCCTTCGCCAGAAGGTTTAAAGTCAATCGAAACTACACTGTCAAGATCAAACACTCCGTTCTGTTTTGCTTCAGGAGGCTGGTAATAGGGGAATTTCTCAAAATTTTTAAATGGAACGATAATTTCTGACCAACCACGCTCTGCTCCAGCCGACGCAATAAACAATTCATCTGAGGCATCCTGAATCTGTACACTGAAAGGCTGAAAAGCCCGTTCAGTATAAGCATAAAACTTGATACCCCAATGCTTTGTCCAGTCTCTCATCTCTTTTGGCCTTTTATTGTCCCGGTAATTGTAGACTGCATCGCACCAATCAATAAGTGTATAATTAATTTCCAGGGCATCTCCCTTGGTTTCTTTATGGGTGGATTTTACTATCTTACAACTGATACTGGACTTAGGATCTCCTGCTGTTACCCAATTATGATCTATTTCCGTATCAAAATCATTAAGCATCAAGTCAGGTAAATCTGATTTGAAAGCATTCCAGTAATCCTGTGCATTGATGTATCCTGGAATTTCCCTGATTATCGACATATCAGCTATATAAAGTTTTACAGGTTCCCCCGATTTAACCCTGTTTTCTCCCTTATTTATAGAAAACCTGATTTCATTGATATTTTTCCAATTAACATCGCATGTAACTTCTGTTTTTTTATTATCATCCCAATATTTTCCCTGAGAGGAAAATTTCCTGACAGGTACCATAAAATATCTCCATGCGGTATCCAGATTACCGAAATCTCCTAAACGAAGTCTGGACTGCACCTTTTTATTATCACTATCGTCATCTATTATCCCCAGATATACAGAATTCACCGAAGGGCCCCCTTTAGCCCAGAATCCAATCCCTGCAGTTCCCTTTTGTCGATATTCTGAGAGATCAATGTTGTGATCCTTTCCCAATGCAATAGTTACCCCTGAATAATCGTTTCCATCCATATAACAGACCAGAATATCTTTTTTAGAGGAGCCTGGCTGCATTTTGAATGCTGTCTTTCCGCCATAGATATATGCAAAGCCGCTTTCGGGAAGTTTATCTTTAATAATTAATACATCCTCTGTGACTTGTGGCTTTAGTGGTGGTGCCATTACCATCTCTACACACTCATCCCAGTACTCTGCACAATTGTTTTCCATCTCTGTATTTTTTTCACCGGTAATGTTCTCCCCGGACATTGTTTTTAGCTGAAGACCACAATTCGCACCAAGAAATAAATAGCATGCTAATGATAAAATTGTCTTTTTATTCATAAAACCTCCTGTATATGAGTTTGTGTCCCTTGTTTCACAAGAATCCAGATCAGAAATGAAACCCGAATACTGTGGAAACACATATTCTCTACAAAGAATACCTCGTACAGAAAGACATTTCTATGGAAAGAATTTCACATTTTTTTGTCAAGTGTTCTTTCGCATAAAAAATAAACCTGACTGCTGAAAAAGTAGATTGGATGGCTATTTTGGAGGGTTCAGGAAGGGTTATGACATTTTATTAAAAAAATGATACATTTTATTTTCTTTCAAAATATCAACGATCGGTCTGAAAATGAAGAAAAAAGATGTAAAAAATTAAATGATATGTAGCAGGCCCTGGTTTGCTTTTATTATGTTTAAATCAAAAGCTTTCCTTAATGATAAAACTCAAAGCCCATCGATGCGATACTTCTTTTATCCCTGCTATCTATAAAACCAAAGGGATTACCATAAAGGTATTTCAGAAACACTCCCGCTTTTCTTCCCTTCTTTCCAAACTGATGAAGCAAACCAGATTGAATTGAAATAGTATTAACATGATGCATAACTGGGTATAAGACAACTGTTTCAATCAATTCCGAACCTTCGCCGGAATACAGTTTACCCTGAGCTCTTTTTTTACTGTTAAATATGTGTCTGCCGTATAATGAAATATAGAAATCAAGTGGTGCATTATTGATAGTATGCTGCCATTGAGAACCGGCAGATATTCCAAATCCTTCCCCCAACTTACTTCCAGTAAGTTCAGGAGTATTTTTTGAAAGGAAAAAGAAATGAAAATAACCTTGAAATGTAAATAAATCTTTTGCCTTTGATCTGGTGATACTGCTGCCGACACTCAATGCATTCAGTATCATTCTTCTGTAATTATGGTCATAAATCATTTCACATGCTTTGACGGTATTTTCAACGATTCCCATCGTGGGATGTGCACTTTCATGTCGCAGATCGCTGTATATTGAAAATTGCCAGTCCTTTCTTTGGTGTTTTAAAAGTAATGCCTGGAATTTTCCGATTCCCCGCCAATTGTGATTCGGGAATATTTCCTGGTTAAACCTCCTCTCATTGCGGACTTCAACCATACCACCAATTAAAAACCTTCGGTATCCTATATCATCACCGATACTAATCACTGGTACTGCTTCCGATGTCCATTCCATCATAGTGCGGATATAGTCCGGATCTGAATAAACGGTGTTATCCCCATAAAGATTATTTAACAAAACACACAATAGCAGCACAAAACTACGGTATTTCATTCAAATACCCATCCTGGCAAAAAGATTAATCAGACTATTTTCAAAACCATTATAAAATATACACCAGGTATCGTGTACAATTATTCCTGACATGTTGAACTATCGTAATTCACTGATTTATTTGGATAAGTTTTCCCATTAGCACCGGGAGTGAAGCAGTAGGGCATGCATATAAATTCCAAATCTCAAGCACCAAATCCTAAACAAATCCCAATTACCAATTATTCAAAATCCAAATTAGAAAATATTAGATAGAGGTCACTATCCTATTTCGTATTTCGTATTTCGAATTCTCTATTCATACTCCTGTTGTCGAGTAGAACGGGCAGTTACCTGCCCGAACCCTCACGGAACCGTACGAGCAGCTTTCCCACATACGGCTCTTCATTTGGCCTTCGGGTATACTTCATG
>JAEZKP010000091.1 GCA_023436145.1 Fibrobacterota bacterium | reverse complement strand
CATCGAGTCCGGTGGAATTGAAAAAACTGAAAAACTGGCTGACAACAAAAGTATTGTTAATAATCTCAGACACATATTTACCCCCAAAAAGTCTCGATTATAAATTTAATATAAATATTCTATCCCTTTTATTCCAGTTACTCCTTAAAAATTTCATTCAAAAAGTAATCCTTAAAAAAATAATTGCTCATAGCTTAGCTCATGCTCATAGTAATTTCCTTTCCCTTGCTTACCATTCACATCCAAAAGTAACTGAAGGAGATTGCATAAGAAACGTCTGAAGTCCCCAAAAAAAGACCACATGTATCTATTTTAGTTCCAATGTCAAACTAACCATAAGAGTTTTGCCCTGTCTCCCAGAGTGTACCATCATTTTTCAAAACAATGGAATGGATAATAACCACAGGAAACCGATGATACATTAAATGCAGATAACAGTTTCGACCATTTAACACTTCAGCTATTTATTCCATCACTAAATAGATTCAATTATGTATTTACCCGGTTATTCCAAAGTGATAACCTTGATAAAAAAGCACTCATTTTGGTTAAAAAAAGATTAATTTAATATAAAAATCAATTAAACAGAAAAATACCGGACAATTCTTATGAAGCGCTTAAATAGCAGAATCTGCACCTTTTTACCGATTATTCTGTTATCCGCTTATCTCTTTACTATCAAAGCAGATATAGTTATCCACATTACTCATCCATGGGCAAAAACCGATTCCGTCAGGCTGACAACTGATCTGTTTTTTCAGTGCTCTGAAACTAACTATTACCCTGGCAAGAAACTTATGAAAGAGGGTAATTCCTGGTATTCGTTTGTTTTTAGTTCAATCGATAAGAGCTCTACAGAAACTCTTAAACTGGTAAGTATCATACCTGATGAATATAACTATTTCACTAATGATTCCAGTTATTCAGGAACAACAGATGTTCCGCTAACTATGAGTACTATTTTTGAAAATCATCCTGAAGCTAATGAAGTCTGGATTACAGTCAGTTCATCCAAAGCAGATCCGGTGTTCAGTTTTACTCCACCACCTGGTAAAGTAATCTACTTTTTTAATCCCTGGAGTCTGGGCGCACCTCGCGTAAATATTAAAGGACTTGGAATCATTAAAATGAGATCTGTTGCGGACCATTGCGGATGGTTGAATTACAATTACCTGGGTCCAACCGACAGCCTGTTGATTAAATTCATGAACTCTCTGGACAGTACAGTTTACTCAGTAAAGGGCGTATCCGAAGGTGACTATATAGATTTAACCGATCAGATTTCAGAACGTGATACCATATGGATTCTTGGCAATCCTAAACCGGACAATGAGCCTGAATTTTTCGATAAATTTCCGGCAATAAGAGGTGATTGCAGTACGATAAGCCTGGCTGCGGTCTTGCGCGACAAGGCAGAAGCTCATCCTGATTTTCAAAACGAAGATTGTAACGGGACCAAATACGGTATGGTAGAAAAACGTCTGGGAAGTAATGGTAAACCGGTACAAACCGATACATCATGTGCTTCACACATAGACGACTGGTTTTTACCGGAGAATCTTACCGATGACTATACAAACGAAAAATGCTACAATTTAACCCTTAGAAAAAATGATGAGGGGTTATTTCAATATGATACAAATGCATTTTTCCCGCTTGATGATTTTAAATACCTGGACGAGGATGGAAAAATCAGTAATCCCAACTACAGTCCCGGATATTCTGATCCACCACATAACTATTATTTCACCATGGAGCTTGGCGCGGAATTTGAGTATGTTCCAGGACAAACATTCTATTTCCGTGGTGATGATGATGTGTGGGTTTTTATCGACAGCCAGCTTGTGGTTGACATAGGTGGGGTTCATGGCCCGGTGGAGGGGATAGTTGATCTTGACACTCTGGGCCTTATCAAGGGTCAGACTTATCAGTTCAAACTCTTTTTTGCAGAAAGACACTGTTGCGGTTCAAACTTTAAAATGATCACCTCCATTGACCTGCGTACTAACAGTAAGTTCTTTTATGAAAAAAAGACCGTATCTGAAGGGATTTTGCAATATAACATGTTTCAAAAGTTAACGCGAAACAATCTCACTTGTGATTTTGGTTCAGAGATAATCGATACCATTCCGGGTCATGTCGATTTTTACATTGAAGGACCTGAATTTGATTCCCCACAACTGCTTTCAGCCGGTACATCCTATGGAGGAATAATTATTTCAGATGATAATTCATCTATAACTCTTGATGAAAAATTGATCACCGGTTTAACACCAGGGGATTATTTTATAAAGTTTTATTCCAATGGTACCGAAGAAGGTAAGATCCCTTTTGTAATTTACGCGGTGCCTAAAAAACATAGAGTACCTAATCCGGTTGAATCAGCTTCTTACTTTGCAGATAATGGATTCGGACAGGTATCCAGAGCAGAAATTTACTATAAAAATGAACTTGATTACCCGCCTGATTCCATAGAACTTTTCTGGCCCACCTTTTCCACAAAGAGAACTGTCTACAAAACCGATATCAAAATAGATTCTTCCAACAGACGCCACGTGACCGTTACTCTTTCGAAACCGTTTGATAAAGAAATAACAGCTTCACCTTCATCTGATAAAAAGCTTGGGTATAGCTATACAACAGATACATCCCTGGCCGAACCATCAGAAATCGTACCGGTATATCTCTCAGATAGTGTGGGTCCGTTACTGACTACTGCAATACTTCTGGAGGATACAGATAAGGATTCAGACACACTGCTTTTAATTTTTTCCGAAGCGATTACAGATACTTCATTGATAGGGAAATCACTCGAACTTTTGACCAGCGGGACCAGCCACTATCTCACGGTTTTGTCTTACACACGTGTAAAAGATTCATTGCGGGTGGCAATTAAAGGTGATGACAGTTTTACCTATACAGAAAATGACAGTTTACGAATCAATCCATCAGGCCCTCTGCGGGATCGAAACAATAACAAAGCACATGAGCAAAACCGTCCGGTGGTCATAAAATTAAGAAAATCTGCACCGATTGTACTGCACGCATGTTATAAAGATAACAATGCGGATGGTACTGTAGACAATGCAGAAATAGCTTTTGACAGAAATGCCAGCGGATTAGATATGAAAATGAATTTTTTGTGGTCAGAAGGTCTTCAGACTGACACAATAGGATCATCGAGGATTACGCTTTCTGACGACGGCAAGTTTGCATTTGTAGATTTGAATAATGCCTTTAACAAGGATATTTCCTGCAAAACATCAGGTAACATGCTATTAGACATTCAATTCGAAAAGTTTCCATCTGTAACCCAATCTGCTAAAGTATATGACAGTGCTCCACCTGTCATTTATAATGCATCACTTAAACTCTCAACCCTGGCTGATGGTAAATTTGTAGATACTCTTACAATCACTTTTTCTGAAGATGTAAAAACGATGGAATCGATTGAAGAGTTTAACTTATTCAGTATGGTATTTAATTCTTCTTATAAGTTTATAGTTAAGGATGCACGAAGTGTAAATCCAAAGACATGCAAATATTATGTAATTACAGATGGAGTTGAATATCCGAAAGAAAAAGATTCCATATGGTTAAAAACAGGATCTGCAATTGATGACCACGGTAACATTCAGAATTCAAAGTTGAACCGTCGTGTAATTTTGAAAGTTGATACTTCACCGCTTAATTTCAAAATCTCTGCCGGTCCCAATCCCTTTTCTAACAGAGGTAAATCTGAAATTTACACCATAATGATCAAGCCTCAGGGTCGGGCATCAGAATCGGTTAACATAGATGCGACAGTTTTCATATATGATGCACTCGGAAATAAAATCGCCCAATTGAAGCAGTTTAAGGACCACGAGTCTTCTTCAATTGTAAAATACCATTGGGACGGAACAAATAGGAAAGGACGCCTGGTTGGAAACGGAACCTATATGGTAGTAATAAAGATTAAAGGCAGTGAGACTGAAAGAAAACTGGTTGGAGTGAAAAATGAATAAAAGATTTTTCAGGAATGGGATTTTGCTGAGAAGATGGGCAGCACCTCCTTTGACGGCATGAGAATATCACGAAGAACTCGTTTTTGCAATCCGGGTAGCGGACTCTTGTAAAGCCTTCCTTAAGATCTCCGCACTTGATAAACTTCCCGATGGAACTGGCTATAACAGGCCCCAAGTAACCATGACCTTTCTGGTATTTCTGGAGATTAAACTTCTGGAAATCAGCAAAGTTGTCTGAGTAATCGATTTAAACTTTACGACTAAAAAGAGCTAAGGCATTGTCCTAAAAGAGGTTAATCGAGGTCCGACCCTACCAATGGTTTCTTTCTATTACATTTCCTGCCTTTTTCAGTTACTCATTTGATTCTGTTCCAACTGCTTTTTATAAGGCATATAAATTGCTTGTGTACACAAAATCCAATTACATCAACCCAAAAAGAGTTTTATGAAAAAATTCAAATGATCCTTCTTTTGAGCAGTAACATCAGTTACTGATGCATATATGCGCTAAATTCGACTGCAGATTTCAGGTTTAAAACAGTGTGTGCCAATCGATTGCCTCACATAATCAGTTTTCATAAATAAGAAAACCTTTTTTCTTTTCAGGAATTTACAGGTAAAAAGAGTTCCCGTTTTTGCGAATTCAAAACTTAAATACACCCTAAAGGAGGTATCATGCTTGCAGAAAAAACATTTTTCAGAAAAATGAAATGGCGGGTTTGGGCTACTGGATTTCTGGTTATTTCCATATGGAATGGTCCCTCAGGGGATACGAAGCCGATGGTGACGGCTGGTAATTTTTATATCGTTGGTTTGGGGTCTGATGGTTCAGCAGTGGCATATGGAAAAAATTATCATGGAGAATGCAATGTTGACTCCTGGGACAGTATGGTTGAAGTTTCTGCGAAGTACCAGCATACTGCAGGTCTGAAATCAAATGGTACGGTTATGGCCACAGGCTATAATTTTTATGGACAATGTAATACCGGTTCCTGGGTGGATATTGTAGATATTGCAACTGGTTATAATCATACAGTTGGTCTGCGGTCAGATGGAACTGTAGTAACAACCGGAATAAGTGGACCTCAAACTGATGTCAGCTCCTGGACCGGAATATCAGCTGTTGCAGCTGGAGTAGATCATACATTAGGTCTGAAATATGACGGTACGGTTGTGGCAGCCGGGTATGGAAGTGAATGTGATGTAAACTCCTGGACTGAAATAGTGGCTGTGGCTGCAGGGCGTAATTTTTCGGTAGGTCTTAAATTTGACGGATCGGTTGTGGCGACTGGCAATAATTCATTTGGTCAGTGTAATGTAAGTTCCTGGGAAGGAATAATTGCTGTAGCTGCTGGAGAAAATCATGTTATAGGACTGAAAGAAGATGGTTCGGTTGTGGCTGCAGGTGACAATAGATATGGCCAGTGTAATATCACTTACTGGAGCGGGATTGTGTGTATAGAAGGTGGACCAGATAGAACCATTGGGCTTAATTCGAACGGGAAGCTATTATCGACTGCAATGTATGATTATTATCATCATTTCAATCCTGGGCCATGGGATAGAATTACCTCAGGAATAGCAGGTGGCTATGGCTTTCCAGGATGCAATGACAATCTGTGGAGAATGAATAAGGGAAATTGTATAAAGCCGGAGAAGATACTTACATTTCTTACCAGATTGGTTTCAAAAGAGAGAATTTCCGCTGATGTCAATACACTGACATCATTTCACACCAGAAGCACATTTTCACCTCTTATCAACGATGTTGCGGATTGGGTGAAATCGAGATTTTCCCAAATCGGATATGCCGATATTTTTGATCATCATTACACAAGCGAAGGTTACGATCTGCGGAATATAATTGCGATGAAAAAAGGATGCGGAAGAACAGGAGAGGTGATATTGATCTGTGCACATTATGACTGCAGAATGGAGGAGCTGGAGAATGGTTCATCACAGGCTCCTGGTGCAGATGATAATGCATCCGGAGTGGCATCGTTAATTGAATTAGCCAGAATAATGGCAAAAGTAAAAACCGTGGAAGATGTATATTTTGCAGCGTTTTCCGGCGAAGAACAGGGCTTTTGGGGTTCTGCTGCTTATGCGCAGTATATTCATGACAATAATATAAATTTACAGCAGGTGATAAATATTGACATGATCGGGTATGCACCTGGTGGTAACAGCATTATAATTGAGCAGGATGAGGGTAATGTGGTGGAGTCCAATGATCAACCATCTCAGGGATTTGCAGCTAAAATGGCTAGGATGGCCGCAGATTACACTGACCTGGAGGTATCATTCGGTCCGATCTATGAGACCGATTATATGCCCTTTGAAGCATTGGGATATGTGTGTGTGGGTGTCTATGAAGCAGAAGAAAATCCTGAATATCACTCCACCTACGATACTGCAGGGAGTTTGAATATGTCATCTATTGCAGAAGTAACTAAAATGATTCTGGCTACAGCTTGTCATGAGGCAATGAAATTGCCGGGAATCGACAAGCCCATCTGTCATAACTGGGGCAGGTCACATTTTAAGCACGGAAAAAGACGGTACGGTTATGGTACACTCAGGCAGTACGGTTCTGTACACTGGTGGCATTAAGAGAATTAATCGAAAATAGATAGATAAAATTATCAAAAACGGTGCAGTTCTCCTGTGAGTGAATCGGTAAAAATAATTTACTTAATATTTCGCAGGGACTGCACACTTGCTATTGTATAGAACCTGAATGATCATAGAGACGATAGAGATCACGGAACTGTTATATACGCGGGCTGTAGCGAGCTTTCCCAGAAGAGTCCTGTCAAACCGGAATCTGTACATAATCCAGAATGTGAAGCCTCAATTAAAAAATACTGTAATACTTATCAGCAGCAACAAGCATATTTTTTAAAAGCAGTCAAGAATTGTTCTTTTAATCGATGCTTCAGTGAATTGGTGAAAGATGCTGACAGGTATTTTGACCTTTTTTACTTTAGAGTTTAAAATAGTGCGTGCATTGGGCCGGATACAATGATTTTGATATAGGTTCAGGAACATTAGCTAACATTTTAATAGATGACAAAAAACCTGATTAATCCTGTAACAATCGGCCAAATTGAGCCCAAAAAGGGAAAAATGTTCAGTATGGTTAATTTTTACTCAATTTTATGACAATCTGCCCATGTGTAAGTCCCTTATTTCCAATACTCCAGACCACAGAAATGGTATCCTTTTTCTTAAGAGCACCAAAAGTGATACTCTGGTTCTTTGGAAATATAAAAAGAGAGTCCAATAGTTTTTTCTAATGTCTGTTTTATAGGCGTTTTGAGATAACCTGATTTAACTGAATTGCAAAAGATCGTCAATCTCCCACGGTGACTATTATCGCTGAGCATTCAATCTCCGCCCACCAGTGACGAAGAATGAACTATCTATCTTCAAAAAAGTTCCTCTATCTCCCAATTGAATTTGGCTACTTCTTATTGCTGAAAAGATGTAGATGCTTTTGACAATATAAGAATCATGGCTGCACCCTGGAGTAAGACTATGGAGTTTGAAAACTCAATAACGTAAACGAAATAACACATATTGAATACAAAAAAAACAGTTCTCAAGAAAAAGCCTGAACTTGTCAGCTTCAACTTGCAACAATCGAAAGTGTAAAGGTAGTAATCGCACACAATCGGATTCAGGATTGAAACATTTTCGTAAGGGATTATCATGCCGGTTTATCCATTACATAATACAATGAAATATATTCAACAAAAGGAAATATTCCGGTTATATGAATTTTTCTTGCATATTACCGAATGCCTTTTGTCTTTTGGGTTTTAAGCACAGCTTATATTGATATGAAAAAACAGTTAATTGTATTGATTAACATCAGGAAATTATTAATTTATAAAAGTGACCACAATTTAGGTAAAACAGAAATAGAAAAATTAAATATTCAGCTCTTTTGATCTCCGAATTTTTTGTATTGATCACATGACCGACAAATAACCTAATAATAAAATTCAAATTGTGAATGGAAGGTAAAAGATGGGTACTGAATATGGAGAAAGCCCTCGAAGGGATATGTTGAAATATTTAACGAATGAGCCTCGTTTTATCCTGGATGTTGGTTGTGGTGTTGGAGCTTTCGGCGCTGAATTATTAAAGTATAATCAAAGAGAAGTATGGGGTGTGGAGTTAAATGAAAATCGCGCCTTGAAGGCCAAGGAGAAGTTAACCAGGGTTTTTTGTGGGGATATCAATGAAGTTATGAATGAATTGCCTGACAGATATTTTGATTGCATTATATTTAATGATATTCTTGAGCATTTAGTTTATCCTGAAGCAGTTCTTTATAAAATTAATAATAAATTATCGGAAAATGGTATTGTTGTGGTATCAATTCCTAATTTAAGACATTTCAAAATACTGTTCATGATTTTATGGGAAATGGAATTTAAATATGTAGATAAAGGGATAATGGACAAAACACATTTACGGTTTTTTACAGAGAAAAGTGCTATAAGGCTGTTTGAAGAAACCGGTTATACAATTTGTCATTCTGAACTCATCCATAAATCAGGATCTATTTTCGCCAAGGTAGTGATATTTTTTATTAAATTGATCAGTTTAAATTTTATTTTTCAAAAGTTTCGAGATATTGAATATTTTCATATTGTTATAGTTGCTAAAAAAGGGATAGATAGTTTAACTAATAGCAGTTTGGAAGAAAGGCCTTTAATCGAGGCTCAAAAGTTATAAACTTTTTCATGTCGATTATTTAATGACTATCTTGATATGTTACAATCGGATGGGAACACCCAACTTTGAAAAGAGAAGAAGAGTGTTCTCCATCAATTGTATTTTTTATTTTCAAAAGGTATATGCGATTTGAGGGAATGTAGATCCGCCATTTCAGACTGGATAAAAAATTTTATTTGAGTTTGAAAGCCCTATCTATTGAAATGTGTTCTTTCAACCCTGCCTTTTAAGAAAGTAACGTTACACTTGCGCTTATTTAGTAAATAAAAATGATATAATTGAATACACTAAAGCAGCTCTGAAGAAAAAAGCCTGAACTTGTCTGCTTCAACTTGCGACAATAGAAAGGTAATGGCCGCATTACACACGATCCGCTTCGGGACTTTCTTGAAACATTTTTAATGGGGGAATACCATGGTTGCAAAGGTGGTGAGGGGGTTTTTATTGATTGTTATGACAGTGACAGTCTGTAATGGGGGAACAATCGCTTTTGATTCGATCGCAGGTGGTGGCAATGCAGGTGTATCGCCAGTTTCCATCCTCAATGTCATCAGGAGCCTGGAAGAATTGAACGAATATTGCGCTGCGGTCAACTACGACACTGGTCTGCTTGCAACAAAGCCCGATTTCTATGAAAAAACTATCATCGCTCTGATTTCAATGTCAGGCGGGGGCAACAGGGCAACTTACAGGGATATTCAACAGATAGTCGATGATGGAGACACTGTTTTTCTGGAAATGCGCTACGAAACACATCATTTTGATAATGACATAAGCATTGAAGCAGCATATTGCTTCATCCTGCTCTCCATTCCCAAAACCGATAAACCCATATCCCTCAGGGAAGTGCCGGTAATCTCCATGGTCAAACCTGCTATCCGTAAGTCCGAAATCCGATTTTCTGACCGCCAATCACATGGTATCTATGACGGTCAAGGGCGCTTGATACAGCAAAGAAGCGAGAAATATCCCGGCATTGTCGTTTTTAGCAGAGATTTTCGTGGAGGAAAGAAACTGCTTTTAAAAAAACAGCCTTGAATCTCTTTGAATTGTGGGTGGCAGGGCCACAAAAGCTAGTCAATCTCATAATTGGGGACGGTTGAGAATTGGTAACTTTAAATGAGCTCTTCTCTTTATTCATGAGAAACGCTGTCTGTGTGTTTGCAACTTACGGAATATCCCATCCCTTCAGGTCCCAGGCCTTTACGGCTTGAACTATTAAATTGCGGACTTTCATAACTTTTATATAAGAATGTATTGATCATAATGTTCAGAATCTCAGAAGTGTCCGGTTAATATTAACAAACATAAGATTGAGGGCACGCTAATAAATTCCAAATCACAAGCAACAAATCCTAAACAAATCCCAATTACCAATTATTCAAAACCCAAACAAGAAAGAGCGATAAAGGTCAACTCTGTTTCGAATTTCGGATTTCGAATTTCCCCTTGCTCCTGTTCCTGTTTAGAATTTGAGTATTGCAATCTGGAATTTGTTTGGAATTTAAGAATTGTGATTTGGTGCTTCCCGTTGCTACTGTACCTTTCCGGTAAAAATCACCTTTTTATCAGAAAGTAATCTGAGCACATAAATTCCCAATGCTGAGTTTCCTCTGGATATGCCAAAAGAGGATCTTCCCTGTGCGATTGTGCCGATATCGACTGTATGAATCAATTGACCATGAATATTCACCATTTCTGCTTTGACTTTGTCGTATGATCGGGAAGCCATGATGGTAAACAGGTTTCGTTTGCCATTAAATGAAACAGTTAATGGCTTATCACTTTTCACGGTGGTACCGGGGAAAATGTCGGGTATCAAGTTTGTCGGTTCCCCCTTCATATCTTTGGTATATTTGATTATCCGGGGATTGTCTGTATTGTCATCGGAAAAAATCAGACATGAAATTGATTGTGCAGGAATTGTGTATGAAAAGGATGAGCCGGAAAGAATATTTTTGAAAGTAAAATCGGCTGTATAAGAAGATGCTGTATCCCAGTTGATGGCAAACAGAGAAACATTGTTTTCATCATCCTTATAACCGTATATTCTTACATACGAATTGACGGCTTCGCTATGAATCGTGTGTTTTTTTGAATATGTGGAAAAAAGCTGATACATATAATAAACCGGGCGAGGCTTTTTGGAACCATCCAGAAAACCAAGAGTCCATCCCTCTCTGATACTCCAGGGCATAATTGAAAGCAGATTAGGCTGTGCACTGGAGATACCGGCAAAATCGGCAATCCACAGACCCGCATTGAATGTTCCCGGTGAAGCATCGTATGTTGAATGCTCGGGATCACCGTCCCAACTGATATTGGTTTCCCCAACAATCAACGGAATCACCTTTCCATCAGCATTCTTATCAATATACGAACGCACATTCGCAAAGAAATTCTTCATCGATGTAACAGAATTGCGTACATTCCGATATGTACATTGTTCAGCACTGTTTGGATAATAGTGAAGTGAAACTGCATCGACATATTCCTTGCACTTGGAAATAAAAGTAGGTACCCATTCACTGTATTTATGCGAAAGCTCCAGACCCACAATCTTCAAATCCGGGTACTCCTTTTTCAGACGAGAGGCAACAGCATTAAAATCAGTACAGTAATCATTCAGCGTATAACTGCTCAGGTACTTAACACCATAATCGGGATTAGTAGCCAGATTGTCAGGATACAGGTCAGGTTCGTTTCCTATAGACACATAGGTAAGTTCCCCCAGTGTTTTAAAATAGGAAACCATATCCAGAGCCTTGCTTACCCGGTCTTCGGTACTGGTTGAATTCGCAAGTTGCAGTTGTAGAAGCGGTTCTGCACCTACCTCCTGACAGTAGTTGTAGAAATCCGCCAACACCTCTTCACTGACCTTATCCGGATAATCCACATCAACTGATATTCCGCCCAGACGCAGCATGCCGGGATTCAAAGCAGCAACAGCTGATTCGGTTCCGGCAATACTATTTCCCCAGGTTTCACACCACATCCAGTAATTATGTCCAAAAAACTGACCAGGCAGGGTATTAATAATATTATCACCATCGACAGAAATGGTCAGCCGTTCCTGCTTCACCTTGCCACTCGCAGAAATGGCCATTGAAAGAGCAACTGTTGATATCAGAATACTCATTTTCATTTAATATCTCCTTTTAAATCAAATTGTTAGCAGACTTCTTAGAGTACACACTCTATACGCAAAATATCCCGGGAGCCAAAACGACTGGGATATTTTATTTCAGCTCAGATCCATTAATGATCTGTATGCTGAAATATATGACAGATTTTAGACTATTATTTCTGGAAAAAATTAACATTTTAATTAATTTGTTATACCGTTACATTCGATTGAATCTTTTTTCTGAATTTATGAGTTATATCATTGTACTGTGATGAATTCAATTTGTGAAAATTTGATTTTATTAATATCTTGAAAAAGCAATTTTAAAAACTTCCAAAAGAAATACTATCTGCATGTCTCTAACCGCCTTTTCAGGATAGGAAAATTAGCTGATCTTTTAAGTGGGGCCCGAGCCGTGAAATATCGCACTGCTTCCGGAAAAACAGCTGATAGGGGAGGATGGCTCAAACTCGTCCCTGCTTTTCCCCAGAGGTGAAATCCTTCTCTGTAAAGGATTCACCTCTGGGGAAATTATGGATTGATGAGGTCCGGGGTGGAAAAATAGCCAGAACACTTTCAAAATCCTCCAGTTCCAATTAGAGGAAATTAGTAAGTTTACAAATAGTCTTCTATATTTGTTATTGAGAAATGTTGTCGCAGAGGTCTGGAAATTTGTCGGAATATCCTGCTCTTTTCAGGTCTGGGAATATCACTTGATAATATATTACCGGACCTTAGCAGCCAGTGCTGTTAAAAGGCACTTTTTCAGATGTATCCCGAAGCAGAAGAAAAGATGAAAACTGCACAAAAAATGTAAAAAGCTTACATACAAACCATTAAGGAGCGGGATATAAAAGCCCAAGCTGGCAGGGGCCCGGGCTGAGAATATGATCTATTTAACCACCCACTGCCGTGTCTGCAAAGGGACACCATTCACCTTTGATTGCAATAAATAGATGCCGGGCGCAACATTGTTTTTTGAAAAAACAGGCGGTTGCGAAAGATCGGATGAAATCGAACTGATCTTTTGTCCGGTTAACGAAATGAGTGTGTAAGTGCCTTTGGTAGAGGTTAAACCTGTGAAATTCCGTTGTTCACCTGAAAAATCTCCAAAAAACGGACTGATCGCAGTTGGAATCAGTCCGTCTACCATGACCTTTCCTTTTGTGACTTTGCAGGAGCCGGTTCCGTTGTTATTACTGCTATATGATTCAACTTTGATTTTCACTTCATACAAATTTCCCAGCTTAATGCCCAGGCTCTCCCATTTCTTGAAATGTTCGGAAATGGAGATAGAACCTCCCGAACGGGTGTTTTGCCGGATGCTGAAGACTTGTGGAAATGATGCTTGACCCTTGATAGATGGCTGGTTTTGCATTTGCCGTGTTACAACATCATAAACTGCACCATCAACGGTTATTGTGCCTTTGCCCTGATGACCACTCCCGTCTCCTGCTCGTGGCCGCCAGTCTTGCCAGTCTTCCATGACATAAAACTCAACCAAAGGATCAACTGTCCATCCGTATATACCGAAATATGCAAGGCCATTCCGTATTTGACCTTTCTGGAACTGTACATCAGCGGTGAATGTTCCAATTTCCTGGTGGGTTTTTGTTTCGTCGAATTTAAGACCAACACGGGCCACAAAATTCTGGATATTGCTCCATTCGACATCAAACTTGGCTTCATCGTTGGGTACCGTCATTTTTACTGTCCCGGGATCTTGCTTCCACATTTCAAAGTGGTATCCGTTGGGCATCGGTCCGCTACTGTTTTCGTTTTGGATCACATGGGGAAAGGTGATCGAATCATCCTGAGCGCTGATTTTCGCTGTGTTTAGAAAAACAAACGCCAAAGCCGCTATTGTTGTACATCTGAATTGTACCACATGATTTAAAGGTCTCATGTTTCTCTCCTTTAAGATTAAAAGATCATCTTAATATAATCATAAAATAACAGATTTGTGATTCTAAATCATTTTATTTGGTTCAACTGGATAGTCCTGATGCCAAACTTTTTCGATTCTGGCAAAAGTCGTCATGAGGAAAAAACAGATCTAACAATACCACGATTCAGGTTCAATTATGATGAATCTGCGAATCTCTGTGTGTTCTGCCATTAAAATGTCTTGTTTCTTATAGATATTATCTGAGTAGCTACATTTTTAGAATTCTGTAGCCCATTTTATAATGCCGGGTTGGGAAGCTTTAAATATGATTAGAATTTTTATATTTATCATATTGCATCTATCAGCCTTGATATCTATCTCAAAAGCTGACGGAAATCTGATAATTATTGATAGAAATACAGAAAAAACTATTGATTCAATAATACTTAACTTCGGGGATAGTGCAACTTACTGCATATATAAAGAAATCGGGCCCGAAAAGCTAATATTCGATATTCCAGTAAATTGGTATATACCTTCCTTAATTGTTTCAAACACCCGATTCTCGTCTTACTGCCTGAGTATTACCGGAAAAGTACCAATAAAAGATAAAATTGTCGCAGTAAGTGAGTTTGGTGATTCTATAGTCATTCCTGTTACTATATTACCCGGTCCGTTTCTACCAAAAATCAGCATTAAAGTGATAACACCGCCTTCAAAACGAACCATCAGAGATACACTCAGGGCTGAGGTAATTATCTATGACGAGAATGGGTTTATTCCAGGGAATATTTGTATTGATAGTGTTTATTACAATTTTAATGGCAGCAAACAACCTGGTAGTTTAATGGGGCTGCTGATTAATAACCATAAGAAAGACTTCGACACATATATCAACCAGTGTTTTGATACTGGACGGGATACTATCGGAATAATACTGATGGATAGTACTTTTGTTGACGACACTCTTAGCTTATCAGTTTCTTTCAAAGGATCAACTGCCAGTCAAAAATTCAGAATGTCACCGGTATTCTGCAAATCCAACAGGGCAAAATATTTGAATAACCTTGCTGATTTGGTAAGTGTAAAAAAAGGGTTTATTAGATTCGGGAAGAGTTTTGACGCTCCTTTGCTTATCAGCATAACAACTTTTAATGGTAAGCTTATTCATAGAGGGATACATATTGCAGATAAAAGCTTTTCTCAATACCGGTTTCCAACATCAATGATGACAGACGGCTGTTTCGTTTTGACAATACGTTCACAAAAGTCAGGAATTATTTATTCAGGTATTTTTTACAACAGTAGTGTACGGTTAAATTAACTAAAGAGATTAGTTTTATCCGACAATAGCCTTCGCGGAAAATGCCGGTAGGCACCGGCATTTTAAATACGTTATGTTCAGCATACTGTTCTTGTCGAAGATCTATTTGAGCTTTACCTGCTTAATTTTAAGCTTGCCTGAATTCACAATATTCTCATTTATTTTTTTAGGGATTTCGGCACAGATACCACTATTTATCTTTCCGTTCAGAACAAACACCCCGTTTGAATCGAAAGGTGCAGATTGGCTATTGATACAATCCACAATGTTAACATCTGCAAACCATCTGGAAGCATAAAGTTCCACCTTCATTTCTGTACTGTCGCTTCCACTTACATATACACCCTTATCGTTTTCATATTTGACACTTACATTAAGAGAAAGATCGAATTTAAACGTGCGCAACTCGCCAAGATAATTGAAAGTACCTCCAATGAATATGGAATTCTTGTTTGGTTTATTTTCTATAACCAGTTTTACAGCAGTATAGTTGGCTTCAGGAAGCATTACTGTGCCAAAAACAGAATCCGGAATTCCGGTGAGTACATTAAATGTGAAAGGTCCTTCCAGAACAATGCTTGATGGATCTTTACGCAGCGGAGGTGTAACACTAATGGTATTAATCCTCTGCTCATCTTCGGGACTGAAAACGAAATGTATCCTCCTGATAATAACACTGAAAGAATCTACATTATAAAAATTGCGCAAGCTGTCAGGTATTACAATCTCTTTGGCTTTGAGCGACTTCAGTAACTGACTCGCTGTGACCGTATCACGTGCAACAATGGTAAACGTTGTCTTGCCCGGGTTTCCCGTTCCAGCTCCACCAGCTATATCTGATCCAGAGCATTGGATAAGCTGTGGAAGAGTGCATACACTAAAAATGATTAACATTATATTAATTGTTTTTTTCATCCGAATCACAATCCTTTGACATAGGAAACATTTGGATATTTACCTGTATCACCTTTTCAACCTCGGAAGATTCATTTGCAAAAGCAAGCAGATCGCTCCAGAATGATTCAACCCGATTCTTGAGTTCACCGATTTTTGATTTCGGTATTCCAAGAGTTATCGCCCTGACATCACGTTGATCAGCTTTAAAACGGGAAAGCGATTCCCTGCCAAGTCCTATGGTATCCAGATGATAATTCATTGCGGCAACAGAGAGAACCTCTGAAGGTGTTGATATTGTCCGGTTGGTTTGTTTCCATTTTATACCGTTTTCATCTGGGATAATCAGGCCAAGTGATTGAAGAAGAGAAATACCTTTCTTTACCTGAGAAAGTGTGATCTGAGGTGTTATTCTATCTGCAATCCATTGTGGATCGCCATTATAGCCAGAGCAGGTTATAAGCTCCCGTATAACCGGAATATACCAGTGTGATAAAAAATCATATTGTTCTTTTTGAAGCTCGACAGCATTGTGCTGACCACGGATCTGGAGAATCCTGCGAAAAAACTTGTCCTTCTCTTCATGAGTTTTTGCGTGATCAAAAGCAACAATTGTTTCGAGATATTCCTCTTCTTTGGAAGTAAGTTTCAGGGCTTTAGCAAGCATGGTGAGAGAATGCGTACTGATATTTAATTTACGATCCCTGATATGTTGGAAAAAGTTTGGTGATGTCGATCCAGCCATTCGCGCAAAAGACCGGAATGAAAACGATGGATCTGCCGCTTTCAGTTCATCATACAAAGCACTGAGATATTGCCTGTAATCGATATAGAGGTAAATAGAGACCATATTTATTTATCCATCAACCTTTCCAACCCTCGTGATTAAATGATCCCTTTAATAATATACATAAGAATTTAAAAATTTTCCAATTTAAAAAAAACTCAAAAAAAAATAATACAGTAAGATTATAATAAATCCTTTAAAATCAATGAGATGCGAAAAGGAAAGTATTGTGTAAAAATATAAAAATGTAATTTTTTAATACATTGCCTAAAGTATGTGCTATATTATCAGTGTTGATCAAGGGCTAAATACTATTTAACCACTCCACAATCCTGAAGCGAAATTATGCACAAACCATTGATGAAATTTTGGGCTTTAAATCTTGTATTGTTTTATCTGTGTACAGAAGCTTTTGAAGTCTGTGAACTATCTATTAATACCTGTCCCGAAAATTTTTCAAACCAAACGATTGAAGTTCCCAAAAATGTT
This sequence comes from Fibrobacterota bacterium, assembly GCA_023436145.1. Taxonomy (GTDB): domain Bacteria; phylum Fibrobacterota; class Chitinivibrionia; order Chitinivibrionales; family Chitinispirillaceae; genus JAAYPC01. The sequence continues at coordinate 20,373 of JAEZKP010000091.1, read as the reverse complement.
ACTGCAATAAATCCTAAGATCCATGTATGTGATGCAGGATATGTTTTTGAAGGAGTCTATTCGTCAAGTGAACCTCCTTCTATCATGTTTGTTATTGATCATTCATATAGCATGCTTGGACTTGGGAATACCCATCCCGGAAATGATGCATACGGGATGCGCTTTAAGGTTACACAGGATTTAATCGATACAGTTTATTCAAAATTTCCAGGTGCCGAAGTCGGTGTTGTGATATTCAGGGAGGTTCTTTATCTCGATCACAGAAACGATTCTCTTTTCGAACAGCTTCAGGGAATGGGGGAGCAGTCATTCCTACCTCTGCTTCAATTGGATAAAAAAGTCAATGGGAATAAAACCGGTATTGAAATCATTAAGGAACTCCTGCAGATTGATACCAGCACCCGGTATAATGAAAAATACATGCTCAATGTGGAATGTTCTGATCTGATTTATAAACCACAATTCTCAACAATCGGCAATACAAATATCAATAATGCATTTGATGCAGCACTGCAGGCAATAAGTACTGCAAGAAACCCTAAAAAAAGGCAGTTCATAATTTTTCTTTCGGATGGTGAACCACATCCATTAAACGATAATTCCCAACATGGAAACAAAGATCCTTTTTCCTTTCAGAAAGGGACTAATACACCTACAACCTTTACAATATATCTGAGCAATACAGAAACCACTCCGCCCCAAAGTCTTGAGCTCATGACAAAAAATATTCAGACCAATAACTATTCCGAATCAAACAAACACAGTGCGATATGGACTCTGAAAAGCGATTACAATTCTCTGATGTCTTTATTCACAGGCAGAATTCTTGGCACAATTCTGACGGTAATTTCCGGTACTCCGATCTCTTTTACTATAAATAACCAGACATCGTTATCCTACAGCGATAACAGTTTTGCATTCGAAAAACCAATTCCCTTACCGGATCCGCTTACTCACCTTCAGTTTACTATAAAATATCACTTGATTAATCAGGTAAGTGGTGTGCAGAAAGATACGTCGACATTATCGAATATCACCATAGTTAAAAAAGACAATGCAGTGCTTGCAGATGGATTGACATTGATATGTACAGATGAGGCACACGTTGCATTTTATTATGAAGGCAAACAGATTAATGCTGCTACTGATGATATGAAAGAGATCGAAATAAGACTGTACTACCCATCAGATAAGATAAAGGGTCCGGTAAAAATTTCAATAACCAATGGTGATCGTATTGAAGCAGATAAGCTGACGTTGAATGCAGAACAAAAGAATGGTTACTGGTCGCAAAAGTTCCAGCGAACGGTTCATGAAAAAGCATTAGTCGATCATATTCTTCAACATCGCGCAATTGACAGTATCATTGCTACTTACAAGCCCGAACCTGGAAGTAAGGATAGTTTGCGCGTTGCTATTCCGTTCAGCTTGTCTTCACCAAATAACTCAGAGAACGATTATACGATAGTTACAGTTAACAATCCTTACAGTGAACACAGCAGAACACCCGATATTGTCCGCTCTGAATTAATTAAAGCCAGACTGGATGAGAACTTTAAGACTAACAGCATGGTTCTTTCTGTTGTACCTGTAAATTCAGCTTCAGTTTTATCCGGACAGCAATTAAGTGGTACAATAACAATTTTCGATGTTGCAAAGAACATAATCATTTCAAAAGCCAGGATGCTTCCTGTTTCCGGCCGTTTGTTTTACCTTTGGGATGGGCGTGATTCAAAGGGAAACCGGGTTGCCAGTGGAACTTATACAGCAGTGTTGAAGTATAATGATTTACATGGGAAAAAGTATACAGGGGCTGTTCGTATTGGAGTTAAAAGGTAAAAAGTGGCTTTTAACATCAGTTTTGCAAAAAGCAAATGGATATCTGCATTATGTTATTTAAAGATATCGTAATAAGAAAATATGGTTATTTTATTCGTACCTGCATTCCACTGATATTTCTCTTATTTCAGGTGGCAGCAGAGGCAAGTGGACTTGCAGGTGAATATCTTCTTTCAGATCAATGGAGGGGGATTTTACGTTTCTGTTCCCCTATAACCAATGCTGCACTGCTTACCGATTTCAATTATCCTTCTGTTAAGGGCGTCTATTCGATTGGCACAGATGCTCCATCACGCTTATGGGAAAACGAAATTTCGATTCCTATAGGATTATACCACTCAGTTGGCTTAAGTATAGCCGCAGAGAATGGATATCCGGTTCAAAATTATTCTGATGATTTTTTAACGGATCCATTGAATGCAAAAATCGGAGATCCGCAGCACAATGACAACTACTCCATTTTTTTGACGTGGGCATCGAATCCGGTTGGTCGTTTCAGCTATGGTATTAATCTGAAATACTTGTACTTGAGTAATTTTGGCTCTCCTGACAAAGACTTCTCTTTTGACCTTGGATGTACTTATCGAATTACCAATCATCCTGTTTTTGGATATCATCGGGCCGGTATCTCTTTAAACAACTGTTATCCGGCAGAAGCAGGTTCCATATCACAGATGCGATATTCATCAGCTCTTTCATTTCAATACATGATCAATCTTTTTAACAGAAAATTTGATCTTCAGTCCAAAGTTGACCTTCATGATATCTTTACTTCCAATGTAATTAAAAATCATCAGGAGCCGCAGTCGTCTTCTTATTTGCAGTTCGCTCTTAACACAATCCCGTTTATTTCCTTATCTGGCGGGGTTCAATTAAGCAACTTTGAGAAAATCACAAACTGGAGTATGGGAATTGAAGTCAATGCACCGCAGGTAAATAATGGAAGGGATCTATCAATTGCATACCAGATCACGAACTTCACATCGAGTTCACTGCATGCCAGCCATTCACTGTTTTACATAATTGAATTTGGAAGACACCGGGAAGAAATTTTTGCCAGGCGACTTGCTTTGAATGCTAATATAAACGCAACCGATCTTTACAACAAAGCAATGCGGGCATTTTATAGTGGCAGCTATTGGGAGTCCTATTTCCTTTTTAAGAGACTTCTTCATCAATTTCCTGATTTTTACAAAAATGACAATGCAACATATTATTCAGGATTGTGTCTTGAAAATCTGGATTTCAGGGAAGCAGCTATAAAATATTTGGAAAATGTTGAAGCAAGTTATCCATCGAGCCAAATGACACATTCTGCAAAACTTGCGATAATGCGAATTTATTACAGAAATGAAGATTATTTCAACCTGTCCCGTCAATACCAAATGCTTGAAAGCAGAGCAGCACCGGATTCAATCAGAATGCATGCTTTTTACATAATGGGTGAAGCTGAGATGCTTCAGAAAAATTATGATAAAGCTGTACAGTACTTCTCAATAATTCAGGATCCTCATCCAATATATGCCTATGCACAATATTCTGCAGCGGTTGGCAGATACATTAAAGGTGATGAAACTCGTGCAGTTATTAATCATCTTGAGAACTGCATAAGTGCTACTGCAAATGGCAACAGGGAAGAAATTAAAAACAGGGCATTTGTATATTCCGGAATGCTTTTTTATGAAGAAAATTCACTTTCAAAGGCAGTTGCAGCATTAAGACTGGTTGATCAAAAAAGCATCTTCTTTGAAGATGCATTGTTGGGACTTGGATGGGCTGCAGTAAAGGCCAGGCAATGGATCGATTGTTACAATTCAGGTAAATTACTTGAAACCTCTTCAAAACGTCCTGTTTTAAAAGCTGAAGGATGTCTTCTGCAGTCTTATTCGCTGATAATGCAGAAAAATTACCTTGATGCCGAAAGGGCCGCTCAGAAAGCTCTTGATATTGTTAAAAATTATGATGGTTTGCCAGAAGACTCTTTACTCAACAGAAAGCTTCTATACGAAAATACTAGATTAATTTATGATAATCTCGGAGATATCATCAGCAGTGGTCATATCACAACTGGTAATGAAAAAAATAATGACTCATTACATACCAGGCAGATAGAGATCAAAAAGGAGATCGATTCTTATCTATTATTCAATGATGAATCCAAACGTATCAAAATTTTCAATCTCTCGCTTGCAAATATTAAGAATGACATAGAATTTACCTTAGCCAAGCTTAAAGGGATAACAGTGAAACTTGAAAGCAGTGATGCAGAAAGAAATATCAGGAAAGAGATTCAACTTGAAAGGCAAATCAGGGAACTGAAGAATCAGGTTGAAAAAAGCAAATAAAAAAGAAGGAGGCAGTATTATGTATGTAAAAGCAATCGGAATGCTGATACTGTTGTCGGTTTGCATGGTAAATGCAGATATCGTGATCAACCTGTCTGGCGTGATAACAAACAAGAAAGGTGCGACTCTGTCAGACGCCATAGTAACTCTTGAAAAGTCGATCCTTGTAACAGAAAGTAATTCCGATGGAATGTATTCATTCAATAAAATTGTCAGTATAAAACCAACTGTTTCATCGTTTCAAAAGCCATCATTTTTTTTCAAAAACGGATTTTTAACAATCAACCATCACAACACAGGGAAATGGGGGATCAGGGCTTTCGAACTCAATGGAAAAATGATATGGGAAAAATCAGGAAAAATTAATGATGATAATCTGCAAATAAAATTGCTTCCTGTTCCATCAGTTATACTGTATGTATTATCTCTTGGTCAATCTGAATTCATAATCAGGACTAATTCACTAAACAACACTTATTCTATACTGTCAAAATCAAATACAGTCAAAGAAACCGATATAACTGCATCAGTATCTGCCCTTTCAACCGATACAATCCGAGTGTCAAAAGCTGGATACATTACCAAACGTTTACCGGTAAATAACCTCTCAGGTACTCTGAATGTAATACTTGATACACTGGTCAATGATTCTGTAGGGAAGTCATCTTATGATGACGGATCATTGGATCGACTGTCAAGATATGGTGAAGCACAGTACTTCTGGGGTACACTGGGAGATGTTGAACAGCCACTTGTAAAAATAATACATGCAGTTAGTAATGACGTTGTTGATATAGAAGTCATTTTCAGCCCGTATTTCGTTGATAACACCTATGGAACAAATGCCATAGGATGGGTTAAAAGAGAACACACATTTGCGGATCTGTATGAAAGTGACCATGTCGCTCTTTCAATCAGTAATGCTGATGGAGACATTGTATTTGAAGGCAAACTAGACCTTATCAGTCAGACAACAAAAACCAATTCAGGTTATGCATGCCTTGGCCCATTTGGTGGTGAAGGAAAATTGAGCACGGGCAATCCATCCGATATAATTTCATTTGGAAATTCTCTCGATGATAATCTAAACTATTTTGGCTATAACCTTCAAACAAACTCACCGGCAACAGACAGCACTTACAAGGTAAATCCACAATACCCATACTGGCAGTACTATGTTGTCTACCGGCTTTCCATAAAAGCAAGTGCATTCGGTGAATCTGGTTACGGAAAGGCTTTAATGTCAAGTGTTCACGCATCTCCATCAAAGGATAAAAAAAATACGATTACTGTTGTTGAAAAAGATCCTCCGGTGCCAAATACTCCATCAGATGTATTCAGATACATTTTACCACCAGTAATCAAACCACCGGTTAACAATACGATTGATGTGGATTAATTTATTTAATCTGACAATATCAAAAGGTTTTCCAATCAATGTGTCTGTAACTATTTAAAGGAGATGTCGGCTGGTGAATAAAGGGATACTGAAAAAAGCAGATAAGTTTTGCAACAGAACATTTCTGCTGACAATACTTGCAGCAACCATTATTTCAAAAGGCAAAGTCTGGTCATCAGAATTATGTGAGGCAACACTTGATTGTCCTGTGAATTATGAAACAAAAGACACATTAATGCTGCCTTCAAATATCATTTCATTATCGAGAGTATTCAAGCACTGTGCACCAACATATTTTGATGAATCTTATGTTCCTGGGCACAATGACACGATCTCTCTTTTTTTTGTAATTGATCATTCTGGCAGCATGTCGGTTTCAGACAGCAACTGTATACGTTACAAATTAACATCAAATCTGATTGATTCACTGTATGCCAGTTCACCAGCCTCAGAAGTCGGAATTGTTGTTTTCTCAAACCAGCTTCTGCACAATTCATCCCTGGACCCGTATTCAGTCAAACTCGATCTGTCATCGTCATACACCGATGCCTACATTCCTCTCACTCAACTGAATTCTTCGGTTTCCGGACAGGCGGCAACCGAATATTTAAAAAGTGTGATTGCTCTGAGCCCTACAGAGAGGGATGCAGGAAATAACCGCAAGTTAATTAACGGGTACTATGGTGAGAACGGACGTCATAATGGACAGGAAGGATTTGAACAATACCAATCCCAATATAATGGAACAACCGACATTACGCTGGCATTTGAGGCAGCCAGAAAAGCTTTCCAGAAAGCAAAATATCCAAAATCCAAACAGTATATCATTTTTCTCTCAGATGGTGAACCCCAAAATGTTGACCTTGAGAGAAGATCGTTTATTAATGATTTCAAAGCTGGAACTGATCTTCCAGCTACATTTACTGCCTATTGGGTGAATAATTCACAACCAATACCAAAACAGATTGTCGAAATGACAGAAAATATCAAGAACAACGGCTACTCATCATCAAATCTGCTAAGTGATGTATGGAAGACGCAGGGAGATATTAATGAACTTTTGACAAAACTGCTGAATATTTCCAAAGGACATGGTTTCAGACAGATTCCAAGCACTCCGGTAAGTTTAAAAATTAATAATGATACTGCAGTTAGCTTTGATGATACTTATGCTTATTTCAATAAAAGTTTTGCATTGCAAAACCCGCTTACCAGGTTATCGATAAAGTTTACCTATCATTATGCTCCTCCGATGGATATAGATTCTACAAGATCTTTTGACTTAATAATAAAAAGTGTGCAGGGTATCGAATTACCTCCCGATATTACAACAACATGTCGGGACCAGGGGACAATTCGATTTTTTGTTGACGGTGTTGAAGCAACTGGTATTCTATCTGATGATCAAAAAAATATTGAGATCCGGTTCTATCCGCCGGCACCTATGGATCTGAATTCTGTTCCATTAATAATATCCAACTCGATTGTTTCGTTGCCAGACACTCTTAAAGTGAATGCTATAAAGCAGGGATCATATTATACCGCAACAATTACCCGTCAAACGGCTGCCCCAAAAATTGACAACCTTCTTCAAACTGCAGAAAATGACAGCATTGTTGCTTTTTACCAGAACCCAGACTTTCCTCTGGACATTGTAAGATCATCAAAAGCAATTGGAGCAGCACGTAACCTGGGGATCGTTTCCGCTTACTTTCTTGATCAGGATGCAGATGGTTTCCCTGATCTCATACGTGTAGCAGAAGCTTCCGATAAAATAACAAATGAAGAACTGGACCAGATTAAACCAAATCTTTATTTCACAGGAGCACGCCCGATTTCTATTATATCACTTATAAAAACAGGTGCCGGTTTTGACATAATAATTAAAGTAACTGATAATAATCCAAATACATCAGCGCTCCCAGATGAACTACTCATTATTCAGACAACGCCAAATTTATCCTCTGGAGGAGTGTTTCCCTCTGGAGCGGTTATAATTTCTGACAGTATGGCACCAGTAATTAAAAATGCAAGTTTTAGAAATGGTAAATCCACCGGAAATGATAAGGTGAATGATACATTAATAGTCACGTTTTCTGAAAAAACTGAAAAGATAGATAAATTCTCGCCATTTAAGCTGATGGATCCTGTTTCTAAAGTGACATATTCATTAGATGTAACAAACATTTCAGGAGGAGATGATGTTACACAAATATTCCTGGTCAATAGTATTAATGGTAAGTCGATTGTCTCAAGAAAGGATTCAATCTGGATCAATGAGAATGATTCAGTCAGTGATAATCTTGGAAATATCCAAACCAATCCCAACAACCGGAGAGTAATAGTTCAAACCAATGATATCAATTACAATTTTACAGTAACTGCCGGCCCGACTCCGGTCAATCCAAAAACTTATTTAATTCCTCATACAGCAAGAAGACAGTTTAAAGATGGTTCGGTATCTAACGGAGTGATTATACTGATAAAGTCATCAGAACTTTTGTTACCTCAGGATTCGGTAAGTGCTAACATATCTATTTATGATCAGGTAGGAAACGCTGTATTGAAGGACGGACAATGCGTTTCAACATCTGAAAACGGTAAACTTCTTTATTTATGGAACGGTGTAAATAAAAATGGCAGATATGTTGGTGACGGAACCTATGTTGCTGTAGTAAATATTAATGTAACCAATGGTATTTCACGAACTATAAAAACAAAAATAGGCATTTTATATCAATGATCCAGGATTAACAATTATATGCAAATATCTATGAAAACCAGAAAATCAAGTATCCGGACCTCTTTTTTTATGGCTTTTCTGACAGCAGGATATTTATCTGCACATGGTCAAGGACTTCCTGGTGAATTTATTATTTCTCAACAATGGCGTGATGCACTTGCGAAATATTCCCCTTTAACCAATGCAGCTTTTTTGTCGAACGCAGAATATACAGGGATACAATTATCGCAGGCATTTACGGTAGAAAATACATACCAGCTTACAGAAGGGGTATTTGTATTTCCATATCTAAGGCATACGTTTGCATTGAGTTATGAAGGGGAAGGGGCAGGAAAACTGGATGCTACAACTCCTGTCGAAAGCCAGGGGACTATAGATATCATATCAGACGGGAGATTATCGGACCGAAGTAATTCCTTTCTGCTTTCTTATGCGTTCAATATATGGAAGGGATTGAATATTGGTATCAATAGTCATTTCGTTTTTAATGACATCTTCGGAAAAAAAATGAAAGCATACGGTGGTGATATAGGAGTTTCATATTCAATTTCAAAAGACAGCACCAGTGGAAATCATACATTTGGGATATCCACACAAAACATCCTTTTAAAAGGGGATACCCGATATGCAGGTGCAGCAGTGTTATCCTATATTGGAGAGCTTTTCAAAAAACATCTTGATCTTGAATTGTATGTTATTGCCAAGGATATAGTTTCACACACTGATGATTTCATATCTGGCAAAGAGAAAAACCTGGAATTTGATGTTTCGTTTAAAGCTGGAACATGGTTGTTTAATTTTCTTAAGATTTATGGACAGATCGGTAATGAGTATGCAGGCGGCAGTGCAGGCATTCATTCGCCAGCACTAAATAAAGGACGAGACCTTACATTGATGTACCAGTTTCTGTTTCCATTCAGAACAGACTTCCCTTCACATTCGATTTTTATGAGATCTGAATTTGGTGATTCGCGTAAATTAAAAATGAATAAAAAAATAACGGATAAAATGAATGTAATTCCCTATGATCTGTACAATAAAGCCATGAAACTGTTCTCAGAAGGACAATATTGGGATGCATATTTCATTTTTTCAAGAATAGTGGTGGAATACCCGAAATTTGTAAAAAATGATTTTGTCAGTCTTTACAGTAGCATTTGCTTTGAAAGACTCGATATCAGAGAAACTGCAGTGTCGCAATATCAACGATCAATGATTAAATATCCAAAAAGCAAAATCCATCCATTCGCAAATATGGGAATCATGAATATCTATTACCGTCAAAACAATCATAACGGTGTTGATGAAATGTTCAGGCTTTTAAGCGGCCCACACACAATCGATTCTTTGCGTTATCATGCACACTATTTAAAAGGAGAAACCCTTATAAAAGAAAAAAAGTATAAAGAAGCTATAAATTTGTTGGACAAAATTCCAGAAACGCATCAGGATTATATCTATGCTCGTCACTCTATGGCGGTTTGTGCTGCGATTGAGGATAATTATCAGACTGCCCTGGGGTATTTGAAAGAATGTCTAGGTCCGGAAGCCAGTACAAATGCAGAGAACGAGACGGTCAATAGGACTTATCTGTTAATTGGATATCTGCTTTATGAGGAAAATGAATTGACCAATGCTGTTGCCGCATTAAAGCTTATACCAAAGGAAAGCTACTATTATGAAGATGCTCTTCTTGGCATAGGATGGGTAGCACTCAGGTCCAGAAAATGGGATGATTGTACTATTGCCGGACGAAGTCTAATTGATGTCGCTACTTCAGAAGTCATAAAAGCGGAGGGAGAACTGTTGTTGGGGTATGTAGGCATGATCAAAAAGGATTATCATGGAGCAGCTAAAATATTAAATGAAGCCTCTATTCGGTTAAATACTCTTACCTTGCCATCAGAAAGTGAGTTTGAATATGAAGTGGAGAAATATAACATCTTGCGTGACGATTATGAGAGGTTCGGAAATAGAGTAGAAGAGTTGGCAACCGGAAAACTGGAAGCTGAAGCTATTGAAATTAAAGATAGCATGCACATTGACCAGAAAGAGTACGTTCGTGAGATAGCCGAAAAACAGAACCTTTTTGATAACTGGAACAGGCAGAATTTTTTTGCACGTAATTATGAAAAGGTTCTTGAAGATGTAGACTACGCACTTGCACGTGTTCTCAAGATAATAAATCAGAGCGAGCAGCAAAAAGCATTTGAAAAAAGTGAAAAGAAAGAGGAAAAACTGAACAAAGAGATTGAGAAAATAAAAAGCAAAATAGGCCCATAAATTCGGGCCATTTTCTTGAATAGACTTACTGATGCCATTATTTCCACGATTAATTTTTAGAACCTGGCTCTGCTTTTTTTTCATTAGAAACATCAGAGCGGAGGGAAACGTTTATTGTAAATGAGATATTTTTATTGAAGGCTGCTTTGGGCAGGTAAGATTTTCTGAGAACAGGTATCAGAAGTGGTCTGTACGCAGCTAACTCTTTTTTTCCCCGGAGGTGAATTCTTTACAGAGAAGGAATTCATCTCCGGGGAATCATAATTTTTGCGGCTTTTGCCATTATTTCTGAAATTGATCTCATTTGCCCTGAAACCCATAAGGGCTATTATAGTATTGATCCCAGAGCCTTGCTTAAGACATTAAATCGATCAGAAAATCCGTTTAATTTCCGTAGAAGCTTGTAAGAGGTTTTGAAAATCTGGCAGAATGCTTCAGCTTTCTCTGTTTCTCCCCGGAGGTGAACAATATACTTCTAAGAACTCACCTCCGGGATAGTTGGTGCCACCAGATTCACGTTTTTTTTATAATAGATGGAATTGAAATTGCTGCCTTTTTTTATAATTCCTCACCCCTAAAAAGGACACCTGCACATGAGTACCAAACCCAGAATAATTGTCCCACAGGTCGTCTACCAAATAACTGCTGAAGGCACAGAAGAGATTCAACTCTTTGGGAAAGATGTACTTAAAAAATTCTTCATCGACCAGTTAGCCCGAATAAGCAAAAAATATGAACTTGATTGTTATGCTTTTTCCTTAACCGCAAACCAGTACTATCTATTGGTCAGGTCCAGTGAGCAATCAATCTCAATTGCAATGCAGAATTTTAATTCCGTTATTGCCAAAAAGTTTAATAAAACTGAGAAACGTCATGGAACCGTTTTCGGCTCCCGTTTCAGTGCACTGGTGATCGAGCAGGATAAATTAAAGGAACTGGTCAGTTTTATTCATCTGCAGCCGGTGGCTAATGGGGAATGCACACTTGAACAGCTTGATTACTACAAATGGAGCGGCCACTATTCCTTAATAGGAAATAAGCCCCCCAAATTTTTTAACGTTCAATACGTGCTTGACCTCTTTGACATGTCTGAACCGGTAAAAATTTATCAGGATTACATAAAGCAATTCACATCGAATAAACAGAATGAACAGCTTATTAAGTACCTTAAAGATGCCAATAGCGGAAAACTCAGTTTTCACAAACGGGAGGTTTGGGTGCTGGGGAAACCACAATTTGTAAAACAGATCTTAGAATTGGATAGCAGCAGACGTGCCCGGATTGCCCGCCATGTAAAAGAAAATGTAAGTATGGAAAGAATTGTGGAAGAAGTGACCAGGTCTTTGTGTCTTCCCGCCAGAGAGATATTTAGGCAGGGTCTATTCGATGTGAAGTCTACTGCAAGGGAGCTCTTTGCATATACTGGTAAGTTCCGCTTTGATTTTTCGGGAGCACAGATGGCCAGGCATTTGAATGTAACCGAATCTGCGGTATCCAGGATGATAAGCAGGTTTGATAGTATAGAGTGTAAGGAGTTTTTTATAAACATGGTAAATGCAGAATTTACATAACTCTTTTTTAAGACAGAAAAACACGAAACAGATTTTCCGCCACAGATAGATCTGCTTAGGGATAAAGCGAATTAATTATTTGTATATTGTACTGCATTTTAATATTTAAAGGCCTGTCCACCAAGAGTTTCAGGAAAAGAAACCATGTTGATGGAAATTTTACATGGAAACTGGTATAGTTCGAAAAACGCTCCACTCTGCGTTCTTCTTTATTTCCCCAGAGGTGAATCCTTTACAGAGAAGGAAATCATCTCCGGGGAATCTCTTTCAGATCTTGCGATTTTTCCCGGTTTCCACCTTGGCAGATCAGAGCGCTCACCAGATTTCACCAATCCTGAAAAGGGGGTAATGTTTCCGGAAAGGTTCCCTCACCCGCGCTACTTCCGTCTTATTTTTCCCAGAGGTGAATTTTGACAGAGAAGGATTTCATCTCTGGGGAATCTCCTTCGGATCTTGTGAATTTCCCTGGTTTTTTGCCTGGTAGGGAAATTCACTTAATCTGCTCCATTTAAGCGAAGAAAAAGAATTCTATTGTAAAGCCATTTGAATATAAAAATTTCCTGAAAAAACTGGCATAAATCACTCTGTTCTCTTCTTTATTTCCCCGGAGGTGAATTCTTTACTAAGAAGGAATTCACCTCCGGGGAATCTGCTCCAGATCTCGCTCTTTTCCCGGTTTTCAGCCTGACTATCCAGGCGCTCCTCTGGTTTCTCCAGTCCTCCCCATGAAATAACCATCTATTTCCTGGTTTTTAAATGTAAAATGTAATTACTCTGAACCATATTTTTCACGCACGGATAAAACAAAACATTTACACAGTAAAGCGTGATATCGGGGCTGATTGAAATTAATTGGGCTTTTCTTGAATTGATAAAAACTATTGTGACCAAGATGGAAGGGCTTCGACCTAAAAGGCCGAAGTCTGATAACTTTTAAAGTTAGCTCTTCTCATTTTTTCAGATCACCGACACCAATGAAAGGTACACTTCCATTTCCTGTTACTTGAGGCATTATTCCGTTCCATTTCTCGATAGCTTTTAAGTTGGCTTCGACTCTTCTTAACTCTATAAGATCCTGGGAAATGATATCTCTCTGTTTTCTGAGTGCTTCTGCTTCGGCTGTAGCGATAGTAATTTTCTGTTCAGCTTCAATTTTTACCCGTTCCAGATCTCTTTTCGCCTTCAGAGCGAGTTGTTCTGCTGTTTGTTTCGATTCAATGGCTTCCATAAAAATTTTGGAAAAACTGAAACCAACAATAGAAAACGCATCAACACCTATATGATATTTTGACAGCCTTTCTGCGAGACTCTCTCTCATGGCATCACTCACCAGAGGTCTTTTGGTAATGAGTTCTTCAGCGGTATACAGTGCAGTTACGGCTTTAACTACCTCCTGAATGGCAGGATCTATTATTCTGTCTTTAAAATCTGTTCCGATAGTTTGGTAAACAATATTGGATTTTTCAGGAATCACGTGATAATTCAGCGCTACTTCAGAGCTTACTTCCTGAAGATCTGATGATGAAGCTGCGGCACTTGTAATGGCCTTCTGAACCTTTACATCGATTGGAATAACCTGCTGCATAACAGGTATTCTGAAGTGCAATCCTTCATCCAATACCTGTTTTTGAACTGCACCGAAATTTAGCAATACTCCTCTTTCCCCGGCACCAATCTGTACCCATGGCCGGAAAAACACTAATATGAGAAGTAATATCCCAAGTACTATGAATAACCATACCGGTTCATTTTTAATCACTTTTTTCATTTCATAAGTATCATGTCCGGACATCTCTTTTTTCCCCTTTTTTTTTAGAAACAGATCGATTAGTTCATCAGCTGTAGGCATTGTGGTTGCCTCGTAATAGGTTGTTTGTGTTTGTATACCAAAAAGCCGCTTTAAAAGACGTGCTTCATATTCAAAAAAACATCATTGTTGATCTTGGCAGGTTCTGATCGAAAAAACCAACTAAAACCGACTTTCATAATATCAAAAATAAGTACTTCAACTAAAAAAATGCAAGGATGAGGGAAAATAAGGGAAGCTCCGAGTAAAGCGGGTCTCCGCTATCATTACGGTCAATGGTTTTGTTAATGGGCTGAGTAGTTAATAACAAATGATCAATAAAACCGGATTCGATAATTGCGATCACTGCATTTTTTCATCCATTCACTGCAAAACTATTGTACAATCCTTGACTGTATGGTTATGTTTTCTATCTGAAAACCATCATATAGGAGGAATATGACTATTAATAAGGCGTCTTTGATTCATAAGGATAGAAGAATTTATAGGCCTGAGTTGTGTGATTTTTATTATGGAAAAGCAGTAGTGTTATTTATCGCTTTTTTGCTACTATTAAGTTTTGAGAGTTTCGGTTGGAAAGCTAAAGCTCATTTGTACTTTGCAGAAGAGGCGCTTAAGGATGCTTTGGATGATGATAGTGTGGCATTGCTGGCTTCGGATGGATCGTTGATTGGTCCTTTCGGGGTTAATCGAAACATACTTGATGCGGTGCGTCAATATCCTGAGCAGTTTCGTGCCGGAGCAATCGGTCCGGATGCTTATCCGGATATACTGACAGGCCAGCAATTGATTCACCCGGCAAGCCCTGGATCCTGTCACTGGCTGAATTATCTGTGGAATGAAACCGCACAGCAGGCAACGCTTCCACAGAGAGCTTTTGTGGCTGGTTTTTTTTCACACGCAGCCGGGGATCTTTTCGGACATACTTTTATTAATCACTTTGCAGGAGGACCCTTCGAATTAGGAATTAATGCCGTTAAGCACATTGTTGTAGAGGGGTATTTTGATAAATGCCTTCCGGGAATTATTACCTGGGATGGTCATGAATTTACCGAAAAAGATGTGCAAATTGATGATGGCCTGGACGATTTCATTTACAGAAAACTTGTTTTTGCAGCTCCTGGAAGTTATCTGGCCCGATGTCTTTTCATGGGAAAAGATTCCCTTACCTCGATACCCAAATATTTTTCGAAAGTCAGAAACAGTCTGGATCTGGATATAAGGCAATATTATGGGAAGATTGCATCCTTTGACAAGGAATACAACAGCCTAATAGAATCTGCTGCTGATTGTGATCTTTGGGATTGGGGATGTAGTAAAGTTATACTTTATTCTGCTGCTGCATTGACACTTGCGGAAAAAACCGCTTACCAGGCGATTAATTTTCTTCCGGTTTGCTATAAAGAATATTGGCTGGCAGATGTTGATGATGGTCTGAAAAAATGGCCTGGTGTTTCTCATGAAATAAATCTGGCGCTTAATTGCGCAGATACGATGGACACAGAGCGGGCGGAAACCGCAGCAGGGGATTTTGCAATAAATAACATGCTCTCAATGATGGGAGCGCCGGATGTGCTTGGGACAACCATCAGTTTTATTAAATCGGTTCTGGATGCGATTGTGCCGGAGTTTATTCAGAAAGCAATTGAGGAGGCTCAGAAAAAACTTCTGGATTTTATTCTTAAAAAGACCATAGGATTTGACCAGAAAGAACTTAGTGCCATGATGAAGGACCCGGAAAATCAGTTTATGGTTCTGGGGCTGGATGTCGAAGAATTCCGGAAAAATGAGCTGCACCTCAAAGATGGTGACACACTGATGGACTATTTGCAGGTTCCCGCAGCTATAAACACCGTTAATATGATAAAGCTTTCATTTTTACCTAAACCGGAAATTCAGAGACTGTTGACAGAACTGAATATGTCAGGAATCACCTTTGATAGAGATAATATTATGCTCGGGAGATGGTTTGGATCACTTGATGAGAGTTGCCAATGGACTTCCATGTGTGACACAATGATTCTTGCCAGAGATCAGACTGCATTTTCTAAAATCTTCAGGAGGCAAACTGGCGATACTCTTTTTCCAGAAGAGATGTTCGCGAACTGCACAATACATGAAGCGGAACCAGCAGGAACCGAGGATGGTTTCTTTGATATCAGGACTTTTTCGGATGTTCTAAAAAGTGAGACAAAGCACGACTATGTTCTTGATCTTCCTTATGATTCCAAAATATCCATGTCCATAAATGCCACCGAAAAACGTGCTTTTGCTCATCTGGGTTTTCTTCCTTCAGAAGTCATGTACTCGGATGTCGTTTGTGATGAACCGCGCAATCTTGAATACAGATTTCA
The DNA here is from genome assembly GCA_023436145.1 of Fibrobacterota bacterium. Classification (GTDB taxonomy): domain Bacteria; phylum Fibrobacterota; class Chitinivibrionia; order Chitinivibrionales; family Chitinispirillaceae; genus JAAYPC01. Next base: position 4,032 of record JAEZKP010000091.1, on the reverse strand, counting down.
AAGAGGTCAGTATAATTTTGATGTGCATAAAGTTTTGCTTCGTGGAGTTGCTGCTGCGCAGGCTTCCCCAAAACCTATTTCATACACGGCGATTGTAACGCTCACACCCTGTCCCATTCAGGATAACGCGATAGATGATTCATCTGAGATAGCCTTTCCAATGGCTTTTGATTCACTCTATTTCAGAAATATTGGTTTTTACCGTGGAGACGGTACAAATGATATATATGATTACTATTGCTTTACAACAAGGAAAAACGATATTGTTTTTGTTGACTTTTCCGGCATCGATATCGGGGAAAATGTCCAGTTCGAAATGTTTGACACAACTGGAATAAACGGCTTTTACAATAGAGCTCTTTCAGGATCCGCAAGAATATCATTTGTTATGAGCGCTCTTCCGGAAGGAAAGTATACTTTCAGAATCCGGTCGGTAAATCCAGGATCCAAGGGTTTTGGGTCTTACACCATTCGTCTCCGCAGGCGTAATCTGGAAACAGAAAACAACAAAAGCAAAACTTCTGCATTGCAGCTTTCAAATATTTTACCTGTAGCTGGCTTTATGAATGAAACCGATTCCGTTCACTGGTTCAGCGTTGAAACCAAAGATGGAATACCGGTTACTGCAGAACTTTCCAAGGCTGAAGCCCTCTCTTTAAAATTAGAAATATTTAATGACAAAGATTCTCTGATTGATACGGCTACATGTAACGAAAACAGTTGCAGGGCTGCAACAGATACCTTAGAAACAGGTACATATTTTGTCAAAATCAACCGTAAAGGCGGTTCAGGTGAATACCTTCTGGTTCTGGAAGGAGTTGAATCTACTCCTGTGGAGGTCAAACGGCACCCGTCTCGCAAAGAGCAAGAGAAAACTGGATTCAGGTTGGTTAATGGCAGCTCTGTGTATCTCTGGAGTTACTCGCCGGAGAGAGCAGGTGTGACCCGTATAGGATTATTTGACTTGAAGGGGCGAAAAGTGGGAGATTTATTCTACGGCCATATGCAGGCTGGCGAGATCTATAAAGGGGAAATCTCATCTTTTAAAATGACCTCTGGTATCTATTTCATAGTTCTGGAGAGTAAGTTAAAACGCGAAGTTTGCCGTTTAGTGTTCAGAAAGTAGTAAAAATTGTCTTTACCGGGAGACAGGCCTATGCTGACTCCCTTTTACTTTATTGATTTATTTCAGGGTTTAGCAAGCAATTAGACTTGCTCCATCATTTTTAATGAGTAGTCCCGCTGAATATCCTCATTAAGCCTCTTGATACTCAACAACTCAAGAACATATTTTCTCTTATCTCTAACTATAGCTTCCGGTTTCTGTGTTACTAAATACTTCCAAATAAACTTCTTGGAGAGAATCTCTGAAACATCAGCCAAACCTGGTTCGAAAGAAAATGCACCAGTTTAAAGCCGCAGGAGTGTTTGCAAAACAGGTTTTTTTTAACACCGATTATCGGTTTGTACAGCGGCTCTTTCCGGTGTTATCCATCTTAGGTATAATTGCCTGGTTGGTAGTTCCAACAGTAGACCAGAAGTTTGGATATTATAGTCCAAGACTACTTTCGTTTCCCACCGCCATATTTGCATTTTTCCTCTGGTTTTTTCCCCGCAAAGGTCCGGTCTCATTCTATCATAAACTCCACTGGGAGTTAATGTTGATATACAGCTTTCCTGTCTTTTGTACACTTTCGTCATTAGCTCAAATTGAGAAGACTGCGCTTGTGGTAACTAATATGATACAGGGTGCTATGGTCCATGGTTTTCTTGCCAAACCCTGGGTATTTATGTGGGCTTTCCCGACAGTAACTATCTTATCTTTTGTCATTCATATTATGGTAACCGGAGCAGATTACATTACACTCTGGCCTCTTTTCTTCTATCCGTTATATGGAGCATTGATAACTGGCCTCGTTTCTTCAGTAATAAGAGCCTTTATAGAATATTACTATAACCGAACACTTGATACTGAGCTGAAGCTAGTTCAGATGCGGGCCACAGAGCAGATAAATGAGCTTAAGTATTCCGCTCTGACTTCAAAATGCGATCCACATTTTCTTTTCAATACACTCAATACTCTTTTGCAACTGGGAAAAGAAAATTCCGGTAAAGTTGAACCTGCAATTGCATCCTTATGTAGCATCTTCCGATATATTCTTTCAGCAAGTGATCGGAAAACTGTTGCACTTTCCGAAGAGCTTTCCGTTGTGCAATCCTATCTTGAACTGGAGAAACTCCGATTCGGCAGCTGTTTGCGTTACCATATTGTCTGCTATGGAGATATTGATCAGGTGCAATTACCGGCTCTGACAATTCAGGTTCTGGTGGAGAACGCCATCAAACATGGATTCTCACCTCGCGGTGGTGAAGGACTGGTAACTATAAATGCAAAAGTCAGTGCTGAAACTGCGGAAATAACGGTTTGTGATGATGGTGTCGGATTTAATGATTGTGGTACTGTATTTGGTTATGGGCTATCTATTGTAGAAGGACGTTTAAGACACATCTGGGGTAAGCACGCATTAATGAATATTAAAAGTATTTATGAAAAAGGAACCACAGTTTCCATAAACATTCCTATAAACAGGGTTATCTCTGATGCTATTGAGAACCGTGCTGGTTGATGATGAGTTGGCGGCAAGAAAAAGGCTTCGTGAATTGCTGAAAGAGCATAAATCAGTAATTAAGATTATTGGAGAGGCTGATAATGGAGATGCTGCTATCGAAAAAATCAATAAACTACAGCCAGACCTCCTGTTTCTAGATATACATCTTGCCCAGATGAATGCCTTTTCAATTATCGAAAAATTCACCTGCGAACCATATGTCATTTTTGTCACTGGTTACGACCAGTATGCGATCCAGGCATTTGAATACAATGCACTCGATTACCTGCTTAAACCAATCGAACAGCAGCGTCTCGAAAAAACAATTCAGAGAATTTCTGATACACCAAAAAAATTACAATTGAAAAATACAATCAACGACCTGAAACACCAGATACAGCTTCCCACACTCACTATGCTTCAGGCTCGCATTGGTGATACTATTCACATTGCAAACGTAGAGGATGTGTTGTATTTCGAGGCTGAAGATTACTACTGTGCTGTATACACTACGGAGAAAAAGAAGTTACTTATCCGAATGAGTCTGCAGGAGCTGGAACTGCGTCTTCCCAAGGATCGTTTTTTTCGGATTCATCGTAAGTATATTGTTAATAAATTCCATATCCGGCTTTTTCGAAAACCTGTTGGGAGAGCCATGGAGATAATCCTTGATGATTGTGCCTTGACTGCGCTTACAGTCAGTCGAAGCTACAACTCTGCTACAAGGCAAGCACTTAGTACTTTATAGTTTGATCTTAATGGTAGTTTCTGGAATACCAGGCTAAGCTCAGCGAATCACTTTTCGATTCCAATCACCAAGAATAAACACTATTATAATTTAAAGCTTTATAATCAAGTGTTAGTTTTAAATCGAAAGTCCTTTTAGGGAAAAGTGATAAAAAGTGGAACATGATTTAAATTTTGCCATCACCCTGGAGGTGAAATCATTCTCTGTGAAGAACTCACCTCCGGGGTAATTGAATGATTTCTATATCTGATAAGGTGTCATTTCCCGGGCACCCTGTTTGTGAAGATTGTATTTCAGGTAAATTGGATTTTTCTCCTGCTATTGCAAAAAAAATCCCCTTATCCCCTTTTAGAAATAGGGGATAGGGGGATTTCGGATAACTTGATTCTTATCTTGGTCAGTAAAAATCTTTATTTGACTATGCTTTTACAGTTCGCCAGCCAGTTCTGGAGCAGTCCAATCGATGTACTTTTTGACATCGACTGATGCACCACCGGTCATGCTCCCTGTGTTGGCAGAATTGTTGCCTTTAAGAAATTTGTCAATCATAGCATCGAGCTCTGAGGTATACTGGGGGCGCCACAGGCAGTGGTTTCCTCCTGCACCTACATAGGCGAAATTGTTACCCACTCCAAGTGCTTTGAAAATATCTTTACCTGCATTTGCAGTCACCCA
>JAEZKP010000047.1 GCA_023436145.1 Fibrobacterota bacterium | reverse complement strand
TGAAACTGAGCTGTTCTATACACTTTACCAGAAGCATCCTGAAGAGTGTTTCAGTACTGAATTTGGTACTCCTTCCCTTCATTGCATTCATGGTTATTTCCAGTTCCCGGTGGACCTCTTTAAGAATCTCATTATTATTTTCCAGTATCGAGTCAATTTGATTATATTTCTCATAGAACTTGCGAGCTACAGGATGATCATAAGTATCATTGAATAAAAACTGCGGCCTGGTTGAAAACTGCGATCTCATTTTCGGGGTGTCCTTTCTAAGTCTTGTTTTATTTAGCGATCATTACAAACCTAGTTTGTGGCACCCCTTTTGTCAAGTTTTATCATCCCATTTCTTATTTTGAACAGAAACTATTTAGTTGGAATAATTGAAATAAGAGACAATAAATTTATTTCACTGCTCTTTGTTGATAAAAATTATCAGGGAATAGGTATTGCCAGAAAGCTAATCAATGAGTCTCTCAAAGAAGTCATTAAAAGAGATCCCAATTCTGATAAAATTTATGTACATGCTTCACCATATTCAATTCCGATTTATAAGAAAATTGGATTCATTGCAACGGATAAAATGCAGGAAGAGAATGGGATTAAATATCTGCCGATGGAAATGGAAATAAAAAAATAGGATGAATACGGTATAAAATCATAAAGAAAGCATCTTCAACAGCTATTTCAATCTATCTTTTTTCTTTGACTGTGTCAACAGATTTGTTATTCCGAATAAAACATAAGAGAGGAGTTCGCTGATGTCACAGAAAATCATAAAGAACGGAAATGTTGAGCTCTGTACCGAGTCATTCGGGAACTCGCAGGACCCATGTATACTGTTGATAATGGGTGCTTCTGCATCGATGATCTGGTGGGATGAGGAATTCTGCTTCCGGCTCAGTCAGCGTGGGCGCTTCGTAATTCGGTATGATAACCGGGATGTCGGGTGCTCGACATGTTATTAACCTGGTAACCCGGAGTATTCAGTTACTGACATGGCAGATGATGCAATAGCTATTCTGGATGGATATGGTATCTCCAGGGCGCATCTGGTGGGCATGTCTTTAGGTGGCATGATTGCCCAGATTGATGCTATTAAGTATCCCAGTCGGGTAGAATCCATTACCACTATTGCTTCGGGAATATGGGATGATTTACCGGAACTTCCACAAATTGATGAAAAGATCATTCATTACCAAACAAAGGCTGCCACACTTGATTTTAATGATCAAAAAGCAGTCATTGACTACATGGTAGGGGGGTGACAACTACTGAATGGAAGTGCTCATCCATTTGATGAAGCACGTGCACATAGCTTAGCCGAAACTGAAGTAAAACGAGCCAAATGCCTTTCCTGCATGTTTAACCATGCAATGCTTCGGGACGGTGAGGAGTTATACGGGAAGGTAAGCAAATTAAAAGTCCCTTTCCTCATAATTCATGGTACAGAAGATAACGTATTGCCTTTTGCTCATGCTGAAGTTATGAACAAATCAATTCAGCATTCTGAATTGCTCGTTCTTAAAGGAGCAGGTCATGAGATTCATTATGCTGAATGGGATAGGATTATTGAAGCTATTATAAAGCATACCAATAGATAGAACCGGAGACAAAATTACAAATGCAAAGAACGCGAAGAACGCAACGTAAAGGAATGTCAGGAGGAATATATAAACATTTTCAAGCTCGTTCAACAACTCTGCCACTCAATCTGTTTGAGGGTTTTCTGTTTAACAGATTAGAACTGTTCGGGTAAAGAAGGTGGTTTAACATCTGCTGAATTTCTCCGCGTGTATTGAATTCATATGAGCTGATATTACGTTCGAAACTTTCAAAAGAATTGTCAAACCCGATAAGGGCAGGGCGCTCAGTGAGAGGAACTGTGAAGTGATTCCAATAATCAGTTATCAGCACTGCAATTTGGTCATTTGCACATACCCAGGCAGTTATTGAGATGTTCTCCGATGCCCTTCGTATGAAGTCTTCACATACAGAAAAAATCATATTGTCACGCAAAAGTATATCATGCTCATACTTGATAGAAGAAGTCCTGCTTTTTAAGAAAGGATGCAATTTTTCTGAAATTTTAGTAATTAAACAGTGCTTTTCAAAAGAGGATTCTTTCAGTACTTTCTCCAGAAAGAAATAATCATTCAGATATCCGGTGCATACAAAAGGATAGATGTGCACATCCGGCGTGGATGCTGCAGCTTTTTTCAATCCAGTTAGCCGGTTTTGTGACCATGGGCTTTCATGAAACGGTGAAATATAGGCAATATTTTTATGTCCTCTTTCGATAAGATATCTTCCGACTTCAAAACCGGGAACCGTTGAATAACTAGAATCGAAAAATGACAAATTTTTCTTATTGGCATAGTAACGACCTATCATTTTCAATATCCGATGATCTTCAACCCAGGCTGAAATCGGAATGTTAAATGTTAAGAGCTTCCGCAAACATTCCGCAGAGTCCTTCATATGGTATGAGGAAAGTATAATACCGGTAATATTCTTTTTTTTCAAAAAAATCTCAAGAGGAGTATCATCTGGGGTATAAAATTCTGGCTCTTCAAGATAATCATTGCAGCATATTATTTCTAAAAGCACGTTTTGATCCATTACAACAGCTGAAAGCAGACGATAAAAGTTTCGCTCTCGCTCAGTTACTATTTTAATTGAATTTCGCCCTGTTCCAAAAGCTACAACTGCAATTTTTGACTGTGGTTTAACCTTACAGGTGAAAAAATGATACCGTGAACCACTTCGTTTGATTATGTTCTCATCTTTTAACAGCTCCAGTGACTTTCTGATTGACGGATAACTAACATCGTAGCAGGATGCAAGGTATTTTATGGAAGGCAATGGCCGGTGAGTCTGGTACTTCCCTTCAATAATATCATTTTTGATCATTAATACGGTCTTTTCTACCTTTGTCATTTTCGGGTGGTCTATGGCTGGCTTTACGAGCTTGTTTTTATCTGCGATGAAATGTCGTTTTCCCCAACCACCTTCGAGCAACCCTTCGTTTTTCAGAATCGCGAGTGCCCGTAGCATGGTTACAGGTGATACCGAATATTTTTGCGAGAGGTTTCTGACTGACGGCAACCGGGTACCTGGATTGTTATTGATTATTGCCCTTATTTTATTTACAGTTTCAGACAAAACCGGAGCTTTTCGATTATGCATTAATTTCCTGCCTGCTAAGATTAATCTCCATTTAAAATATAACAGTATAACAATTAAATAAAAATATCAAATTTATTATTAAATAAATATTACAATGAATTTCTATTTTCAAAAGATGAAAAACAGGCAAAACATGTAACCTTGAAAAGGGAGCCATAAAATGAATATTCGTTTTTTTTCAGCAGCAGTTATAATGCTAACAACCGTTTCTTTCGCAGAACTTACGCAGATCGGTGCCTGGGTTGGTGGAAGCGGTACTTATCCGCAACCCACTAAAAGCAATGTGGAGGCATTTCAGACTATGCAAAACCGTCATCTTGATCTGATCAGTTTATTTGTTCTCTGGGATACAAATAACTGGAACTGGACAAAAACCTACGCAGATATTGCTGCAGAAAATAACTCGATTCTTGTAGTGACATGGATGGCGAACGGATATACGACTACGCAAATCATAAACGGTGATGCGGATTCGTATCTGAAAAAATACGCAGAAGGTGTCAAATCATATGGTAAGGAGATCTGGCTACGTCTGTTTCACGAAGCAAACGGGGACTGGTACGACTGGGGAATTGCAAAAAGTGGAGCCGGTAATACGAATCAGACGCTGATCGATGCCTGGAAACATGTGGTCACCATATTTCGCGACATCGGGGTAACAAATGTCAAGTGGGTCTGGACGACTAATGCCACTAACAGCGGTTCAGCCACCTTCACCGGATGGTTTCCCGGAGACGACTGGGTGGATATGGTAGCAATCGACGGTTACAACTGGGGAACCGCGCAGAGCTGGTCAAGCTGGAAAAGTTTCACCGAAGTGTTTACTCCACCTTATACAGCACTTTCTGTTTCAAAAAAACCATTATTCATCGCAGAGTTCTCCTCGTCTGAACAAGGCGGCAACAAAGCCCAGTGGATTAATGATATGTTTAGAGACATTCCTACCAAGTTTCCCCGGGTATTTGCACTCATGTGGTTCAGCCAGTCGAAGAGTGCGGAGGCTGACTGGGCAGTCAACACCAGTGATGCGGCGTTGAATGCCTGGAAGGAGGGTATCTCGAAGATCGGCAAGAGCGGTGTTGAACGAAATGCTGAATGTAGAACGCAAAAAAAAGAGTTGGGCTTGAAAAAAAACATTTTTTTGAGACCGTTATCGCACGATCGGTATTTTTGGAATCTGCAGGGAAAGTTTTCTGGCAATAAAATGACAGGTGATTTTTCTAGTGGTTTCTATATAGTTAAACCGGAAAATGCAGGGGTCAATCGGAAATAGCAGTTTATACAAGCTGAAAATCTGAAATGATACAATGTAAAGTATGCCGAGAGAGTAGACCTCAGATGAACCAGGAAGAACATTGCCATGGCGTGGTTGGGGTGATCTATCTATGAGTGGATTTTTTCAAAGCTTATATAACTACCCCAGAGATGAATTCTACTTTTTTAATGTTACACCTCTGGGGCTTTCATACCGGACCGGGGAATAGTGTTAAAAATAAAATCGCCTGAAAAATTTCTTCCTGATACTCGGAATCAGTAAGTAAGAAAAATATAAGCCCGCTGGTATTCCTCATTTTAAATAACGCAAATCGGATTAATGTACACATGGAAGTTGAAGATCTGAGCCGGGATGATAAATCAGAATATCAGGATTTTAGAAAATGTAATTCCTGAGTGGATGTTATAGATACTGGAAAAAAGTGTCATTGATAACACTCAGGCCCGGCTTATACGTAAATTTACAATAATATAGGGTCACTGATATCCAGAGCTGGAATTCTCGTGGCAAGAAGATCAATTACAAGGCTGGTGATAAAGCAATTCGGTATAATTTTACAAAATCATTCTCTGCTTTTTGTCCGTATATATTATATTTTCATACATAGAGAGGTCATTCTATTTATGTATATCCATTTAGCCTTCCATTACCGCGATAAATAATCTCACAGCCAGCACTGGCATCTTTAAGTCCTTTGGAGTATTCTGAAGGTTACCTAAATCCTTTTTTTTAATCTTTTCTGAACTACTTTTTCAGCCATTTACTCTGGTTGAAAAATCGATATTTTTGTAATACTTGAAACCGAATGGAAAAAGATATATGACTGAATGGAAAAAAAAGTTTGCTATAATCTGGTCCGGGCAGATTTTTTCGACTCTCAGCAGTATGACAGTGGGATATGCTGTTGTATTCTGGCTCTCCATTGAGACCAGATCCGCGGAAGTACTGGCGCTGGCAACGATAGCTTCGCTACTTCCACAACTTTTACTGGGCCCATTCATAGGGGTTCTGATCGACCGGTGGGACCGGCGCAGCATTATGATTTTTGCAGATCTTTTTGTGGCTGCCTGTTCAGCAATAATGAGTGTGCTTTTATTGTTGGGCAATGCGGATATCTCACTATGCTACATTTTGCTTATGCTGCGTTCTGTTGGAAGTGCATTCCATATTCCGGCAATGCAGGCATCCACACCTTTGCTTGCTCCGGAAACTGAACTCATGAGAATATCTGGAGTGAACCAGATAATTCAATCCGGAAGCATTATTGCAGGCCCTCCGCTCGCAGCATTTCTGATTAGTGTGTTTCAAATTCCACATGTTTTATTAATAGATGTGATAGGGGCCCTTATTGCTTGTATATCATTAATGCTGGTACGTATTCCCAATCCGGAGAAAAAGGAGGATGCACCGGCACCGCATGTGTTTCGCGAAATGAAAGAGGGCTTTCACGAAATATACAGCCGCAAGGGGCTGTTTTGGATTTTTTTGATTGGGATTGCGGTATGGTTTTTTGTACTTCCGGTATCCGCACTTTTCCCTCTCCTTACACTTGAATACTTTAAACTGGGAGCTTACCATGTGAGTGTCATCGAAGTAGCCTGGGGAGTGGGAATGCTTGTCGGAGGAGCACTTCTTGGTTTGAAAAAGGTTAAAATAAGTGAAGTGATTCTGATCAATTCTATGTATATAGTGTTAGGGTTGACGTTTGTTTTTTCTGGAAGGCTTCCGGAAAGCGGTTTCTGGATTTTTATGGTACTTACATTTCTGGGAGGAATTTCCATGACAGTTTATTCCAGCGCGTTTATGGTAGTTTTGCAGACTACAGTCGATCCATCAGCCTTGGGAAGAGTTTTATCTCTCTACGGAAGCATCAGCCTGGTCCCGTCAATAGCAGGTTTGGCCTTTACAGGAGCAGTTGCCGACCGTATAGGTGTACCGAATGCTTTTCTGATAGCCGGCATTGTTATTACGGTTCTGGGAGTAGTATCTTTCTTTGGTCCTTCCATAGTTTCGGCCTCACTCGGTGAGCAGAGGGCAGAGATCGCGGAACAGGTCGATGCGGCTTAAAAGACCATTACCCCTGAGGTAACTTTTAATTTTAATAGTTTCAACTCTGGGGTAATTTTTAACTTCACAGTATAAGATGGTAACATGTGATAAGGAGTTAATTGGAATTCTGTATTCCAGGCTTCAGAAGCCGGGCATTTACTGCTACTATTACTGTACTGAGGGACATGAATGCCGCTCCCAGAGCAGGACTGAGAAGAATTCCCCAACCGTACAATACTCCCGCAGCAAGAGGAATGGCCACTGCATTGTAACCGGTAGCCCACCAGAGATTCTGTACCATCTTACGGTATGTTTTTCTGGCTAATTCTACAATAGAAACCACATCTGCCGGGTTACTTCTGACCAGAATAATATCGGCAGTTTCTGCTGCTACGTCGGTACCTGCACCAATCGCTATTCCTATGTCAGCCTGAGCCAATGCAGGAGCATCATTGATACCATCACCCGCCATGGCAGTGATTTTACCGCGAGCTTGAATTTCTTTTACTTTTTTAGCTTTGTCCTGAGGAAGTATTTCTGCAAAGTATTCGTCCAGACCGGTTTGACCGGCCACCCATTGCGCGACTTTTCTATTATCACCGGTAACCATAATGGAACTGATACCCATTTCTTTGAGCATGCGGATCGCATCTTTTGATTCCGCACGGATTATATCGGAGAGAGCTATTACTCCTTCTGCTTTGTCATCAATAAGCAAGTAAACCACTGTTTTTCCGTTTTCTATCAGTGGTGTTACTGAATTCTTATGCTGCTCGATGTTATATTCCTGTAAATATCCGGGACTGACTACTTTGATCAGATGACCTTCAATTTCACCTTGTACTCCTTTACCACTAAGAGAATAAAAATCTTTGACAATTAAAAGTCTTTCCGGAGAGGCTTCCACTATTGCTTTGGCAATAGGATGTTCAGAGTGGGATTCAATTGAAGCCGCATACTTGAGTATGCGATCTTTGTCCCATGCAGGGTTAAATGAAACTACATCGTTGACTCCGAATTTACCCCAGGTAAGGGTTCCGGTTTTATCAAAAAGAATTGCCTGCAGGTTTCTGGCTTTTTCGAATGCGGATCGTCTTCGGATGAGCAGGCCCTTAGAAGCGGAAATTGCGGTGGACATTGCCACAACCAGCGGAATTGCCAATCCCAGAGCATGAGGACAAGCGATAACCATGACCGTTACCGACCTCTCAAGTGCAAACTCAAAATTCTTTTTCAGGATGAAAGACCAGACAACCAGTGTTAAAAGTCCGCTTCCAAGAGCGATCCCAGTAAGCCATAAAGCAGCCCTGTCTGCCAGATCCTGAGTTTTGGATCGGGTTTTCTGTGCATCTGAGACTAACTTTATTACTTGAGAAAGGAAGGACTCTTCACCAGCCTTTTCTACCACCATGGTGATTGAACCTTCACCGTTTACCGAACCGCCTATTACCCGGTTTCCTCTTTTTTTGTGCACAGGAATAGATTCACCGGTGACCATGGCTTCATTAACAAACGATTCACCATCAACAATTTGCCCATCAGAGGGAATTTTCTCTCCTGGTTTTATCAGAAGCCGGTCGCTCTTATTTATTAGGTGTAATGGAATATCCTCTATGGAACCATCGGAAAGACGGTGTGCTATCGAAGGAAGCAGTTTCACCAGGGATTCCACTGCACCAGAGGCGCTGGAGACAGCTTTCATTTCGATCCAGTGTCCCAAAAGCATGACATCGATGAGGGTAGCCAGTTCCCAGAAGAAAACTTCTCCTTTTACACCGAAGACTACTACACTGGAATAAATATAGGCAACTGAGATTGCCAGCCCGATAAGGGTCATCATTCCAGGAGCCCGCTCTTTTATTTCATTGAAAAGACCCTGGAGGAAGGGCTTGCCACCATAAAAATAGATAATAGAGGACAATGCCCAAAGTACATACTGATCTCCTGGAAACTGCAGAGTTTCTCTTAAGCTCAATACATTTTGAATAAGAGGAGAGAGGATCAGAATTGGAATGGTGACAATCAGAGATATATAGAAACGTTTTTTGAAATCCTGAACATTATGACCGTAATGCCTGCTATGATGCTCGGGCATTTTATTATGATGGCGAGGGGAGGGGTGGTGTGGGTGGGTTTGGTGGTACATGTTCAGTATTTAGGTTAAATGGGCACAGAAGTAGGCTTTGCAAAACATATGCCTTAAGTAACTGGATAGAAGACTTAATGAATTTTGACGGAGGTAGGATTGGAAATATTCAAAAAGCTGCGGGTTGTGAGAGAATAGAGATTTCAGGGAAGATGGGTTCGGACAGTAACCCAGAAACATCTCTGGGGAAATTTTACTTGAGTTGTTCTTAAAATGTACTTTATCTATCGAATAACCAATAACTTGAAACAGTTTTCAAAACCGGCTGAGATTCTAATTAACATAGAATCACTGTAGAATACTTCTTGCACTAAGAGAAAAAATGTTAGGTTCTGAAGCGAAACTGGTATACATGTGCAATTTGCCACCGTGTGATTGTCCCCGGAGATGATTTGGACAGTAACCCAGAAACATCCCTGGGGAAATTTAAACTGAGTTATCTTAAAAATGCATTTTATCTTTCTAATAATCAATTGCTTGGCTGAAAAAGTGTTTCCTGTCAGACTCTGATAATTGTAATAAAAACCCCCTTCTACTATAAATTACTGATCAGATCCACGATTTCATGTGCAGCCTTCCTTTCTGCCTCCTTTTTTGTTCTTCCGGTTTTTGAAGATGATTCTATGGTGCTTTCATCCGGAAGTTTTGCCCACGCACTGATAGAGAATTCAGGCGCGTGGGGGGGGCCTGAAGTTGCCAGTTGATCAAAACCAAAATCAATTATGTATAGACGTTTTTTCAGTATGCTTAATGTCAATTTCGGATCGGTGTCTGATTCCGAAGATTGACTGTTTTTCATATGCAGATTAACAGAATCTGGTGTTACGACGGATTGGGGATCTGTGCTATTTCCATTTTTATTGCAGGTAGTGAGAATCTCTGCGGCTGCACCCTGTTGTGCCGTTGTTTTAGCTTTTGACTGATACCAATTCGAAACAACCCCTCTCGACTCGCTCTCCAGAATTGCCCGACAGCACCATTCTGTACCAATAACCCGAAATTCGAATTGTGGAGGATTTATGTGCTGTTTCATACAATACTCAAGTAAAGCACCTTTCGGGTTGGATAGTTTAAGCGCAGACGCATCTTCCTCTGAGATGTGTTTAGCTTCACCAATTTCTGAAGAATCCCTGGAGATGCAGGATACAAGAATATCTTCTGCAGCAAGCTGCTCTGCTACCGCTTTTTCAGCGGCTTTTTGTATACTTACATACCGGAAATTATGCACTTCTAATACCATACTAACGCGATGAAAAGCTCCTTCTGTATTCCATTCAGTAACAGGAAAGGGGATATTTTGCTTCATACAATATTCCAGTAGGCGTCCTTTGGGGTTTTCTTTTTTCATCCGCTCTGCTATAGCAGCTTCCTCATGCAAACTGCCCGACTGCAAAGGAGTTAAAACCCAAAGCATATAACTTTTTTCATCATCTCTTCTTACCAGTCCCAAATCAACAAGTCGACACACCAGCTCTTCTATAAATTGGGCTTTTACTCTGGTTCCAAACCACAGATCTGCGATTTTACTGCCCTTTACAGGAAGAGAAGATGGAGGACCCAGGATCGCTCTGATTCTTTGCAAGTCTTTTTCTTCGGGCAACTCAAATGTATCATAGTATTCACAAGATTGTTTCTTTCTGAATGTTCTTTCCAGAATCAGTCCATCATAGCCGCTTATGCAGTCTTTACAACGCAGAGACTTTCTAAGGCTCTCTCTCGCATCAGTGCAACCATGAACCAACAGAACCGTATGTGGTCTGTGTGAGTCGATAAATCCAGCCATCTCCATACGGTCAGCATGAGCTGAGAGACCAAAAATCTGTATCGACGCTTTAACTGCTATCTGCTCTCCACAAAGAGTAATTTTTCTGTTGTCAGGTTCTTCTGCTGCAAGGTCAAGTAACAACCTTCCAGGAGATTCTTCATCCTGATAGCCGGTAATAAGAACCGCATCACCTTCGTTTTCAAGTAACTTTGTAGCATAAAAAAGAGATGCACCACCATTGAGCATGCCACTGGAGGCTACAATTATGCAGGGGGGTCCCTGTAGAATAGCCAAACGTTGCGAGTCTGTTACCACAGGATTAATCCATTCCCCCCAAAACGGGTGACGATCAGAACGGATTTCATGAGCAAGTGCTCTGGTTACATAACTTTCATAATCAGAATAAACATTACAGACTGCTCTTACCATGCCATCAGCATAAACCGGTACCCGGTTTAACCTTCCGTCACGCATAGCTTTCTTGAGGATAAGCAGAATCTCCTGTGCCCGTCCGATGGCAAAACATGGGACCAGAATTTTCCCTTCACGCTCAATAATTACTCTGATCTGCTCGATTAGTCGGGTCTCTGCAGTGGAACGGTCTTCATGAAGTCGCTCACCGTAAGTCGATTCCGAAATTAGCAGATCAACAGGCAGAGATACTTTATTAGCGGTTCCGACTGTGCGTTGCGCTCCGATACTGTAATCACCACTTACCAGGATGTTGCCCTCTGGACTTGCAATATGGATCATTGCTGCTCCAAGAATGTGTCCTGCCTGGAAAAAGGAAATAGTCAGATTATCGATTACCCGAGACTCATTAAATTGCACGGGAAGAAAATTTTCCATCACCCTTTTGACCTGGGCATCATTATAAAGTGGCATATCCGCTTCATACTCAGGGCGGTTCATTATTTTAATTGAGTCGCGAAAAAGAATACCAGTAAGATCAATTGTGGGTGGGGTTGCAAGGATCGGAACATGGGGAAAATACTCCACCAGTACCGGAAGTGCTCCGGAGTGATCGGTGTGTGCATGAGTGAGAATTATACAGGAAGGATTCTTACCTGTAAGTACAGACAAGTCTGGTAAAGGGGATTTCCGCTCTCCAGGTCGCACACCGCAATCTATTACAACTGTTGATGAAGCAGTTTCAAGCAGGATACAAGATGCACCAATTGAACCGGCACCACCCGCACAGGTAATCTTCAAGCTCCTTCTCCTTTATTTTTTAATTAAAGTAAACTTTTATTGCAGACAGACAGGTATGAAAAAAAAGTGAATGACCAAGTAGGCTCTCCAGAAAAAGCAGTTGAACCAAGTCTTAAAGCAGAACCCGTGTCCAAAGAACACAGGTTCGTTAAATCAATTCAAGATTATTTAACCTGTGTAGTGAGGAAAACCTGTAAAGTCATCTGGGCAATCTGACTCTGCAGCCCTTCGATACTGTCCATGTGTGCATCTTCATCATTGAGAATCTGCTGCAACAGGTCACGGGTGGCATAGTCTTTTACTTCACCTGCAAGAATAATGGCGTTGTTATATGCAGCGATAGCATCGATTTCTGCAGAATGATCGTTATCCAGCTGTTTAGAAACATCAGAACCGATATTGATCTTGTTAAGGGATGAAACAATCGGAGTCCCTTCCAGAAAAAGAATGCGGCCGATAAGTTTTTCGGCATGCTTCATTTCATCGATAGCACGTTTTTCGAAGTGTGCGTGTAATTTTTCGTATCCCCAGTCATCACACATTTCTGAGTGCACCATGTACTGATTGATAGCGGTGAGTTCATCGGCCAGAAGCGAATTGAGAACACTAACGAGCTTTTCGTTTCCTTTCATAGGAGAAAAACCTTTCAATGAAAAAAGTTGAAAAAAATATTGATTAATACAACAACAATGAAAATTCTCATTATATTAAAGAATTGCTTAATTTGCACACTTAAAATGTGTCTGATTATAAATTAATGCATGATGAGCGATATTACAATATTTCCGGTATAGATTGTTTAATGTATGCAACCCCTTGGAAACATTGTAGTTACACTGTGAGTAACGGGTTCGGCTAAACAGAATTTGCTTCAATAGTTTTCATACATTCCTATTCACTTTTTCATTATGACTACAGTACCAGTGTTTAACTGTTTTTCTGTGATGAAGAAGACTCTGTTGCTGTAATTGCAGGTAGTTTTTTTCCGGTTTCATGAACCGGTTGGGAAGTCCGTAATATTATTGATTCGGTATGACTGGTCTTCAGCGTTTTTTAGATGTAATGAGAATGCTGAACAGTGATGGCTTATTTTTACAGAGCAAAAGTATGTAGAATTTTCTGATTCAAAAAGCAATTGTAGCTGATATCAAGCATCTGTTACCATTAATCAGTATGTATTGGGCATTTGAAAAAATTCATGATTATGATGATGAACGGATTTCAGATCAGCTTGTGCACCTGTTTTCAAAACCGCATATGGGGATTGGATGGCTGGCTTTTAAAGAAACTGAAGCGGTGGGTTATCTTCTGGCGGTTTACGTTTTCAGTTTGGAACATCTGGGAGTGACTGCAGAGATTGATGAGTTTTTTGTTTTACAGAAATACCGTAATCTGGGAATTGGAAAGAGGCTTCTCGAAGTAGCTGAGACAGAATTTATACGGGTCGGATGTACAAATATCTCGCTTCAGATTGCACATGAAAACGATGCTGCCCGTTCTTTTTATCATAAACATGGGTATCTTGAACGGACTCGTTTTGAATTACTGGAAAAAACGTTGTGATCTGTGTTCTGGTCTATATAGTATCTGCTTAGGTTTATCAAAACGTTTCGATATGCCCCATCGATATCGAATTTTATATTTAAGATGCTCACGAAACCCCCCAGAGATTTTTGTATACGTTAGGTTTTTACCTCTGGAGAACTGAATGATGAAACCACAAAATTAATTAAAGCGGATCAGCAAAAGATGAAAATTACCATAAGAGAAGAAAAAGAAAGCGATTACAGAAGAGTGGAAGAAGTAACCAGGGAAGCTTTCTGGAATCTGCATGTTCCTGGATGCGATGAGCATTACCTGACTCACAAAATGAGAAAACACCCCGACTTTATACCCAGTCTTGATCTGGTTGCTATCTATAAAGATGAGATTATTGGTAATATAATGTATAGTAAGTCCAGTTTGCTTGATGAAACCAATAAAAGACTGGATGCTATTACATTTGGTCCAGTATCGGTTTTGCCGGCTTTTCAAAAAAAAGGTGTAGGTTCACAATTAATACGGTATTCTTTAAATTTAGCTACTCAAAGGGGAGATAAAGTTGTAATAATCGAAGGTCATCCACAAAACTATTGCAGGCACGGTTTCAGGAGTTCAAAGGATTTTCTGGTCAGTGATGCTGATGGAAGATACCCCTATAGTCTTTTGGTTCTTGAACTTGAGAAAGGGATATTGCAGAGAGGGAAATGGAGATATTATCCCAGTGATGTATACAACATGAACCCAGAGGATTCTTTGGAGTTTGATAAACAGTTTGAGCCCAGGAAAAAAGAGTACAGCCATACACAGGAGGAGTTCTCGATTGCTTGCAGGGCTTATCTGTTGTAATATGAATGCTTTGCTGTTGAAATTGACTGATTATTGATTGTGATTTTCTGTTTTATCTTCATTTTTCTCATCATGCTCCAATATGGCAGTTGTTTTGCCTAAACCGCTTCCTAATTCACCGGTTGTTTTGCCTAAATCGGGCCCCAGATCACCCAGAGTTTTTCCTGCCCCGGAACCGATTTCACCGGTAGCCTGTCCCAATCCTCCACCTAATTCACCGGTTGCTTTGCCTAAACCGGGTCCCAGATCACCCAGAGTTTTTCCTGCTCCTGAACCGATTTCACCAGTAGCTTTTCCCAATCCTCCACCTAATTCGCCAGTTGCTTTGCTCAAACCCGGTCCCAGGTCACCGACAGTTCTACCCACACCTTTTCCCAACTCTCCAGTTGCTTTGCCTAACCCCGGTCCCAGATCGCCCACAGTTTTACCTAAACCTTTTCCCAATTCACCAGTTGCTTTACTCAGTCCAGGTCCCAGCTCACCAACGGTTTTTCCCACACCAGATCCAATTTCACCGACCGCTTTTCCTACTGGTTGAAGAAGGTTATTCAGAATTTCCGGATTACGATCCAGAGTGTCTAGGGTTCTTGCCAGTATAGCATGTACTCTTTTAAGCCTTACCTTTAAAACAGCCTGTGCTTCGACACCAAGAATATCGATCAGTACTTTTTTAATGCTGACAAATGCGCCAATATTTAACTTAAGCAGATTGGCAAGATCTGCACTGATTGCCACCTGAGCCTGCAGATCATCGACTTCGATTTTTATTTCGTCTACCTTGACTGTAGGTATGTCAAGTAAAACGTCAGGATGCTGTTCTTCGGGTAGCTGTTCAAGTGCTGCTTCGGCTACTATCTCACGGGTTTTTTCACGCGATGGAGGTGTCCCGTCGTTTTTTGCTTTTTGTGGTGAAGCGGGGGAGTATTTATCCTGAACCGGTGCCACATGATTTGACTTTCCAGAATCTGCTGATCTGTCGTCAGGGTGTTTTCCATCTTCTGAAACATGGGAATTTCCAGATTGAAATAAGCTGAAGGGATGGAAAATTTGTTGAAAAAGGTTTTTTTTGTGCATGATGCGCTCCGGGAAAATCTATTCAGAAAAGGGATTCCAAATTTGCAGGATAAGCTAGTGTTATTGTGTTTTTCCGGACTGTTTCTCTTTGGATAGTTCCTCTTCGAGTACCTGGACCGCACCACTTATCCGCAGTAAAGTTACCTGAAGATCATTTTGCTTCTGCTGTAATTTTTCCAGCTCCTTTTGACCTGCCTCATACTGTGATTTGAGCTCAGAGAGACGGTCTTCGAAATGGTTTCCCATAGAGCACTCCGATACTTAGTAATTTATGGTTTCCGTTGCATTTCTTTTTAGAACCAGTCTTTTCCTCATAAAAAAGTATGCGCATTTACCGTGCCAAGCAGGAAAAAATTAAATGAGAATTCTTTCTATGATCATTTGAAACTCACGGTTTCGGATGGTCAAAGCGATAGCTGCACTGGAAGAGATTCCATTATCGCAGGAGCAAGGATGGCAGGAATACTGTTGCGGTTAAAGAGCTGCTTTTGGGCAAAAGGCTTAATTGTATATTGCCCGGGGTGTAGAGTTTCTGATATCGAAATGTTTTATCTGGTTTTGGACAATCCGGGCTTTTGAGGGCAGAAAAATTGATACTGCTTCTGATTCTGAACCGGAATTTGGATATTGATTGGTACTGGCACTGGTTTTTTGGGTAATTTGAATCGACTCCATATACTTTCCTTCTGTTGAAAAATCTGGATATTGTCTGCTTTTGAAAAATTGGCTATTCGGACTGAAAGCTGACTGTATAAATATATAGAAAAAACCAGGCCAGAAATCTCAACTACTTACCGGCCGAAATTATGATCGTTTTTTACAGAATCTCTCACAAATCCCATCTGTTCGCTAAGATCATTTATCTCTTTATGCCAAAAGGAGTCAGTTCCCCAGTCCGGGAAATTTCTTCTGAACTGATGGTCATTGATTTGACGGCTGCACCAGGCAAGAAAGTATATCATCCTCATAGCTCTCAGAGGTTCAATCAACTGTAAGGTTTTGAAGTCAAAATCCCTGAACTGTTCATATCCCTCGATAAAAAGGGCGGTTTCCTCCCGGGATTTATCAAGCCGGTCGGGAAGTAAAAGCCAGAGATCCTGTACTGCAGGCCCCATGGCCATATCATCAAAATCTATTATCAATAATCCTTCTTCCATTCTGTCCAGAATGTTACCTCTGTGTAAATCTCCATGGATTCTGATTTGTTCAGTTCTGGAAAAAAGAGGTGTGCTGATATCTATCAGCTCATTTACCAGGTTTCGATAACTGGTGCGGTATGCTGCAGGGATGACATTACTCAAAAGGTAATCCAGATCGTTACGGGTGGAGTTATCGGGTGAGAGTACCACCCTGGATCTGGCCGCATGTGATGCACCGATATTATGGATACGGGCTACCAGAGTTCCCAATCTGAGCCAGTCCTCAAAGTTATTAATTTCCAGCTGCCTTCCAGCCTTTTTGGGGAAAATAGCAAAAAGAATTTCATCGTGTGTTCCCAGTGTTTCTCCATTTGCGAGTTTTATGGGAGTAATTACAGGAAGCTCCGCTTCAGATAATTCCTGCAGAAATGTATGTTCATCCAGAATGGCATTTTTACTCCAGCGACCCGGGCGGTAAAATTTGGCAATGAGTCTCAGACCATCACGGGTTTGAAATTCATAAACCCGGTTTATGTAACTTGGCAGCTGGGCAGTGAAACCGGTAAAACCAATCCCGGTTGCTTCTTCTGCAGCGTTAATCATCTGATCAGGGGTAAGGTGTTCAAAACTCATTTGTATGATTCCATCTGGTTTTATCAGTTCAGTTGATGAATTAATATAGATCAACGGGTGCAATAATCAAAGCTGGGAGAGGAGCACTACCAGGGTAAGTGTAATATTTTAGTGGCACTTCTATTTGATTCTCCATAGATCAGGAAGTAATTTTAGAGGATGCACTGTTTATATAGTTGGTCCTCTGCGGTTGGGCTATCCAGATAAATAAATCTGGTGGTGATGCGGGCTGTTCAAAATTTACAAATAAACAGTTGAATTTCAGTTTTATTACCGAAAGGATCTGTTCATGGATGTTCCTGTAATTGACATGGTTGTCCGTTCCGGGTGGGCGGGCAGAATCATAGTAATTCTTCTGGTATTATTCTCACTTTTAACCTGGGCTATCATTTTCAACCGATATTTTGCACTGGCTGCGATAATAGCGAAAAACAAGCTTTTCAGAAGACGTTATGAGATGATGAATAAACTCTCAGATATAGAGTCGGTGGATGCCAAGACATTGAGTTCTCCAATGGGGCAGCTTGGTCGTACAGCTGCTATGGAGTATCGCAGGATTCTTGAAGACGCACAATCCCACACAGGGGTAAAAGACTGGTCATTTTTTCTGCAGAATCAATTTACTATGGCCTCTGAACGTATGGAGAGTGCTTTTATGGCGCTTATTGCTCCATTGGATAAGGGAGTGTTTTTCCTGGCGATGATAAGCAGTATTGCTCCATTTCTGGGGCTTTTAGGGACGGTATGGGGAATCATGAACTCCTTTTTCGAAATAGGAAATCAGGGCTCCGCCAGTTTGCCGGTAGTTGCCCCTGGAATAGCAGAAGCACTGATTACCACCATTGTGGGTCTTGCGGTAGCCATCCCCTCTCTTTTCTTCTACAATTACTTTAATCATCGGGCGGAGAAGATTGAGAATCAGATGGATGAGTTTAAGGATCTGGTGATGGTGAGATTAAAAAGGGAAATATTTAATCTGCTTTACACTGAACGTCCCGGCCGTACACAACCATCACAGATGCCGCGGGTGTAGACCGGGGGAGAGAAGCAATGGGCAGCAAACGAAAAGCCAGAAGACGTCACGTAATAAGCGATGTCAATCTCACCAACCTTATCGATGTGGTATTCGCTTTACTGATTATTTTTATGATCACTGCGCCTATGATGACTCAGGGGGTACAGGTCGATTTGCCAAAAGCTGAAGCGGAAAATGTGGAGGTTGACAAATCGATTCAGGTCACCATCAATTCAAAAAATGAAATTTATATCGATTATGAGAAAGTGTCACTGGTGGATTTCAGAAAGAGTTTCCGGGAGGCTTTTGCCGGAGAAAAGGAAACACCTGTATTTGTAAATGCTGATGCCAAAGTACCTTATGGTCTGGTAATCAGAGTCATTGCTGAGATACAGAAAGCCGGTGTGGTAAAGCTGGGATTTCTGACTTTGCCTCTGGAGTACTCCGGAAAGTGAATATGTCCAGATCCGATAAGCTTTTGATATACGAGCATAAGGAGAACAGCTGGCTGGCTCTTTTAAGTTCTCTTTTTTTTCATCTGGTAGTGTTGATCGGTATCCCTCTTTTTTTAAAGCTTGCCTGGAAACCACGCACCTTTCAACGCCCCCAGACCTTTCAGTTGGTTTCGCCTTTGCGTCCTGTGACTCCTCAGAAAGTACAGAATGCACCCCGGCAGAATGTTGCGCGCAAAGAGGTAAAACCGGAGCCTAAACCAGTACCATCCACCAGTAAAAACGCTAATAAGAATGTAAAGCCTGAGCAAAAAAAAGAACCATCTCAGGCAGTGGAAGAGAACATCGATGAACTGGCGTCTGTGCTGGAGGAACTTCCGGCACCGGCCAGGGTATCGGCTGCAGGAGATTTCAGGTTTCACTGGTATCTTAACAGTGTGCAGCAGAGGCTTGAACGGTATTGGAATCCTCCTACAGAGAACCTTAATATCAAGGTAGTTGTGTTTTTTATTATTTATAATGATGGAAGTATTTCTGAGCCATCTATCAGACACTCATCAGGAAGCAGTACTATAGACAATATAGCCTTGCGAGCAGTCAAACTTGCAGCCCCATTTGGAAAGCTGCCGCCCGGTTTTTCGGGTGATAAACTGGAACTTAACTGTACTCTTATCCCAACCAGGAAGTAGCATGTTAAAACCGCTTTCTTTTATGACAATATTATCTATCAATTTTTTCGTATTTGCTGAAAAAATAGATCTGGAAGTTTACGCCAGTAAATTTGATTCCATTCCGGTCGGAATCATTGATTTCCGTTCTACCAACGGTCAGCAGATAAGTGATGAGGAAAAGCAACCCTGGAAAATTATTGCTTCTGATCTGGATTTTTGCGGCAAGTTCAATGTAACCAGTCTGGGCAGTTATGACAGTGCCACATTTGCCCAGGCAAATGTGGGTATCTATATCGATGGTGAATATACCCTTGATGGTTCCCAGATTTCTGTTAATTGCTATCTGAGGGATGCCGTCACAAAAGAGCTTATTATTGGTAAAAAATATAAGGGAGAGATAAAATCGATCCGGACTATTTCTCATCGTTACTCCAATGAAATTGTGGAGATGTTGTTCGGGGACAGAGGAATTTTTCTCAGCCGCATCTTATATGTTAATACTGCCGGAAACAAAAAATCCATCGCTGTCATGGACTTTGATGGACATAACAGTGTTACTCTCACCAAAAATGATGTGATAAATATTTTCCCCACATTTGCAGATGCCAAAAATATCTTATGGATATCATATCTCAGGGGAAAGCCGGATATGTACAGAGGGTCTATCGCAGACGGTTCTTCCAAAATACATATTTACAGTAAAGCTATTACAACCAGTCCCGATGTCTCTCCCATAGATGGTACCATTGCCTATGGATCTTCTGCGAAAGGAAATCTTGATATCTATACCTGTAATCCTGATGGAACCAATGTGAGACAACTTACTGTTCATTACGGGGTGGATACCTCTCCGGCATGGTCGCCCAATGGTTATCAGATCGCATTTACTTCTGATAGGTCAGGGAATCCTCAGATCTACATAATGGATGCTGATGGCGCTAATCAGAGAAGATTAACCTTTGAGAGCAAATACTGCGATTCTCCGGTCTGGTCACCCAAAGGCGATAAAATAGCCTTTCAATCAATGGATAACGGCAAGTTCGATATATGGACAATTGCACCTGATGGTACCGGACTCACCAGAGTCTCAGATTTATCGGGAAATAATGAGTATCCTTCATACTCGCCGGATGGAACCCTGATATGTTTTGTAAATAATTCCGGCGGCAGAAGCGATCTTTATGTGGTAAAACATGATGGTACCAGATTGCGCAGAGTGACAAATAACGGCAATGTGAAAATGCCGGACTGGTCCGATTTTTAATTCCCGGGAAGGTGGGTATGAAAAATTATTATCTGTTGATGCTTTTGCTTTTTGCGGTAGTCATGATGAGCGGATGTCGAAAGCAGGTTTCTACATTAATGGATGTCCCCAGAGATCCGGTACAGAAAATTGCCACCCCACAGCCAGATCCATTTGCCGGTGTTGATACTTCTGATGAAGTATCATTCAATGAGGCTGATCTTGCAGCTGAATTGGCCTCAAAGGTTAAAGAGAACCTTAATACTGTTCATTTTGACTTTAACAGTTTCAATCTCAATGATGATGCTGTACAGAAACTTATTACTGCTGCCAAATTTTTAAAAGAATACTCCGGTATACGTATTCTTATACAGGGACATTGCGATGAACGTGGGTCATCAGAATATAATATGGGACTTGGCGAGAAAAGGGCTCGAGCAGTGAAAGATTATCTTTTAAATCTCGGGATTTTGCCTATTCGCATAGAAGTTACTTCTTTAGGCAAGGAACAACCGGCTGTTCCTGCGTGTAACCAGGAGTCATGCCATTGGCAGAACCGTCGCGCTGAATTTATCGTTCTGGCTAAATAATTGCCGTTTAGTTTGATAGATATTTGGGAGAGATACTCTATGATTAAAAAAGTTCTTTTACCGGCTGTGCTTGTCTGTGCTGGTTTTCAGTTTCAGGGTTGTACCAATCTTACCATGCTCAGAACTCAGGAATTACGTGAAGTTAAGGCCCAGGTCGATTCATTGCAATCTGAGCTTACCGGAATGCAGAAAAAGATAATGGAAGAGCAGAAAAATCAGTCTGAGGTGCTCAGGCTTCTCCGTGCCGATCTTCAGATAAGATTTAATGAACTGGACAGAAAAGTTTCCACCATCGATGGAAATCTATCTGAAAATCAGTTCAGGCTTTCAAAAATCGATGAAAAGACGGCGGAATTCAACAAAAGACTGGAAGCCAGACTCGTTGCAGATTCTGCTGCAAACTCCAGGTTTGCTGAAACTGAAAAATTCTTTCAGTTAGCCATGAGCGATTTTAACGCAGGAAGATACTCAGTAGCTTTAGGAGCCTTTCAGAATATCGCAAACCAGTTTCCGGAATCATCTCTTGCTCAGGAGGCGCAGTACTGGATTGCAGAGTGCTTTTATGCCACTAAAAAATATGCAGATGCTGAAAAATCTTACCTGAGTTATATAAAGAATTTTCCTCAAGGCTCCAAACTCTGTGTTTCACTTTACAAACTGGGACTGGTGTACGAGCGGCAGAACAAGGAGAAATCCAAAAATCTCGCCTGGAAAAAACTCATGGAACAATGCCCGGATGCTCAGGAAACCAGGGTGGTTAAAGCACAGAACAGAAACTGAAAACAAACTTTTTTAAGATAATTTAAAGCAGGGTATGGCTATAAACCCTGCTTTTTTTTTCCGATACAGAGCACAAATCCACTTCAGATTTTTAAGTATTCTCCTCCAAAAGTACATATCTCTTCCAGAATATATGAGCACATGATATTTATTCCTGTTGAGATTTGAGGAGTGCAATAGGTGCTCATTGTTTTAATATCTGCGGGTTCAATGGAAATAATAACCGTTTCAGGAAGGATTTCCATCATCTTCGCTAAGGCCAGTGTCTCTGTAAAGCTTAATTGATGCATGGAGTTTTTAGGAATTGTCCTTAGACTAATATCATTGGCGTTTAATCGTGAGACAGTTCCTGGTGCCAACCCTCTGATTACTGTATCTGCTACAATAAGATGGTCAGCACAGCATATAGAATGCAATAGCTTCATTCCCAAAGTGCCTCCATCAAGAAGAGTCACATTATCTGAAAATCTAAACGTTTTTTCCAGCTTTCGGACAGTATGCACCCCAGCACCCTCATCGCACATCAGGATGTTTCCAACACCTAAGATCAGGATATGCTTATCTTTCATGGTCAGGTTACCTTAACTGTATAAGATTTGTCATTTTCAGGGTCGATAACATGCACAGCACATGCCAGACATGGGTCATATGAATGGACAATTCTCAGAATTTCGATGGGCCTTGAAGGATCTTCAACCGGTGTACCGATTAAAGCTTGTTCAACCGGCCCTCTCACGTTATTGTCATCTCTGGGGCCCAGATTCCAGGTTGATGGTACCACCATCTGATAGTTATTGATTTTCCCGTCCTGAATATCGATCCAGTGTCCCAGAGCACCACGAGGGGCTTCGGTCAACCCATACCCCTGTTTCTGCCCGGTAGTGGGGATTGACGTTGCTGTAAGGACTTCACCTTCCGGATCCAGAGCATTGAGCCAGGTATCCATTGCATCTGCTACTATTTTTGTTTCCAGAGCTCTGGCTGCGGTGCGACCGAGTGTGGAATGAAGGTCTGAGACATTTAGGCCGGTTTCTGAAAGAAAAGAATTGACCAGTGATTTTGCAGTTGAATCGTTTTTGTAATAAGCAACAAGTACTCTGGCCAGAGGTCCAACTTCCATTGCATTACTGTCATAGCGGGGGGCTTTGAGCCATGAATATTTGCTGTCTGTGGAGTACTGATCGTAAGCAGGATCAGTACGTCCGACCGATGGATGCAGAGCTGGCCCTGAGTACCAGCTGTGATTAACCTGCTCTGTGATTTTGGATAAATCCACATTGTTGACATTTGAAGATTTGTTCAGGATATATCCTGAAGGGAAAAGAAAGGATGAACCTGAATCGTTAAGAGGAAATCCTCCATAGGCCATGTAATTATTATAGCCACCGATATCCTTCCAGGAACTGTATTTTTTTGCAATATACTTGACATCTGGTAGGTAAATGCTATCGATCAGGAAGCGCATCTGCGATAATAAAGTGCGGAACCTGGAAATTCGTTGAGAATTAATATCGTATTTACAGGTAACACCGCCTACCCGAAGGCTCTGGACATGGGGGTTTTTGGCACCAAAGATCGCGTGCATTTCTGCTGCGGCAAGCTGTTGGCGCAATACGTAAAGGTAATGAGTGGCTATGAGTAAATTTTCTTCAGGTGATAGGAGATAAGCACTGTGTCCCCAGTAGCCACCATTGAAAATTCCCAGCTGACCGCTATTGACAAAATTCTGAAGCCGGGTTTTAGTTGCTGCAAAATCAAAATTCGGGGATTTTGGAGAGAGTGTCTTAGCCAGTTGAGTTGTTTCATCAGGATCTGCATCCAGTGTACTTACGATATCTACCCAGTCAAGACCATGAAGGTGATAAAAATGGATCAGGTGATCATGAATATATTGACCACCCAAAAGAAGATTTCTGACAATCCTGGCATTTGAAGGAACAGTTGTATCCAGGGCATTTTCGACACAGAGTACAGAAGCTTCACCATGAACATAGGTGCATACTCCACAAACTCTCTGTGCAAAGAGCCAGGCATCATTGGGATCTCTTCCCTTAAGGATTGTCTCGATTCCTCTGAACAGAGTTCCTGAACTCCATGCATCAGTTACTTTATTATCGGTTACTTCGACCTCTATTTTCAAATGACCTTCAATGCGGGTTATTGGATCTATAGTTATTCTTGCCATACAGGTTGTTCCTTCTCCATAGCTTCTGGTGATGATTTCTGTTTACCTGACTTTCAGATGTTTCCTGATCTTATTTCCGGTCTTTTTTATGAATAGCTGATTTGTGCCATGCTTTTTATTCTTTGAAATATCAGCTGTATTCATGGGAACTTTACGGCCGGTAAGATCGAACATCTCCGGAGAAGTTTTTATTTGATTTTTAATATTTTTCCTGTTTCGTCCTGGATTAACTGCAATCGGTTGTACTTTTTTTTCAAAAACTTTATCTGGATGGGGGATCAGATCGAAGACATCATCGGCTAATTTCCCCCAGAATGGGGAATTTACATCCCAGAAATTCGGATCACTGCATCCAATGCAGACATGCCCTGCATTCATCGGGAAATTTGTCCCGTTATTGAATTTAACCGTTGTGCAATTGTTGCAGGTATTAGGTCCCTTACATCCCTGGTCGATTAAACATCTATGATGTTGATCCGGATCTATATATTCGTTGAATGGGCAGACATCATGAATATAATCCTCATAAGCAAATCTGGGCCGCAGATAATCGTCAGTTGCCGGAAGCCTACCGTTAAGTAAATAATAGGCAATAACTCCAACAAAAGAAACCGGATTAGGTGGACAGCCGGAAACATTAACCACCGGTGGAAGATCGATATGTTTAAGGGCAGCGATAATGTTTTTGGCTCCGGTAGGATTTGGAGCAGCTGCAGGAATGCCACCAAAGGATGCACATGTTCCGATCGCAATTATACATTTGGCTTTTGGACATATCTCTTCGGCTATACTCAACATGGTTTTGCCATTTATAGTCCCATATACACCATTATCTTTGGTAGGAATAGAGCCTTCTACTACACAGATAAAATTGCCCTTGTTTTTATTGGCGGTTTCAATAAGAATGTCATGAACCGTGGAACCTGCTCCAGCCATCAGCGTCTCATGATAATCAACTGAAATTTTATCCAGAAGAAGCTCATCGGTATAGGGGCTGGTTGCACGTAAAAACGATTCGGTACATGCAGTGCATTCGGCAAAATGCAACCAGAGCACAATTGGTCGGTTTTGTGATGTGAGAGCTGCAAATACCTTTGATCCACCGGCAGGTCCCAATCCAATTGCAACTGCCACCGTTGAACAGAATTTCAGAAAATCCCGCCGTGAAACCCCTTCATTTCCATTTTCAATCGAAAGCTGATTATCAGATATCATTCTTTGACCCCCCGGCATTAGAAGTAATATAATCTTAAAATAGGCGCTGGTATGTTAATAATGTATATAAAAATTGTGTATCATTTACTCTGCTAAATAATAATGGTTTCTTATCCATAGACATTGTATTAACAGATTCTTGGCAATAGCTGCCCTGGTGGAACTTCAACTGCACGAATCCCACCGATTTCGGTGTGCAGCTGAACTGCAAAGCGTTCCTGTTTAATAACACTGCCGATAATACAGGCATTTTTACCTTCTGGTAACCTGTGCAGGGATTTAAGCACATTCTTAGAGTCGCACTGGGGGACAATTGTCACAAATGTTCCCTCATTGGCTATAGTCAGAGGCTCCATTCCAAGAATTTCACATGCACATCGTACAACCTCCGGTACCGGAAGTTGGGATTGCTCAAGCATAATTGACACATGTGAGCTTTGGGCAATTTCATTTAATACCGCAGCGCATCCACCTCTGGTTGCATCCCGCATCACTCTCACCGATGGCGATGCTGACAATACTGCTTCACTTAATTGGACCAATGGCGCGCAATCAGAAACAGCGTTACTGGCAAATGATAAATTCTCACGTTGTGCAAGTATGGTAATTCCATGTAAACCTATGGGGCCACTGACTATCACCACATCACCATCTACCGCATTACCAGCCGAGAGTCTCTGGTACCCCCGGGGTAATTTTCCGATACCGGTAGTGGTAATGAAAAGTTCATCACCTTTACCTTTTTCAACAACCTTTGTATCACCACAGGCAATGGATACATTTTGTTGATTACAAATGGTTCTCAGTGAAGTCAGATAGTTTTGCAATTGAGTAACCGCTAAACCTTCTTCGATAATAAGTGCCACAGAAATATGACTGGGAGTCGCTCCCATCATGGCCAGATCGTTTATGATCCCACATGCGGCCAGTT
The DNA here is from genome assembly GCA_023436145.1 of Fibrobacterota bacterium. GTDB lineage: Bacteria > Fibrobacterota > Chitinivibrionia > Chitinivibrionales > Chitinispirillaceae > JAAYPC01. The sequence goes on along the minus strand of JAEZKP010000047.1, from coordinate 236,463 downwards.
TACCGATATCTCCCCCGGGAAATGTCAGTGGATTAACTACAAACGAATCGGTAGTAAATACCACCGGTGAACTGGTATCCCATGGCACAATTGCCGCATCTTCCAAAACGTTTTCATTATCACCAAGCAAAGATGGTAGAATCACAGTCTGAAGTAGGTTTTGCAAGCCGAGGCCACTTCCATGAGAAAGCAGTATTTTATCCATAAATTATCCTCCGAATTTATACCAGGCTGCACACGAGCCTTCTGATGAAACCATACAGGGACCAACCGGGTGATCCGGGGTACAGAGCGAACCAAACAAAGGGCAATCCGATGGTTTAATCTGACCTTTAAGGACATTGCCACACCTGCATCCACAAGGCATCTTTTCATCATCTGGTTCAATAGTAAACCTTGACCGTGCATCGAAACCGGCAAATTCATCTTTCAATGAAAGACCGCTTTGAGGTATCATCCCTATTCCGCGCCACAGGGCATCAGCCGGTCTGAATACACTATCAACCAGTTTCTGTGCAAGAGGGTTACCCTCATCTCTGGCCACGCGACTGTACATATTGACAGTTTCTGCTGATTGTTTTACCAGCATATCGGTTATAGCCATTATTCCCATGGCAATATCCAGAGGTTTAAAACCGGTGATAACTGCAGGAAATCGGTTGTGAAGGATATCTGCAAATGGTGCTATTCCGGTTATTGAACATACATGTCCGGGCAGTAGAAACCCATGCACCGAGATGGTTTTGTCTTCCATTAATGCGATTAATGCAGGAGGCACTGTGCGGTGTGCTACCAGAAAAAAAAGATTGTCGATTTTCTGTTGAGATGCATTCCAGATGGTTCGTGCGATAACGGGTGTGGTAGTTTCAAAACCTGCAGCAATAAAAACGTAAATCTGATGAGGGTTTTCCCGGGCTATTTTCACTGCCTGCAGTGGAGTGAGGAGTGCTTCAACCTTTCCGCCATTGCTTTTCGCATTTTCAAGAGATTCTCTGTTTCCGGGAACCCGTACCATGTCACCAAAGGTGAGAATTGTAGTTCCGTTTCTGGCAAGGTGGCATGCAGTATCGATAACCGAAGCAGGTGTCACACAAACCGGACATCCGGGCCCGGAGATAAGTTCAATATTCGAAGGTAATAATGAACGTAAGCCACTGCGTCCGATCTCCATAGTATGAGTACCACATACTTCCATAATTCTGGTATCTTTCAGCTTTGATGCATTTTGAAAGATTCGGTCCAGACATTTTCTGAATAGATGGTTGTCGGAGAATGGGATCATATTTCACTCATCACCGTTAAAATATTGGTTTAATAAATTCAGAGTCTCAATGGCTTTCTGTTCATCATATTTCTGAATTGCCAATCCTGCATGGACTACTACGTATTGACCGACAGCTACATCCGGTATCATAGAGATATCAACGCTCATGGTATTTCCGCCATGATCGATTATTGCATAGTCTCCATCGACAGCTACAACTTTACAAGGTACAGCAAGACACATATTGTCCTCCATCAAAGGTAAATTTCAGATTAAAAAGACTTCAATAAGATACCTGAAATCTGACATCTGAAATTTTTTTGGCTACAAGTACCTGTCCGTAAGAGATGTTTTCATCTCCGGGAGGTAATTGCTTATGGAAATAGACTTTCAGATGGTTTTTGCCTAAAAGATCAACAATACTGTCAAGTAGTATTCTGTTTGCGAAACACCCACCACTCAGTACTACTTGTTTTATTCCGGAAAGCTCTGAAACCGTGGTAACACACTGAATGGTCATCTGGATAACAGTATTATGAAATCTGGCAGAAATAACCGATTTGTCGACACCAGCGTTGCGGTCTTCAATAACGGATAACAGTATTGATCGTCCATCCATGAGTATTTTTCCATTAACGAAATCGGTTTTTACCGGATAGTGTTCCCTGCAAAAAGCATCAGCGCATCCTTCCAGTTCAATAGCGGGCTGCCCTTCATAGGTTCTTTTTCTACACACATCCAGAAGTGCTGCACATGCGTCGAAAAGACGCCCCATTCCTGTGGTTTGGGTAACAAAGGCCGGTTTCCGGAGTAATGAAAGAATGCTGGATTGTTCCTGTAAATTCATCCATGGAATGATGCTTTCAGTATCCAAATCACCATTGGCACAAATTGCCAGAGCCAGTCTTCCGGGATTTTCAATTGCAGCATTATTACCAATAAGTGGCATGGGATGCAGATGAGCCATTCGTGTGTAGGATTCATAATCGGATATAAATATCTCACTGCCCCACAGCGTACCATCATCTCCCAGCCCGGTACCATCGTAAATCACACTTATTACCTTACCACTAAGACCATGTTCTCCCATACATGCTGCGGCATGGGCATGATGGTGCTGTACTTTCACGCTGGGAATGTTACTGTCAATCAAGGAGTGGTCAATTGCAGACGGATGCAGATCATTTACTATAAGAATGGGTTTTACCTGAAGTATGTTTAAAATCCGTTTAAGTGTTCTGATGCATTCGTTGACGACAGAAACAGAATCAGTTGTACCCATATATTCTGAAACAAAACAGCTTTTACCGTTTCCAACAGCAAGACTGTTTTTCATCTGTGCACCAAGCCCGATAATGCCGTCAACCGGAAATGGGGTTTTTACCGAAGATGGAACATGACCACGCGCACGTCTGAGGATGATAGTTCCATTTTCTGCAGGTCTTTCTACTGAATCATCAAGGCGAACCACAATGGGACGATCATGAGTGAGGATTGCATCACAAAGTATCTGTTTACTCTGTAATAGTTCTGAATCATCGATATACATGGGTTCACCATTCTCATTTGCACTGGTCATCACCAGGCAATCATATGGGGCGTGCTGGAAAAGCAGGTGGTGGACTGGTGTATATGGGAGCATGAGTCCGATGGTGGAAAGTCCTGGTGCGACTGATTGAAGCAGTTTATCACATGCACTGGTTTTTTTAAGAAGGACAACAGGCGAACGTGCACTGGAGAGTATTTGGCAGTCAGAAGGTGAAAGTCTGGCGTACTTTTGAGCACTTTCTATATCTTTTACCATGCAGGCAAAAGGTTTCTGTGCTCTTGATTTGCGGTCTCGAAGACGTTTTACTGCTTTGGAACTAGTAGCCAGACATGACAAATGGAAACCACCAATTCCCTTGATGGCAACTATTTTCTCTGAAATCAGCATTGCCCTTACAGTTTCCATAACAGATACAGTACTGACCTGGTTTCCTTTATTGTCGAGCAATTTCAACTTCGGGCCGCAGTCAGGACAACAGACTGGTTGTGCATGATATCTGCGGCTGGTTTGATCTTTGTATTCAGCAGTGCATCTGGGACACATGCTGAAATTTTTCATTGTGGTGTTCATTCGATCATAGGGGATGGTATAAACGATTGAATAACGCGGGCCGCATTCGGTACAGTTGATAAACGGATGATCAAAACGTCTGTTTTTTGGAGAATTCATCTCCTGCAGGCATTTGCTGCATACGGCGCTATCGGGCGTTATTTCCACTGTAGGTTTACCTCCAGATACACTGTCGATAATAGAGAAAGAATCGGAAGGCGTTCCGTTTTCAACCGGAAAGATGTTTATGGAGTCGATGTGAGCGAGTTGAGGAGGATGATCTGCAATCTTGGCTATGAAAGCATTAATTACCGGTTCAGGACCGTTGACATTAATTTGCACACCATCAGGCGTATTGCCTACGGTACCTGTAACCCCAAGGGATACAGCAGTGCGGGCAACAAATGGTCTGAAACCCACACCTTGAACAGTACCGTTAATAATGATTATTCTGGATACAGCAGTCATTAGCATGCCGATATTTTTTTGCTCAGGTAATCGATGAATGCATTCATCCCCAGCCCTTTAATTGCGGCGATTTCAAAAATGTTTATGTTTCTGTTAAGGCTTCTGCATTCGGTGATAACTTTGTTTTTGTCAAAATTGACATAAGCAGTCAGGTCAACTTTGTTTATGAGCAGGGTAGTTGCTTTATGGAAAATTGCAGGGTATTTCAATACTTTATCATCGCCTTCCGGAACTGAGAGCACTGTTACAATTTCATTTTCTCCCAGGTCGTATGACGAAGGGCACACGAGGTTACCGACATTTTCAATAATCAGGAGTCGCACTCCATCCAGATTAAAAGATTGGAGTGTGTGCAGAATGCTATGGGCATCGAGGTGGCAGGCGCCCAGGGTTTCGATCTGAACTGAGCGGCATCCTGCAGCCTTCGCCCGATCTGCATCCCGTTGGGTTTGAATATCGCCAACGATAAGTGCCATTTCTTTTCCAAAATGGCTGGCCAGGTACTCGACAATGGTGGTTTTTCCGCTTCCGGGAGAACTTATAAGGTTAATGGTATAGATTTTATTTTGATGAAAATACTGACGGTTAAGCTCTGCATAGGAGTTGTTTTTATCCAGAACTGCCTGCTCAAGCATTAACTTTTGAGATGATCTGTGTTCATGTTCATGACTATGTTTATTATGCAGGTGAATATCAGCACCTGCGCATCCGCACTCTTCACACATTTAGATGCTCCGCTGTTTCTATATAATCGATTTTAAAGGGAGGAACGGTGAGAATGTCACGTTCCGGTTTACCACATACAGGACAGAAAGTGTCTAGAGTAATACATTGATATTCTTTACCGCAATGCAGGCATTTCATCTGGATTGAAGCGGTGGTGATTTCCAGTTTAGCATGTGTATATCCTTTGATTTTGCATAGTTCATCAAAGCAGAAGCTTAAGGATTCAGCAGAAATTCCAGACAAAGAAGAATTGATAACAGCAACTTTGGAAAGGGTTGCAGGGTTGGAGAGTTTTGATTCCGCAAGTTCTATTATTGCGGTGGCAATAGAGAGTTCATGCATTGCATTGTCTTTGGTTAGTTGAAAAGAGTTAATAGGTGAGTAGTATTCTGACACCATTCTTTTTGAGTTATCATCAATATATAGATAAACGGGCATAAATACAACCGGTTTTGATGTTTATAATATTTATAAACATGGTTTTTTAATTTAATATAATCAAAAATACCAAAAAGGAGATTTTTTTAGCGGTTTAACTGATTTAATGGCCGTCTTTTTGCTTTTTTTTCTTTCGAGGGCTCTTTTTTTGGGTGGGAGGTACAGATTTTGGCTGAGAAGACTAAAACGCTCGATGGAAATGAGGCGGCGGCAAGAGTTGCTTATAGTACCAACGAAACGGTAGCGATTTATCCAATAACCCCTGCTTCGCCCATGGGTGAAATGGCGGATATGTGGGCTTTGGCTGGGAAGAGAAATATCTGGGGGACAGTTCCTCACATAGTGGAAATGCAAAGTGAGGGAGGAGCGATAGCTGCGGTTCATGGTTCTTTGCAGCGTGGTTCTCTCACCACCACTTTCACGGCTTCACAGGGGCTTCTCCTTATGATTCCCGATATGTTTAAGATTGCTGGTGAGCTTAATCCCATGGTTATTCATGTAGCGGCCAGGACTGTGGCAAGCCATGCTCTTTCTATTTTCTGTGATCACAGTGATGTGATGGCGGTTCGCGGTACCGGCTTTGCTCTTCTTTGCTCCTCTTCAGTACAGGAGGCACACGATTTTGCCCTCATTTCCCAGGCTTCAACACTTAAATCCAGGGTCCCATTCCTGCACTTTTTTGATGGCTTTCGTACTTCTCACGAGATTTCCAAGATTACTCTTCTTAGTGATCAACAGTTGAGTGCCTTGATAGACGATTCATTGGTTCGGGAGCACCGGTATCGCTCTCTTAGCCCGGAGCGGCCATTTATTAGAGGAAGTTCGCAAAATCCCGATATTTTTTTCCAGGCCCGTGAGGCTTCAAATCCTTTTTATAATGCTGCTGCATCGGTGGTCGAGCAGGTGATGGCTGATTTTGAGAAGATTAGTGGCCGTTCATATCATGTTTTTGATTACTGTGGTGATCCCCAGGCTGAACGGGTGGTGGTGATAATGGGTTCGGCCTCCCAGACGGTAGAAGAGGTGGTGGAAGAACTTAACAGTAAACAGGAACGGGTGGGGATTTTAAAGGTCCGTCTTTATCGTCCATTCTCATCGGTTCATCTTTTGCAGATGCTTCCAACAACGGTTAAAGCTATTGCGGTTCTGGACAGGACAAAAGAGCCGGGCAGTCCGGGTGAGCCGCTTTATTGCGATGTGGTAACTTCCATCAGTGAGGCATCCGCTGGTCCCGATTCTCCCTGGTTAAAGGCTCCTCAGACTATAGGTGGGCGTTACGGATTGTCTTCAAAAGAGTTTACACCGCCTATGGCCAGGACTATCTTCTCCCGTCTTCATAAAAACTGCATGCCGCATCATTTCACTGTGGGTATTCATGATGATGTGAGTTTTCAGAGCCTGACCGTAGAGAATGATGATAATTTCGAGCCACAGCAGAGAATCACTGCTTTATTTTACGGATACGGCTCAGATGGTACGGTGAGTGCCAATAAAAACACTCTTAAAATCATTGGGGATACAACCGATTATTATGTACAGGGTTATTTTGTATACGATTCCATGAAATCCGGTTCTCTGACTGTTTCTCATCTGCGTTTCGATAAAAAGCCCATTAATTCCCCCTATCAGATCTACAAGGCCAATTTTATTGCCTGTCATCAATTTTCTTTTCTGCAAAAAATCGATATGCTACAGTATTCCGGGGATGGTGCAACTTTTCTTCTCAACAGTCCATATGCGCCGGAGGAGCTCTGGGATAAAATTCCTCTTTCTGTACAGCAAGCAATTATCGGAAAAAAACTGAAGGTGTATACAATAGATGCAGGCAGTATTGCCGGTAAAATCGGGTTGGGAGGCAGGATTAATACCATCATGCAAACCTGTTTCTTTGCGCTCAGCAATCTTGTGGAGGAGGGGACCGCAGTCAGAAAAATAAAAGAATACATTTCCGCCAGCTATGGGAGACGGGGGGAGGCCATTGTGGCCATGAATTTAGAGGCTGTCGACTTGGCAATACGTAATCTGCACCGGCTGGATGTACCCGGGCATGCCAGCAGTACTTTTGATCTGCGGGAGCCGGTAAGCCCTGATGCTACACCAATTGTCAAGCAAAAGACTGCCATGATTCTCAAAGGTTCAGGTGATAAGCTTCCGGTGAGTGCATTTGATGCCGATGGCACATTTCCCAGTGCCACCAGCAAATACCTTAAACGGGGGATCTCCTCCGAAGTTCCGGTATGGGAGCCGCAGCTCTGTATTCAATGCGGCAGGTGTTCTTTTTTTTGTCCCCATGCGGTTGTCAGAGCAAAAGTTTATGATAAAGCAGATCTGACAGGTGCACCTGATTCTTTTCAATCTGTTCCGGCACGTCATCCTTCATTGCAGGGACTCTATTACACAGTTGCAGTATCCCCTCAGGATTGTACAGGATGTCGGGTATGTGTGGAAGTCTGCCCGGCCAAAGATCGTAAAGAGCCTAAAACCAGAGCTTTGAATATGAAACCCAAGGGGTCGGTATTGCAAAGCGGGCAGCAAAACTGGGAATTTTTTACTGATCTGCCTCAATATGACCAGGAAGCCTCTTCGGTACGGGAACTTCAGTTTGTTACTCCTCTGTTTGAATTCAGTGGAGCGTGTGCCGGATGTGGTGAAACTCCTTATCTTACTTTACTTAGCCGGCTCTTTGGCGATCATGCATTAATTGCCAATGCCACCGGATGTTCATCAATTTACGGAGGCAATGAACCGGTAACACCCTGGTCGGTAAATAAAGAGGGGAGGGGACCTGCATGGTCCAATTCTCTTTTTGAGGACAATGCAGAATTCGGGCTGGGGTTCAGAATTGCCATTGACAAACAGATAGAGCAGTGCAGGGAACTTCTTTGTAAACTTGAGCCGGAAATAGGAAGTGAACTGGTGGAGGCGCTTATAAAAGCCGATCAAAACAGTACCGTTGACATCCAGGAACAACGGGCCCGGGTGGTTGCTTTGCGGCAGAGGTTAAAGCAGGTCGGAAAAAAGGAGGCAGAAGATCTTCTTGCGCTATCCGATGCTCTGATTAAGAAAAGCATATGGCTGGTGGGTGGTGATGGCTGGGCTTATGATATAGGTTTTGGCGGACTGGATCATGTTCTGTCTATGGGACGTAAAGTAAATATCCTGGTTTTGGACACTGAGATGTATTCTAATACTGGTGGGCAGATGTCCAAAGCCACACCTCCCGCAGCGGTGGCCAAGTTTGCTGCAGGTGGAAAGAGCACTGGTAAAAAGGATCTGGTGATGATGGCCATGAGTTATGGTTCGGTGTATGTGGCCAGAGTGGCAATGGGAGCGGATCAGGCGCAGGCAATCAAAGCTTTCAGGGAGGCGGATCAGTACCAGGGAACTTCGCTTATTGTAGCATATGCCCACTGTATCGGTCAGGGTTTTGATTTGGTTCATGGCACTAATCAGCAGCATCTGGCAGTAGAGAGTGGCTACTGGCCTCTACTCAGATATGATCCGGGGCTGCAAAAGCAGGGAAAGAATCCTCTTCAACTTGACAGTAGAGCGCCATCGATACCACTGGAAAATTACATTTACAACGAAACCCGTTATTCGTTGCTTCGTCACAGCAATCCAGATGAAGCCGAGCGGCTTTTGTCAAAAGCCAAAGAGGAGCTTACCAGAAGGTGGAGCTGGTATCAGCACCAGGCTTCCATGCCGGTAACTCAGAGGGGGGCAAATGGTTGACCTTTCGATGAACTATCTGTGTTTAAGGCTGAAAAACCCACTGGTGGCATCATCATCCCCGATATGTGCAGATGTGCAGAAGGTAAGGAGAATGGAAGATGCAGGAGTGGCGGCGGTTGTGTTGCCATCGCTTTTTGAGGAACAGATTCAAAAAGAGCAGATGATGCTTGACCGGGGGCTTGCCCAGGGGACAGAGCATTTTGCCGAGGCTCTAAGCTATCTTCCGGATGTGAGGTCGCAGCGGTCCGGCTCTTCAGAATATATGGATATGATTATCAAAATGAAGGAAGCGGTAGATATCCCGATTATCGGCAGTCTTAATGGTAAAGCCGTTGGAGGGTGGGTTAAATATGCCCGCGAAATGGAAAAAGCGGGAATTGATGCACTGGAGCTTAATGTTTATAATCTTCCTGCAACTCCAGGAATCACTTCTTTACAGGTGGAAGAGGCTTGTCTCACTTTGGTAAGGGAAGTGGTTAGAAGTGTCACTATTCCGGTAGCGGTTAAGATCAGTCCCTTTTTCAGCTCAATTCCTGATATTGTAGGTAAAATTTCCGGTGCCGGTGCCAAAGGGGTGGTTATTTTCAACCGGTTTTATCAGCCCGACATCGATTTGCAAAAATTGCAAGTCAAACCGGTTCTGCATCTGAGCACTTCCGATGAACTTTTGCTCAGAATCCGCTGGGCTTCCATTTTATTTGATAAAATAAAAACTGATCTTGCCATTACAGGAGGAGTACATAGTTCATTGGATGTACTAAAATGCGTGGCCGTAGGAGCCCGGGTATCCATGACGACTTCATCAATTTTGCAGAAAGGAATCGGACATATTTCCAAATTACTTTCCGGAGTCAGTGAATGGCTGGAAGAAAATCAGTATGAGTCGATGGCTGCTTTTCATGGGGTGATGGGGCGTGGTTCTGTGGAAAATCCGGAAGCATATGAAAGGGCTAACTACATGAAAGTATTAGGTTCTTATCAGAACGGTTCGATTTTGCCCTGAAATAAATTAATAAAGTTTGTAAACTCTGATACTTTGGAGCGAACTTATGGCCTACACAGATGATGAAATAAAAAGAGTTATTATCGATCAGCTTTCCTGGGATTATCGGATCGGGATGTCCGCAATAGAGGTTAAGGTGCATAATGGTGAAGTGATTTTGGAAGGGACTGTGCCCTCATACGCAGCCCGTCAGGCGGCTGAGGCGGATGTGTTGCAGGTTCCCGGGGTAGTGAAGGTGACTAGCAGACTGACTTTAAAATTCCCCTCCAGTATTTCTGTGCCCTCAGATAATGAAATTAAAATTCGTTTATTGAATCGTTTTCTGTGGAATCCAAACATTGAGGCGTCTAGTATCGAAGTCGCTGTAGACAAGGGAACCGTCATATTGCAGGGAACTACCGATGCGTACTGGAAAAAGATGCGGGCTGAGGAGATTGCCTATGACATTCAGGGTGTAGTACATGTCTCTAATGAGCTGGTGGTGGTCCCCACGCATGCCTATGCGGACAAGGCTGTTGCTCAGGATATTATGGCTGCGTTGCAGAGAAACTTTGAACTGGACCATTATAGGATCGAAGTTGATGTGGAAAACGGCAGGGTTACCTTGAGCGGAATTGTGCATGATCTCAAAGAACTTTACACTGCATACCGGATCGCCCGTTTTACCAGGGGGGTACGGGATGTGGTGAATCTGCTCAGGGTTCAGCAGAAAGCAGCATGATGATGGAATGGCGAATCAGAGTGGAAACCTATAGTGGTTATAAAGCGGAGGAGTATCCTGTGCGTTTCTGGATTGGAGAAAAGCGCCTGGAGGTATTGGAGATTGAGGATAGATGGTATAGCCCGGGATTCTCTTATTTCAAGGTGTTTGCTGATGATGCCGCACATTATATTCTCAAAAAATCGAGTGACACTGATATCTGGAGTGTTAATGATTTGCCCTGAATTTTTAATCTTGCCTCAGATTAGTTCATTGGTTTTTAATAAAATTAGAAAATGACTTTGTTGATTGCACGGGGCAATTAATTGCCAGTCCATCCGTATTTTTATTCTTCTACCTGAAGTGGGGTACTCTTAACCTGGAAGACCACTATTTGTCCAAATCAGAGCTGTGGTTTTGAATTCATTAACAAAGAATCACCCCGATTTAGGTTCTACTGGCCTGTGGAAAATATTAAATTAGGCTACTTATACCAACTCAGCTTATGATCTATGAAGGTTAATCTCTTCTAAGTCACATAGTGATTAGGGTTAAAATCACCATAAAAATCAGTAGGAATAACTAATGGCAGAAAAATTTGTTTATTACATGAGTCGGATGACAAAGGTGTATCCTCCTAAAAAGGAAGTCTTGAAAGATATTTCTCTCTCTTTTTATTATGGGGCCAAGATCGGAATCATCGGAGTGAATGGTTCAGGTAAGAGTACTTTGCTTAAGATTATGGCTGGTATAGATACAGAGTTTCAGGGTGAAGCATGGATTGAATCTGGACGCACTGTTGGTTATCTTCCCCAGGAACCTGCATTGGATGAGAAATTGGATGTCAAGGGAAATGTCGAGTTGGCGGTTAAGGAAACCCGCTGTTTGCTGGAGGAATTCGAGGAAGTTTCAAACAAGTTTGCTGAAGAGCTTTCAGATGATGAGATGGATAAACTGCTTGAACGTCAATCAAAGCTGCAGGATAAGATCGATGCGGTGAATGCCTGGGATCTGGACCGTCAGCTGGAGATTGCCATGGATGCTTTACGACTTCCTCCTGGTGATGCGGATGTGAGTAAACTTTCCGGTGGAGAACGACGACGGGTGGCTCTTTGCAAACTTTTGCTTCAAAAGCCGGATCTATTATTGTTGGATGAACCTACCAATCACCTTGATGCGGAGTCGGTGGCCTGGTTGGAGCGGCATCTGAGGGAGTATCAGGGATCGGTCATTCTGGTTACCCACGATCGTTATTTTCTGGATAATGTAGTGGGATGGATTCTGGAGATAGACCGGGGAAGAGGAATACCATGGAAGGGTAATTATAGTTCATGGCTGGAGCAGAAATCATCCCGTCTTGCTCAGGAGGAGAAAGAGGAGAGTGATCGGCAGAGGCGGCTTAAGACCGAGCTTGAGTGGGTTAGGATGTCTCAGAAGGCCAGACAGGCTAAGGGGCGGGCCCGACTTAATGCTTATGAGGAGCTTTTGAGTCAGAAAACGATGGAAAAGATCACCCGTGCTCAGATAATCATTCCACATGGTCCTCGTCTGGGTAATGTGGTTATCAATGCAGAAAAGCTAAGTAAGGCATACGGAGATAAGTTGCTTTTTGAAGATCTCGATTTTGTCCTTCCCAGGGCTGGGATTGTGGGAATTATCGGGGCAAATGGAACCGGAAAAACCACATTATTACGCATGATAACATCACAGGAGAAACCCGACAGTGGTAAACTTACCATCGGGGAGACGGTGCAGCTTAGCTATGTCAATCAGAGCCGGGATGCACTGGATGGGGAGAAAACGGTTTTTGAAGAGATCACAGGCGGGCAGGATACGATTCTGCTGGGAAAAACGGAGTTAAATTCCAGAGCCTATGTGGGGAAATTCAATTTCAGTGGCTCTGATCAGCAGAAGCTGGTAAAGGAGCTTTCTGGTGGTGAGCGTAACCGGGTGCATCTTGCCAAGCTATTACAGAGCGGTGGTAATGTGCTTTTGCTGGACGAACCTACAAATGATCTGGATGTTGAGACATTACAGGCTTTGGAGCAGGCGGTTTCCGATTTTGAAGGGTGTGCAGTGATAGTCAGCCATGATCGCTGGTTTCTTGACAGAATTGCCACCCATATACTGGCATTTGAAGGAAACAGTACTGTGGTGTGGCATGAAGGCAACTATGCTTCCTATGAAGAAGCCCGCAGGCAGAGACTGGGGATAGATGCAGAACAGCCAACCAGAGTGAAATATAAACCTTTACAAAGAAAATAGATTGCCGGCACAGAACATCTGATTTATTAGATTGGAAAGTGCTAAAATAAATGCTATATTTATCAGGTAATGCCGGAAAATATTTTTTCCGGTGTATCTTGATGAAATGAACTGATACATAATGACAGAAAATTTCCGGAAGGAGAGTACTGTATGCATCATGTTGATTACATGGCAACTGCAGATAAGTCCATGGAGCAGATCCGTAAAGGGGCATTTTTAACGGTTCAGGCTGGAGATCTTCTCAATGTAATGACAATCGGATGGGCATCGATTGGTTTTTTATGGGGAAGACCTTTATTTACCATCATGGTAAGAAACTCCCGCCATACTTATAAAATTATAGAAAAATCAACTGAGTTTACAGTTAGTGTTCCGATGGTGGATATGAGTAAACAGCTGGAATTCTGTGGTACTAATTCCGGCAAGACACATGATAAGTTCAAGGAATGTTCCCTGGAAATATTTCCTGGAGAAAAGGTGCGTACACCGGTTCTGGATATTGCAGGAATACATTATGAATGTAAAATAGTTTACAAGTCCGCAATCGATCCTTCAGCTCTGATTGACTCTTACAAGCATCTCTATCCAAATAAGGATTACCATACTATTTATTATGGTGAAATTGCGTACTGTTACTCCACAGTGGATGAAAGAGGCTGATACAGGAGGGGCGGACTTCTTTTTTCAGGTTAAACCATTATGCATGTCTCATGAAATGTGACGAAGTTAAGTGTCCCTACCATTCCGGATGCAGATTCTGCATCCCCCCTCTGCTCTTCACCCTGAGCGTAGCCTGTGATTCAAATCCGGTTCGGTTTACCAGCGTAACTGTGATTTCCAGAAAAAGAAACTGAAAACTGTTCAGAGGATCTTCGGTGAGATTTTTTATTTCAAAATCTTTGACATGACTTCTTGGCGTCAGTATGGACATCGCAATCTTGTTTCTGTAGAGTGTGTCATTGGAAAATGAGTATGAGACCGTGTCCTCATCTGTCTCTCCCAGCATCATAATGGAGTTGCGGTCGTAATTCAGTAGGGTGGATGATTTTTTGACAGAAGAAACTATCTGGTGAACTATTCTGTCGCTCTCACTTTGCAATGATGCGCTTTCTGAATGGCGGATAACATGCCTGTCCATGTATCGCCAGAAAAAATATACATTTGAGATCACTATTGAAACCAGCACCATAGCCACAACCAGCTCTACCAGTGAATAACCGCCTGTACTTATTCTTCTTTTCACCACGAATACCCCTGTAGCGAGCGGAAAGTGTATCTGGTATTTTTGTCTTTTGTGGCGGTTATATTCAGTTCTATCTCCAATAGTGAAGGCTCCTCTGCATTACCATATTTAACTGAATCAGGTAGAAGTATCCTGCGTTCGATCTGGTATTCCCGTCCGGAGGATGAGGCTACCCAGGTGCAATCCTCTATCGCTTCAGAAAAGGATGCTTGTTGCCGGATAATCTCGAACTGATTTTCTGCAATTCTGCTTACGTTCATCACTACCGATGCCCGGGAACGTATTTTGTCTGCTGTTCCAAGAGCATTGAGAATCGCAGCTGTAACACAGCTGAAAATAAAGAGAGCTACTATCGACTCCAGAACAGTGTATCCGGATTGTGAATGATGATCTGATATGCGCTTCATTTTTACTTAATACTCTTTCCAATCGATAATTGAGGGAAAGCCGGTGAAATATGGCATCGGGTAATCACTGATATTGATTAATGGCGCAAGTTCTCCCGGAACAGCTGATTTCTGGATTATACTTCCGCCAGAACTGTCTTTAGGTGCAGTGCTTAAAGGTGCAAGCTGACCAGGATCATCACAATCAATTACTCTTTTAGCGCTGATCAGACCCAGCATTCTACCTCTGTGGCAAACCGTGTTTCTTGCCCATAGTATTCCTGTGATTAAAGTGTTATGTTCTGTCTTGATGCTTCCCGGAGTCCGTAATGCCATGCAGGTGCCATCAACGGTGGCATTATCTGCAATGATTATTGAGTATTGCAGCGAATCACTACCAGATGGGGATGAGTTATGAGATGATTTACCACAAACCACAATCGTGCTCTTATCTTTTACAATTGCATTTCCGTAGATGGAGATACTGTGGCAGGCAAGAGCATCTCCCTGATAACTGGCTCGGTCTCCTATAAAGATCCTGCTGTTGCTGAATAAACTGACATTTCTTAGTTCAGATTCATCAAACAGTTTTATTTCACCCCCGGCAAGAAATGATATCCCATTAAGAAAAACTTCACCGGTAATCTGGATATCTCCCAGGACTGCGATCGTCCGGTTACCTTTCAGCGAGAGTTTATAATGGGAACCATCTATTATAAGATGTCCATTAATTGTGTCTTTAATTTTATCCAGTTCGTGCTGTGATTGAATGGTAAGCGGTTGATCAAACATAACAGAATCATCGACTTGAAGCATTTCCTGATACTCTGAGAGCATCCTGGATAGTAGTGATGTAGTAGAGTCAGATGGGGGGGACTTTACAAGAACAACTTCCCCCTGCGGTTTAGTCCCTTCCCAGGGTGAGTCCTCGTAGTAAAGCAGTACTGTATCAGGTAAAGCCGGTATTTTGCTTCCCAGTTTTGCAGTCACCAGACGCTCTGCCCGTTTGAATTTACCAATGGAACTGAGAATAAAAAAAGACCCCCTGGGAAGCATGACTATTTCGCAAGTACCAAAGGAGTCGCTGGAAAAAATGTTGATCCTTTCTGTATCTGCCCCAAAAATATCATCGGTGGTATCAGATATTTCGATGAGATCACTGCCGAACAGCGAATCCAGAGTTGAAATGGTTTTTAAGGTGTCGATAATGGTGTCCGAATGTGAAGTGTCTGTCATTTTGTGGTAGGCTTTATAAATACCGGAACGGGCATTAAGCAGTGCCTGCACAGAAGAAGGTGAACGCAGGGCTGATTTGGCAAGTGATGTCTGATTCAGAAGATAGGTGAAGACAGTGATCATGGCTACTGCTGAGAAGAGCAGTACTACTGGCAGAGAGCTGCCTCTGATACTCTCAATTTTCTTCAACCGCAAGCTCATACGTTCCCTTGCGATCGCGAAGAACAACCTTATCTGCATTGATAGAGACTATATGCTGGTCCAGTACTGTTTCCCCGATTCCCCGGATATAAGTCTGACCTTTTTCGTCTTCAATTATTGCCAGACTCTTATTTTTTAATAAAACACCTTTCAGTAGCAGTTTTGGACGGACATGAATTTCTACTTGTGAATGTTTGCCTGCTGCTGGTTGACTCTTTACAGCCCCGTGTTTGCGAAACGGGTTTTCAAATCCACTGGTATAAGTGAAAAAGTTATAATGAGACGTCTGAGAAAGAACTTGATTGATGTTTTTAATACTTTTGTCGATAATAGATTTACTGGTTTGTTTTTTTGAGGTTTTCCGAACGAGCAGATCCGGTATATCCAGCATGAGCACCGTTGCGGCTGAGAGCAATACTAATGAGACCAGCAGTAGCAGGTTGCTGTTTTGTTCATTCTTCATATTTAACCTGTAATCGGAATAAGGCAGGTGACCAGTATTTTAACTTCGATTGATGATTCATTTATAGCTTCCAGAGCTAATCTGTCAACTCTGAACATGTGAGGAAGTTTTTCCAGTGATGAAAGGAACTGCCCCAGTGCATGATAGGTGGTGGTGACCTCAAGCAGCACCGGAAAAAATTGAAAATCTTCGTTCCTGGTTTCTGCCTGGGGTTGCATCTTAACAAAACGGATGTCAGATGCCCTGGCCTTGTTTATCAGAAGCTCGAGAAATGCCGACAAATCCCGTGATTCAGTAGTTGCTCCGGCAATAGTATCCACACGGTTTTGCAGTTGTTGTGTTTTCTCCAGAATCTCATTCTTGATTGTCTGATAGCCGTTTTCTGATGAAATCATGGCCAGATAATTTTTTAATTCCAACCGGCCTGTTTTCAACTCAAGGATATTGGGAGTTACCAGATAACGCAGAGTCAATGCTGTAAAAAAAACAGCTGCACTGAGTACTGTCAGAGGTATAGCTTCTCTTTTCAACTTTTTGATAAATTCAAAATACATAATATTTTAAACCGGCAATGATCTTTCTGTTTGTTATCCCGTTCCATTGATGATAATGATATCTGGGATAATAATTTTGATGAGTTAAGATTTTTTATCAGTTCGGTTATTGTACTCTCATTATCTGCCCATCCACTGAGAACAACTTTTACCGTTTGTTTACCGGGCACGGGTTCACTTCCCAGGCGTTCGAAAAAAAGACGGGATGGTTTCTTCTGCCCAAGCTCGTGAAGAAAACGACTCCAGCAGGTTACGTTTGAGGAGAGTTTTGTTATCCGGTCCAGTTTTGCAGCCAGTAACTCTCCCTGGGACAGCAGGTCTCTTATTTCCCTGTTATCTGTAAGAATCCGGTTATACTCGAATTGACAGGCTTTAATCCTTGACTGGTTATGGATGTTAAGCAGAAATAATGATCCGAAGGAGAGCAGTGAGAGAATAAGTAGAGCAGCGGAAAAAACGTAAACCATAGCTCTTTTTTTCCTTGATCTGCTGGCATCTGTTGCACCTGTAAATCGAGGTACATTGTTTTCGATTGTGCACAATGCGATACCTGCAGCTTTTAAAACATTATGATCATTTATCGATGTCTCTACTCTGAAAAGTTTATAGCGATCACCAGGCTGCAGATTCTGATCATTAAAAACATAGACTGAATCGGGAAAGCTTTGCATGTCTTTGAGTGTAGACCAGTATTTCTCAATGCGGGACATGCAGCATTTCAGACTGGAGGAGGTGGTTCTGGGAAAAGAAAATACAGTGATAAGTTTCTTTTCAATAATCAAAGCAATTTTCCAGCACAATTCCTCCTGGAAAACTGAGATAAAAGATTCCTGTGTGGATTTCTGCAGGTAAAGAGGAATAGTATATAGATATAAGTCATCAGGATGAGTTCCCAGAAGATTATATTGAAATGAATCTATATGCAGTTGCAGATGAAAGTGTTCCAGGCAGGCAACAAATGAGCCACTGTTTTCACTGGAGATATATTTTGAGTTCTCCACATACTCTGACTTGACCCAGTGGCATTCTGTCCCCAGATGAATACCTTGATGAAATAGAAAGTGCCTTTTGTAGGATTTGTTGATATTCCAGCTTTCTGAACTATGCAATTGCCAACCGGAAGCGCTTTTTACAAGCGTTGCCCGTGTGTAGCTTCCGTCCCTTGAGGCTATGATTCCATGTAATTTAGTCATTTGCTGTCAGTCGTCAGTGGAGTCGGGTTTAATCTGGTTATCTGTTTCAGGATTCCTCAGCGTATGCTTTGTCTTTTTTTCAAAGACTGAAAATTCGGATTTTGGGACCTGGTTTCTGCGGTCCTTTCTTGATGACTGCTTGCGGGTAGATACAGTTTTTGAACTGTCCACTGGTGCTGGTGAGGAAACTGTAGACACTGAAGAATCCTGTGACAATTGATCACTCTCTGGTTTTTCTGTAACTGAGTCAGGCTTCTGCAGCAGTGTACTGTCAGTTTCCATTTCCGCTTTAGATTGAAATCTCTTTTTCACTGAGTAATATTTGCGTTCTATGAAATTTTTATTATTGAGGTCGTATTTTTCAAGCTCTCTTTCCAGAACAAGATTCTCATTGTCAGTTACGATGTGAGGAGTAATAAATACCACCAGGTTTGATTTCTGTCTCATCTTTCCGGTTTGACGAAATAGAGCTCCAATTATAGGAATACTACCTAGAAATGGTACTTTATAACTGTATTCCGATTCCTGGTTTTTAATCAGTCCACCCAGAGCCAGAGTTTGCCCATCGTTTAACCTTACAGTAGTAGTGATGGATCTGGTGGAAACATTGGGATAGCCATCTTCATTTGTCTTATCAGAATTGGAGACGTTTGGAGTAATTTCTGCAGTTATCTGACCACTCTGGGAAATCCAGGGGACAATATCCAGAGTAATACCAAATTTGATAGGCTGGAATCTTGATGTCTGGTGTTCTCCAACACCTGTGACAATGGTGAAATACTGGGTTTCACTGACATCTATGGAAGCTTTGTTTCCGTTAAGTGTAAGAATAGATGGTTGTGCCAGCACTTTTGCCTTGTTTTGAACCTCCATCATTCGAAGTACTGCAAAAAGATCATCTGGAATGTGTTTTATCACAGATGGAGTTAAATCTTTAAGAAAACTTTTAAGATCCTTTCCGCTGACTCCCAATTCAAAGCCCTGTGAAGCGGTTGTGTTATATTTATGCTGAGGAAAGGGAGTTATGTTGTAGGAGGAGTCCTTTAAACCTCTGTTTCTCCCTGCTCTGAATGCGGAGCCTTTGTCAATATTATCTTTAAATTCTACAATAACCGCATCGATGCGAACCTGTGGGGTAGGGATATCGATAGTATTGAGAAACTCTTTTGCTGTCACTATGTCTTCAGATGTACCGGAAATAAGAAGAGCGTTCTGCTCTTTGATCACTCTTACATTGGTAGGAGGAATATCCTTAGGCAAAATGGATGGAAGGTTGTCTGCTTTTATGTGCTTAAGATGAATAAGTTCCGATTTGGAAAGAGTTTGTCCCGAAGGAGTTGCAGTGTTGCGATCACCAATGAGAATAACTTTGTCTTTTTGCACAAAAGTGAATCTGGTGCCTCCAAGCAGCAAAGCCAGTGCTTCGGTGAGGGGTATATCTTTCAATTTTGCATTTATTTCGGTTTTAATGCTTCCGTAAGTGATAATTTCCACATCGCTCTGTTCTGAAATAGCCCTGATTATCTCTTCCAGATCCCCATTGGTTACTTCCAATGATATAAGATCGTTGTTATACTCCACGAAAAATTTGGTGTTGGCTGAAGATAGGTTAGTTCTTCCAGGAAAAGATGACTGAGGGCCGGGTTGTTCACTGCTGCTTGTTATTTGATAAATGTTTTTTCTTTTTATAACTTTGAAACCGTTTCCTTCAAGAAGGACTCTGAGTCCGTCATCCAGGTTAACCTGATAGAGTTTGCCGGTAATTTTGCCTTCAACTTTTGCATCCGGAACTATACTGATTGCGGTTTTGGATGAAAGCTCCTTTAGAAATGATTTCACTTCGATATTCTGAACATCAATGGTCAATTTACCATCTGCATAACGGATAAGGGATTTCTGTTCTGCTGTGGCTCTCTTGATTTTATAAACCATTCCTTCCTTGACTACTTCCAGACCGTTGGATTCTGCTATACTATGTAAACCTTCCATTATTGGAACATCCACCAGATGCAGGGTTATTTTTCCTGATACGTCATTATCCAGAAGGATGTTAATGTCATATCCCTTTGAGATCATTCTGATCACATCGCGCAGATCAGTGTCTTTGACATCAATTGACAGTTTACGTTCTTCAGGATCATTCAGTGTATCCTGAGAAAAAGCTGCATGAGAGAGGCAAAGCATAACTAAGCAAAACAGAGCTCTGATATTCATGGGGCACCTGTCTGAAAATTCTACAGATTTAAATGTTTAAATTTATTTGTCATAATCCAGATCCTCTACCAGGACTACTCTGAGGAGTTCTTCCGGGGTTGTGATTCCCTGTTCGACTTTGGAAATACCGTCCTGCAGAAGTGATTTGAATCCTTCATCGCGTAATTTTTTCCTCAAAGATGTTTCGGAAATATTTTCGGAAATCAAAGCGCGGATTTTTTCATTAACTGACACTATTTCAAAAATGCCGGCCCGGCCTTTATAGCCGGTAAAATTACACGCTTCGCAGCCACAAGCGGAGAACGTTTTGGGAAAAGAGTCTGAACCCAGAAGTGCGGACCATCTTTTCTTAAGATCATCGGACATGTCAGTTTCTTTTTTGCATTTAACACACAGAACGCGAACCAGACGTTGTGCAACGATTGCTAAAAGAGAGGAAGAGATAAGAAAACCCGGAATTCCCAGATCTTTTAAGCGGGTAATTGCCGCAATCGCGTCATTGGTATGTAAAGTGGAAAACACCAGATGCCCGGTCTGGGATGCCTGCACTGCTATCTGAGCAGTTTCGTTATCCCGGATCTCTCCCACCAAAATTACATCCGGATCTTGTCTGAGAATGGAACGCAGGGCTGCAGCAAAACTTACTCCTGCCTTATCATTTATCTGGACCTGATTGACACCTTCAAGTTTGTACTCAATAGGATTTTCAATAGTGGTGATATTTATCGCCTTGTGTTTGATACGGTTAAGACAGGCGAAAAGAGTGGAACTTTTTCCACTCCCTGTGGGACCGGTAACAAAAATCATACCTTGTGGTTTTTCAACCAGTTCATAAATTTTATCCAGTTCCGATGGCGAAATGCCTAGATTTTTCAGATCAAGAAGGGATTTGTCATGTTTGAGAATACGAATTACGGTTTTTTCACCGAAATGGGTAGGCAGCGTTGAGACACGGAAATCATAAGCCTGGTTATTTTGTACAAAACGTATTCTGCCATCCTGAGGTACTCTTTTTTCTGCGATATCCAGATCTGCCAGAATTTTTATTCTGGAGGTCAGAGGGGTAAACATCCATTTGGAGAGTTCAGTGTATTGACGCAGCATACCATCTATACGAAATCGCACGTTTGCATCATGTTCTGATGGCTCAATGTGGATGTCTGAAACGTTTAATTTTACTGCTTCATCAAAAATCAGAGATACCATTCTGACTACCGGTTCTGATTCGGTTCTCTCTCTTATCTCCTCCAAAGTGAGAGTCTCATCAACTTGCATCTGCTTTTCGTACTCTCTGCTTATCTTTCCAGCAGATTGTTTAAAAAGAGTGTTACCCTCAAAGAGCTGATTAGCGAGTTTTTCCATTTCAGTGGGTGTACTCAGGGCAGTTTCCACTAAGAGATCACTATAAAGCCCTGCCAGTTGAACTATCTCAATATCCAGCGGATCAGCGACCACGATTTTTAAAGTCGTCTCATCACTCCCTAGTGGAAAACATCGCCCCTCTTTAAAAAGCTCTGCAGGCAGTTCCCTGAGCAGGTCCATATCGATGCGATTATCGATTCTGGAGATAAATTCCAGAGAGTATTGTTCAGCCAGAGTTTCATACAGAAGTTCTTCAGAAATCATGCCGTTGTTGGTGAGAACTTTACCGATTCTAACCCCCTCTTCTTTAGCTTTTGCAGCAGCATCTTCTAAAACCATATCTTCCAGAAACAGTTTTGTCTTTAATGCACTTCCAATTCTTAACTGCATCAATGCCTCAGTTTAAAGGGATAAATAGTAATTCATTTGGAATTGTATTTCGGGCTAATTCTAAAAATAACATTTTGTTAGGAATGTTGCCTAATATTTGGATCGCTTGATTGTATAAAAAAATATAGAAAAGTACAATTGTTTTATAGAATTAACTGGCTTTACTCTCTGGAGGTTATCTGGTTGTCTTAGCGGTTGCGGGAGTTTTTTTCTGTTGCACAGATTCATTAAAGTATATACTCGCAAATAGGCCCAGAGAGCGGGCAAACTCTTTGCTGACTGTTATCTCCGAATTGTTTTTTTCCTTTTTGGAAATTTCCTGCTGCCACAGTTTGATCTGGTATATCAGCTCCTTGGTGGCAATACGCAATTTTACGATGTAATCGTCCGTTGATTGCCATTTGTTGAGCCGGATATCTGATTTATCGGAATTGAGAGAGATATCATACAAAGAATCCGCAACATTTACACTCTCCGGTAGAACATCTGAGGTGCTCATTGAAAGACAGAAAAGGTAATAATAGCCTTTAAGAAAGCGCGGAAAATACGAATCAAGAAAAAGGCATTTCCCCCATCTGTTGTTTTGTAAGTCCTCTTCGAATTCTTCCAGAGTTGTTAATAGTGATTTACTGACCAGTTTGAGGTGTTTTGCTTCGAATGCAGAAATAGTATATGCACTATTGATGTTTTCCCGATAAACGGTTTTTTCGTTTCCGTTGCGGGTGAATTTAATAAATATGTCATCTGTAGCAGTGATGATCACCTGGTCTTTTGAATCAGGGTAAGTGATTCTGACCTTTTCGCATTCGCCGTTTTTTTCATTAATGGTGGCAGAAAGATTGGCTAATTGGATCTCAAAAGGATCGCGGGGTAACTTTTTTATAGACTGATTTTTATCTGGATTTGCTTGAAAAACCAGTTGAACCAGAAAAATCATGCACAGAGGTATTCTCATCGCTATCCTTTCCGGACGTTGCGACTGGAACCTCTGCCGCTTTGATTCAGGGGAATTGCAAGTACAGGGGTTTACCTGTACTTGCGGAAAAACTTATGCTTCCTCTGCTATCAGAAGAATCTGAGGATCCAGTTTTAGATGTAAATCTTCAGCAGGAGTTACCTCATGATCTTTCACCAGCTTAAGATGAATATGACCCTCTCTGGGTTCCAGCATGATTATGATTGCCAGATCTTTCATCATCGGAGTCAGAACCGAGGGAATACCATTAACCATGGAACTGTCCCTGTGCAAAGTCGCACTGAACCAGATCTCTATTCCCATTTCTTCTGCCAGTTTTTTGAATCTGGAAAACTCTTCAGCTGAGACCTTAGAGAAATCATAGCCGTCAACTATAACCAGATCTGCAGAAAAGTTACCCTCCTGAATCATGGAACGTACACCTTTCTGTACCTGATCCGCCTGCACACCATCCTGGCGAAAATTCATGATTACTCTGTGTCTGATTATATCATCATGAACATCCATTGTGCAATCAAGTTTATAGCGACGAGCAATTTCCTGAAAAATGTCCTCGTACCATGAAACGATATGGCTTGTATCACTGGCAAAGGAAACGTGAATGACATGTTTGCCCTGAAACAGCTGATCTGTTGCAATGTGAACAAGGCAGGCGGTTTTACCCACACCTTTTCTGGCAGCTATAACACCGATATTACCTTTTCCGACCCCACCATGGGTTGATTTTTCCAGGATGCGTAATGGGCTCCTGGTTATGAGTTCTTTTTTAACCATTAGCTGCCTCCTTTTTATTTACCCTTTTTGCCATCGGTTTTCTTTTCTTCCTGATATTGTTTTTTCAATTGTTCTGCGATAGAAGCCGGTACTTTTCCATATTTCAAAAATTCCATGGTAAATTCGGCTTTTCCCTGAGTGAGTGAGCGTAGAACTGTTGAATAGCCAAACATCTCACTTAAAGGAACTTCTGCTTCAATTCTGGTAAAATTGCTTTCCTCGGTTGTACTGACAATCATCCCGCGACGTTGGTTTATGCTTCCCAGGATATTTCCCTGGAATTCTGAAGGTCCTTCCACGGATACTTTCATAATAGGTTCCAGTATTTCAGCTTTTGCTTTTTCAAAGGCCTGCCAGAATCCACCGATTGCCGCCTGCTGGAAAGCAATATCGGAAGAGTCTACCGGGTGAAAGCTACCATCATTTATGGTAAGCTTAACTCCCACGATTGGAAATCCGATAATTTTACCTTTGGACAGACACTGCTTGAATCCTTTATCACATGAAGGAATAAACTCATTTGGAATCACACCGCCCTTGATTGCATCCACAAACTCGTAATCTTTTTCCGATGATGGTTCCATAATTCCAGCAACCCGTCCATATTGGCCGGCACCACCAGTCTGCTTCTTATGAGTATAATCAAAATTGGCTGCCTGGGTGATAGTTTCCCTGTAAGCCACCTGAGGCATCCCGGTTTCAAGCTCAACTTTGTACTCACGCTTCATTCTTTCAATATAAATTTCGAGATGTAACTCTCCCATACCCCTGATGATGGTTTCATTGGACTCAGGATCTACAAAACTTTTGAAAGTCGGGTCCTCTTTAACAAACCTGTTTAGAGCTTTTGACATATTATCGGCAGACTTCTTGTCTACCGGCTTTATTGCCAGAGAGATAACCGGTTCCGGAACGTACATGGAAGTCATGCTCACATTGAGGTCTTCTGCACAGAAAGTATCTCCGGAGGCACAATCTATACCAAACAAAGCAACAATGTCACCTGCGCCTGCTTCATTAATATCCTCCATAGAATTGGCATGCATCCTGATAAGCCGGCCGACTTTGAACCTTTTTCCAGTTCTGCTGTTTACCAGCTCAGAACCTTTGCGAATCGAACCCTGATAAACTCTGATATATGTAAGCTGCCCGTACTGTCCATCCTCAAGTTTGAAAGCTAGTACTATCGGTGCTTCATTATCATCGGCTTTAATGGGGAACTCTTCACCATTTTTGTCTTTGTCTATAGCCCGGTAATCAATTTCTGAAGGATTGGGCAGATAATTAATAACTCCATCCAGTAGAAGCTGAATACCTTTATTCTTATAAGCTGATCCGCAGAAAACCGGTGTAAGCTGCAATGATAAGGTGCCCGCTCTGATCGCCTTACGGATCTGTTCTACAGTTTCGGTTCCTTCCAGATATGATTCTGCAAGTTCATCTGAATACATGGAAAGTGTATCCAGCATTATTTCCCGATATTCTTTTGCCTGCTCTTCCAGATGTGCAGGGATATTATCCTCCCGGATATTCTCACCGTTTTTGCCATCAAAATATACAGCTTTCATGGTAACCAGATCGACAACACCTTCAAGCTTTTCCTCTAACCCGATAGGAATCTGTACCATTACTGCATTGTGACCCAGTTTCTCACGGAGCTGGTCTTTAACTTTGAAAGGATTAGCTCCGGAACGGTCGCACTTATTAACAAAAGCGAGACGGGGTACTTTGTATCTTTTAAGCTGACGGTCAACCGTGATGGATTGAGACTGTACACCACCAACGGAACATAGTACCAGAATCGCTCCATCCAGTACCCTGAGTGCACGTTCAACCTCTATTGTAAAATCTACGTGTCCCGGGGTATCAATAACGTTTATCTGATGGTTTTTCCACTCTACATTGGTTGCAGCAGATGAAATGGTGATACCACGTTCACGTTCAAGCTCCATCGAATCCATTGTGGCACCAACACCATCTTTGCCTTTAACTTCATGGATAGCATGGATTTTCTGACAGTAGAACAATATTCTTTCTGTCAGTGTCGTTTTTCCTGAATCGATATGTGCGCTGATTCCTATATTGCGCATCGTAAGGATGTCATTGGCCATAATCAAAAACCTCTCACTGTAAAAATAGCGTTCTGTGCAATAAAAAACGAGCGATCTGTGTTCAAACTGATACCAATTTCTTTTTTCTGCTGATATACCACAATTATATCACCTTTAAAACAGTTTGTCAGAAACACTGTGTTTTTTTTTAGAAAACAATAAACTGTTTCGGGGACTCTTATATTAGTTCCAAGGAGATTATTACTGTGGCAAAGTTTTAATCTTCAACGGCCGAGAAATATAATAAATGTAGTTTTAGATACCTAATAGAAAATTTATCAGCAGTTAGAGACCGCTCTGAATAGAACATTTTTGTATTTTCATTTAAATTTCGCAAGACAGAGCAATTTCTGCAATTAATACGATGATAAGGGGAGGATGTTGTGCATATAGCTTATTTTATTACCTCACATGGATACGGACATGGTGTGCGTGCTACCGCTATAGCAAACTGTTTCTCCACTGATGTTCAGATAACCTTCAGAACTCTGTTGCCCCAGAAGTTTTTCTGCGAAGAGCTTAACAGACCGTTTTCTGTACTGGAAGCCAGGTATGATTGCGGTTGCCTGCAGTCTGATGGGGTAACCGTAGATATTTTGTCAACTCTGGAATGTTATAGAAAGATAGCTGATAAAAACCGGGAAAACCTGGAAAAGGAGCTTAAATGGTGTGCTGCTCAAAAGGTGGATTTGATTGTCAGTGACATAACCCCGTTTGCATTTGAAATAGCCAGACACTCCAGCCTTCCTTCTGTGGCTGTCACTAACTTTACCTGGCATGACATATATGCTGAATACCTGAACTGGAATCCATCTTTTAAACCATATCTTGATGAAATTATAAAACAGTATTCTTATGCTGATCTCCTTATCGCCTTGCAACCCTCAATGGATATGGACTATTTCCGCAAAAGGGTGGAAGTACCTGTGACCGGGCGGATAGGTATTAACAGAAAAGAATCTGTTCTTAGCAGGTATGGTATAAACAGTAATAAGAAGCTTGGGCTTATCTACACCGGTGATTTCGGCATGAACAGTGCCTGCTGGCAGAAACTCAATGATTTTTCCGATTGGGAATTTCTGGGACTCTATGATTTACCCTCCAGACCCTCCAATTTTCACCTGATAGATAAAAAGGTTTTTCCATATCAGGATATAATTTCATCTGTAGATTGCGTCGTAAGTAAAATCGGTTACGGAGTGATTTCAGAATGCTTTTTGAACGGAACTCCTCTTATTTATTTACCAAGGAAGAACTTTGCTGAATATCCGGTTCTGGAGAAAGCGGTAAAAAAATGGGGGATGGGGTACTGTCTCTCTGAAGAACAGTATTTCAGTTTGCAATGGGAAGATGCTCTCGGTCACATTTTGCACAAGAAAAGCCATTCCAGGGATGCGGTTTCAGGTGCATTTATGGCAGCTGATCTGATTCAATCATTAATTTGAATCAATACACCTCCAGAGTATCTGTCAAGTGGCAAATCAGTGAATTTTTTGAGGATCACTACTATAGAGCCCGGCAACAGATACAGAAATCATTTTATTTTGCTTGCAAATGGTTTGCAGGGATTTTATAATCAATTCCAACCCCCTAATGCTATCACATATTATACAAAATGGCTGTGTGTAAAAATCTCCTTGATCAATATTTCAGGATTGAGGAGTGTTCTGATCGTGTTTATTATAAAGCAAATCCTTCCCAACGGACTTCAGTGGATTGGGACGTGATTTGCAGAACTCTGGTGCAATCCAAATTGTGAATCTGGACAAAGTTTGCATAAGGAAGTGTTATTAAAAGGTAAGTAGTATATTTGAAAGGAGTTGAAGGTGGTCCAGAAACAGTTCAGATCCGTGTAATTGACTTTCAAAAATGTTTATAAGTCATGTGTTTGTGAATAAACGTCTTCATCTGAACCCAAAAGACCCGATAAGTCAGGAATAAGAAAATGGAATTTGGACAACTATCAATTGCCAGTAAGGCTGGGGATCTGTGGATTAATATACCCGATTCAATAAAGCTCGAAGACAGTAAAACTGTTGAATCTGCAATTATAAATAACTGCAACGGAAAGCTGACACATGTGATATTAGACTTGTCTATAGTAAATAATTTGTACAGCTCCGGTCTGGGGCTTATAGTAAGGATCAGAAAATTCGTACAGGGTAGGGGAGGAGTCCTGGTTATTGTGAATGTATCCGGGAGGATACTGGAAATACTTAAGGCTCTCAATCTGGACAGAATAATTCCAATTTATCTCACTGATGTCGAATATAAAATCAACCATAAGGATGTATGGGGGGTAGAGTGAGAGAATTTGTCCTGTTGGCGTTGTTTTTTTCGACCGGATAGAGGATCGTTTTTACCGGACTATTCTTTCCGGGAAGATGATCTCTTCTCATGATCGATCTGCAATGCATCCTGGACCTTCAAACGATTCCAAAAGAAAGTTTTGTGCATTTTCGACCTGTCCTCATTGGAAAAGTAGATCTGCACGGTGCAAATCTGTTTCAACATTTGACCTCACGAATTACTCAATAGGGGCATTTTGCAGAGCTTTTGGTGCTGAATAACTCTTATTTGAGACCTTGAAACTTTTAAATCTAAAAACCGAACAGGATGCACTTATCGGAAATGATTCTATATAAACCTAAAAAAGATGGCCTCATTAATTTATGATTCTGAAATCCATCTGCCATTTTGTATCTTTATATAAGTCCTGACACAATAAGTCCTGACACAGCTTTATTCTCCCGATAAACTATCGAAAGGATACTTTATATGAATCGAGTTGAACTCGCATTCCGGACTTTCTTTTGGATTTTTTTCAAGAAATCATTTGCCGAAAAAATTGAAACTTTTTTTGAAGGTCAACCCCAGGAAGCTCTGCTGGAACATAAAGAGCCTCAGGAAGTACAGCCGCAGAAAGTCAGAAATGATGCTGTTCAATTATTGGCTCTTCTGCAGCGGGAAGGGCGGTTGATTGACTTTTTAAAAGAACCTATCGACGGCTACAGCGATGCTCAGATTGGAGCTGCAGTACGTGATGTCCATCGGGATTGTGCAGCTGTTCTGGATAGAGCTTTTGAGATACGACCTCTGGTTGATAACGATGAGGGTTCTTGTCTTACTGTGGTATCCGGCTTTGATCCTGAACAGTTCAGACTCACCGGTAATGTAACCGGAAATCCCCCCTACGAGGGTACTGTGCGTCATCATGGTTGGCGTGCAACAAAAATTGAGCTGCCGCTATGGAATGGTAATGAAGGATCTGCGGATATTATCGCTCCAGTAGAGGTCGAATTACCCTGAACCCCGAAGTGGTCGCATTGCAGTATTATCAGATCAGGATTTGATATTCTGACTCATTTCTTCGTTTATAATTTCAACAGACAAAAACTGAATTGGAAAACGGCTCAGAAGTAATTCTGAAAATTTGTTAAAAAAGGAGCTTTTAGCTATGGCGGCTGCATATTCTATAGGAATCGATCTGGGCACCACCAATAGTGTAGTAGCATTTGTTAAACTTGGGGATGAAAATGCCAAAATCGAGCTGCTGAATATTCAGCAGTTGACAGGTCCGGCTACGATTGAAAACCGTCTTTCTTTGCCCTCGTTCTGCTATCAGGCTACTGATGCTGAAAAAGAGAAACGCAGTTATGATCTGCCTTGGGAAAAGGGGCGGGATTATGCCATTGGAGAGCTTGCCAGAAAGCAGGCTGCAGAAGTTCCTGCTCGCACAATTGCAGCTGCAAAATCCTGGCTGGCCCACTCAAAAGTGGACCGCCGTGAGAATATTCTTCCCTGGAACGCACCTTCAGATATTAAAAAGATATCTCCTGTGGAAGCCTCACGGCGTTATCTGGCCCATATAGTGGCTATCTGGAATAATCAATTTCCTGACGCCCCGATAGCACAACAACAGGTCGTATTAACTGTACCTGCATCATTTGATGCCAGCGCACGCGAACTTACTATGGAAGCAGCCACTAAGGCTGGTCTTCCTGAAAATCTGCTACTTCTGGAGGAACCTCAGGCAGCGGTCTATGCCTGGTTGGAAGATTCAGGTGAGTTGTGGCGAAAAAGACTCTCCGTTGGTGATACTCTTCTGGTTTGTGATGTCGGTGGTGGAACAACCGATTTTACCCTCATTGGTGTTGCAGAAGAAGAGGGAGATCTGATCTTAAAAAGAATCGCTGTGGGAAACCATATCCTGGTGGGTGGGGACAATATGGATCTTACCATGGCACATTTCGCCCGCAATATTTTCTCTCAGAAAGGCACAGACCTGGATGCCTGGCAGGCAGTTTCCCTTTGGCATTCCTGCAGAATCGCCAAAGAACAGCTGCTCTCAGATAAACCGCCTAAAAACTGTCCGGTAACTATCCTTGGCAGGGGTTCCAAACTTATAGGTGGCACAATATCAGCTGAACTTGAAGCAGAGGAAATCTCCTCGTTGCTTATGGATGGCTTTTTCCCAACATGTCTTCCTGATGCTTCTCCTTCACGTAGACCGGCATCCGGTTTTAAGGAATTAGGTTTACCCTTTGAACATGATACCGCCATCACCAGGCACCTGGTTCAATTTCTGAGATTTCATAATGAAAATAAGTCGGTTCCTCTTCAACCCTCTCATGTACTCTTTAATGGTGGAGTCTTTAAATCTGCTCAGTTTCGCAAAAGATTACTGGAGGTTATCAAAAGCTGGTTCCCCAAGAGCTCAGTTTCGACTTTGGAGGGTACCCCAGATTATGATTACGCTGTTGCCAGAGGTGCCGCTTATTACTCCTTCATTAAACAGGGGCACGGGATCCGTATCCGGGGAGGTACTGGCCGTTCTTATTACGTGGGGATAGAGACTTCCGGGCCAGCTGTTCCAGGAATCGAACGCCCGCTAAATGCCTTATGTGTAGTGCCTTTTGGTATGGAGGAGGGAAGCGAGATTGAAGTACCCAGTGAGGAGATCGGTCTGGTTGTTGGTGAACCAGTCAAATTCCGTTTTTTCAGCTCACCAGTCAGAAAAAAAGATAAACCCGGAGATCTTTTAACCCAATGGAATGAAAATGAACTGGAGGAAACCGATTCACTGGAATCCAAACTCCCAGCAGATGAGCGTTTTGTGGAAGGGTATGTGCCAGTGCATTTCCTCTCAAAGATAACCGAGCTGGGAGTTTTTGAATTATGGTGCAAAAGTACAGTTTCTGAAGATTCATGGAAACTTGAATTCAGTGTACGTGAGAAGAAAGGCTGAATTTGACATCTGAAAAGAATGCGGTTATGGATATTGAAGATCAGCAGGAACAGGCCCGTTATATTGTTGGTATCGATCTGGGCACCACCAATTCTGCGGTTTCTTTTGTAAATACTTTGCAGAAGCCATTCAGGGTAGAGGATTTTCCGGTTTTACAGCTGATAGCTCCTGATGAGACTGCTTTTTTGCCGCTATTGCCATCATTCCATTATGAAGCAGCAGCTTCTGAATTCAGGAGCGGCTCCTTGAACATGCCCTGGGATAGTGTTGAAAAGAGAACAGTTTGCGGGAGTTTTGCCCGTGATCATGGCTCCCAGGTGTCAGCACGGTTGGTGGCATCTGCAAAATCCTGGTTGAGCCATTCCGGCGTTGACCGTACGGCTGCCTTACTGCCATGGCATGGTGCTGTGGATGTGGAGAAAATATCACCTGTTCAAGCTACATCCCGTTATCTATTGCATATAAGGCAGTCATGGAACTACTCTCATCCAGATGCGCCTCTTGAGTTGCAGGATGTGATAATTACTGTGCCGGCTTCATTTGATGAGATCGCTCGCGAATTGACAGTAGCAGCTGCATCGGAAGCCGGTATTCCCAGAGTAGTACTGCTGGAGGAGCCCCAGGCCGCATTCTATGCCTGGATAAACCAGCATTCCAAAAACTGGCAAAATCAGGTAAGTCCCGGACAGAAGATTCTTATTTGTGATATCGGTGGGGGCACAACCGATTTTACTTTGATTCAGGTGCGTTCTGAACAGGATTCAGGGAAGGTCCAGTTTCACCGTATCGCCGTAGGTGATCACCTGATTCTGGGAGGAGATAATCTGGATCTTGCGTTAGCCTACTATGTAGAATCAGAGCTGCTGGGAGGAAAAAAGCTGGTTCCCCGTCAATTCGGTTCACTTTTAAGAAACTGCCAAAGAGCAAAAGAGTCATTCTTAGGTGAAAATCCTCCGGAAAAGATGAGTATCACCATTCAGAGTTCCGGTTCCTCTCTTATAGGAGGAAGCATACAGACTGAGATAAATTTAGACAAAGTAGAAAAGATTCTTATTGAAGGATTTTTCCCGTTTGTAGATCTGACCGAAAAACCATCTTCCCGTCAATCCGGTTTTCAGGAATTCGGTTTACCTTATGCATCTGATCCTGCAGTTACCAGACATTTGGCTGCATTTCTGACTGCACACCGTCATTCTCAAGCTCAGTTCTCCAAAGAATCTCAGGCTGATCCGGCAAGACCGGATATCGTCCTTTTTAATGGTGGAGTTCTGGCTTCTTCTGCGATCCGCCAAAGAATAATCGAAGTAATAAAAAAATGGTTCAGTACAGAAGAAAAACCCTGGGAACCAGTCTTATTTGAAAACAATCATCCCGAACTTGCAGTCTCCAGGGGGGCATCTTATTTCGGTATGGTCCGTCGCGGACTGGGAGTAAGGATAACAGCCGGACTGGCCCGCTCCTATTACATAGGGGTGCAAAGCGGGGAGGAAACCAGAGCTTTATGCCTGGCTCCGGCAGGTCTTCAGGAAGGACAGAATGTTGACCTGAGCAATCGTACTTTCGATTTACTGATACGTCAACCGGTGGAATTTCCTCTTTTTGTTTCAAGCTTCAGGACAACTGATAAACCGGGAGACCTGATTATTATAGACCCCCTGGAAATGTATGCTTTACCACCAATAAGCACTGTGCTGCGATCAGGCAAAAAAATGGAAGCTGACACGGTCAAGGTCATGCTCCACACCCGTCTGACCGAAATCGGAACCCTTGACCTGTGGTGTACTGAAGTTTCAGGAAACCGCAGCTGGAAACTGCAGTTTGATGTTCGCTCTGCAACCAGAACCGATGTACCAGTGCATAAAACTATCGGGGAACAGATGGGCTTTGTTGATTCATCTGTACTTTCAACGTGTAGGGACATCATAATCGACACTTTTTGCCCCAAACAGGGAAAAACTGCAGATCCTTCACAACTGATGAAAAAACTTGAACAGCAAATAGGCTTGGACCGCAACTCCTGGCCTCCATCACTT
Source organism: Fibrobacterota bacterium (assembly GCA_023436145.1). Taxonomy (GTDB): domain Bacteria; phylum Fibrobacterota; class Chitinivibrionia; order Chitinivibrionales; family Chitinispirillaceae; genus JAAYPC01. The sequence goes on along the minus strand of JAEZKP010000047.1, from coordinate 203,382 downwards.
CTACGCTCGTTCTGGGAAATTCTGTTGGAAGTTGAATCGGGCCGTTCAATTGATCCTTTACATGAGCTTAGATGGCTCAATTTCATGGGCTTCTCTTTGAGACCCGGATATGGGTATGCTGTAGATGACTGGAGAGTCAAGCAAACCTGGTATATCTTCCAAAAAGGGGTAGTTCATCCCAGAAATCAGGCTTGTATGTCAGAATGGTGGATCTTCTGGAGGAGAATCGCCGGAGGACTGACTCCCGGACAGCAACGTACACTGGCTCAAAACCTTATTGCCAATCTGCGGGTCGGTGAAAAAAAGAAAACAAAGTCAGATGTAAAATACGGGGTGCACGAACTGGCTGAAATATGGAGGTTGCTTGCCTCTCTGGAATATCTTCAGGTATCGCTCAAAGAGGAAATAGCCGGTATCGCTTTAAAAATGATAGTCAATAGATCCGATTCTCTGGTCGATGCTGGTGTGTGGGCGATCGGAAGGCTTGGTACACGTGTACCGGTCTATGGTCCTCTCAACGAATTAGTCTCTTCGGAAACTGCTTCATCATGGGCGCTGGAGATTATCTCATCTTTACAACCATCATCTGCAGTTATGCTTTCTTTGATGCAGTTGTGTAGAAAAACCAATGACAGGTATCGGGATATAGACGAAGAAAGCAGAAGTCAGGTTATTGCCTATATGCAAAAATTCAACGCCGGAGAACATTTCATCGAACTGGTGCAGAATGGGGGTTCTCTTGATGAGGAGGATAAGAGCAAAATCTTCGGTGAACAACTCCCCAGAGGATTGAGAATAGGATGATTTTGATATTAGATTTCAGATTTTAGATATTTGATTTTAGGAGAAGAGATTTTTGATTGGAGAAAGGGATTTTTGATTGGAGAAAGGGATTTTTGATTTTCCCGGACCACTTAATGTAGATTAGTACTTTAAAAACACATTTTGAGTATCTGTTTCATCAGAAACAAATTCATTATTATTCTTTGTGAAACGGATATTATCCGGTAAAAGAGTATAAAACTTAAATTAATCTGGAGTAAAAATGGTTGAAAATGACTTGAATTCTATAAGGGCTCATCTGGCAAGTCTTGGATACATGGAAACTGTTGACGAGGGAGTTTTTACATATGAACACCCTGAGAAAGTCTGGATCGCAATCAGTGAAGATAATGGCGGAGTTATGTTTACAACCGCATTTAAGGGTGCTGAAGATTATGATCCTGAAGATCCTAATTTACTCTCCATTATTAACATGCTTAACCAGGAGACCCGTGCAGGTTCATTTGTAGCTCTGGAAGAATACACCGTATACAAAGCATGGTACTATGGCAATTACTCACAACAGGATTTTCAAAACTACTATGAATTGCTGGAAGGTGATATCGATCTTTTCCTCAGTGGTATGGAAGATGAGGAAGATGAAAACGGTGTAGAACCTTGATCCGGACTATGAAAGCGAAGAAGTATTTGGTAAGCAATGGACAGGAGGTTTGGATGATCAGGTATCTTTTGGCAGTCACATTATTTTTGACATCAGGGTTTCAGATTTTTGCTCAGGATAGTTTGGCTGGTAATCAAAAGAAAAAAATTTTATTGGCATATGAAACCACTGAATTCAAAACAGATCTGGTAAAGAAGATGAAATCGCTTCTTGAAAAGGATACGATTGAAGTCAGGGTTATTGAGCATTCAAAAGGTGCGCTTGATAAGGAGAATCCTGGAGATTATGGTGCAATCTTTATCAGCAATTCTGGTGTTAATTCGCAGGTCAGGCCCTGGATTAACGACTGGATCAGCAAAAATGAAAAGTATTCAAGCCGCATAATTTTACATACCACTCAGACTCACGATTGGAAAGTTGAGGTCTCAGTCGATGCTGTCACTTCTGCATCGAATAAAAGAGATGGGAAAAGACTCGCTGCAGAGTATGTGAAAATGCTGAAAAATCGGTTGACTTCAGCAACCGCCACCTCTCCATCATCAGATGAATAACAGAAAAATTGAAAATGTACTATGGACTGGTTTAGCACTGGCCAGTCCAATTTTCCCGATTTTACTCTATTTCTGGGGTAACTGGTACTCTTTTTTCCATAGCTATTCCCTGGGAATGGTAATGGGAATTATAAGTTACGTCTATTTTATTAATGCTTTGATAATTTCTTCAAGAATTCGCTATTTTGACAGGATCTTTGGCCATGACCGTGTGCTACGCTTCCATGGGTATATGGCTCTGGGTGCAATGATCGCAGCGATAGCACACTTTTGCTTCAAACTGATATATGGTTTTAATGTAAATTTACAAACCGGAGCAGGTATCGCCGGGGCTGTTCTTTTTTTGATCATAATAGTTTTAACATTGCTCTTCATGGTCAATAACATCATCGGCAGGAATTCCAGGGTAAAGGCTCTGAAAAAAATGGCAGAAGAGAAACTTAAACTGGACTACTCCAAATTGAAGGTCTTTCATAACTTCACATCGATGGCTGCTGCAATAATTGCTATACACGCTTTACTCGCATCCTCAACCGGTGAAAGCAACCGGCGCATTTTAGTTCTGGGTGGCTGGGCTTTTACAGGTATCTCATTTTTCATTTATCATAAATGGATCAGACCCGTTTCCCGTGGCAGGCTGCTTAAAGTGACTACTGTCAAACAGTTAACATCTGAAATTGTTGAAATACACATGCACCACATCAAAGACAGTGCCGTTAAATACAGGGCAGGACAGTTCGGTTATTTCAGGCTCATGTCCAGGATGCACAATAAAGAAGAACACCCATTTACTATTTCATCTCAGCCAGGAACTGATGAATTATCCATAACTGTAAAGAATCTGGGCGATTATACTTCAAAACTGAAAAAAGTGGAGCCCGGAACAGATGTCCTTTTTGACGGTCCATATGGAATATTTACACCTGTACAAGATGGATCTCATCATATTTTCATTGCAGGAGGAATAGGGATAACCCCTTTTCTCTCGGTTATTAATGAATGGAATTTTGAAGAGATAAAGGCTCCTTTGACTCTGATCTGGAGTACCAGAACCGCAGATGAGATGATTTACCGGGATCTCTTTACCCGAATAGAATCTAAAAATGAACTGTTTCTTTTTGTGCCGGTACTCACCAGAGCGACAAATTCAATCTCTGGGTCAGTACGTATAGATAAGACTCTCCTGGAAACGGTTATTAGAAAGAAAGAAATCCGGAATACTGCTGTTTATATCTGTGGTCCGGATTCTTTGAGAATAAGTGTAATTAAAGACCTTAAAAGTGCCGGTATTCCTTCAAAAAACATTCACTGCGAAAAATTTTCTTTCTAACATCCACACTTTGGTCCAAAAGGGGACATGAACCACGTTTGAATCATTTTACAAATTGGATAGATAATATAGAAGATAATATCTTTTAATTGTGATTTAATTCCCGTTAATCATTATGTCCATCAGGAAATAAAAAAATTCAAATAATGTCAGCTTCAATGTGTCTTCATTGGTAACAGGCTGATTGTTCAACTGCAAATTTTGTCGGTTAGCATATCTTCCATGTCCTCTTCGAAATCTCTGATAATGGCTTTTGCAGCATTTTGAGGGTATTTTTTCTGAATTATATCAAGAATTCCATCTGAAACGATCTGGCCTTCAAAATCAAATACAGCAGTTTTTGCCCGGCAGGGAAAACATTGATAAAGCTCGATTGGATCCTGTGAGATTCCACAGATTCGATAGATCTCATTTTTTTTCCTGTAATCTACATAATATACGAGTCCATCCTTCTCAACAACGATGAAATCTGAGTATCGCGCATTTTTCATGTTGTTAAGTAAGGCCATGCTGCAACTATCTATTACAGTGTTCTCACTCACCTGTTCAATGTAAGAATCAATAAGCATTCTGTTATTATATAAATGATCTCTGGCTAAACGGAATAGCGTCAAGCCACTTTCCATGAACTCTTCGAAGTCAATGGATTTAATATCGGAACATGAGTAGTAAAGCACTGGATAATAAATAGAAAAGTAAAAATCCATCTGCTCTTTTGTCATTTGTTTCTTCATAAATTCCACTTCCGATTATTGTAAATTACATCGCATAAAGGATAAATGCAATCATTTATCCAGGCAGTCTCATTGATTTTTTATTCGCTATCTGCCGTATAATGATTTACTGCCTGTTACAACTGGTTATCTGATGAAAGTGCGGGGCAATCTGCAGGGGGGTTACTCTGAGACCTCAAAGCATCCAGTGCCTTATCAGAGAATGGGTGAGTATAGCAAGCAAAGAAATCCATGATATTTATTAGGTTACTTTCAAAACAGAATAATTGTCTAAACTTTTTATCTACAAATCCTTCACTGATGGCTCTTTCTATGAAATTTTTAAGCTCGTCGTAGTATCCTTGTATGTTGTAGAAAGCACAGGGTTTCTGGTGCAGTTGCAGTTGGCCCCAGGAGATTACCTCGAAGGTCTCATCCAGTGTTCCAAAACCTCCGGGCAAAGTGATAAATCCATCAGCTTCCTTGATCATCGTTGCTTTTCTCTGGTGCATCGTTTCGACAACTTCAAGTCTGGTAAGGCCGGTATGAGCAACCTCTTTTTCATAGAGGAAACGGGGGATAATACCTGTTACCTGTCCTCCGTTTTTTAACACAGAATCAGCCAGTTCACCCATGAGACCGATTTTTCCTCCCCCGTAAACCAGTCTGATATTGTGACTGGCAAGGGCTTTACCCAGTTCGATTGCTGTATGACGATAGATCATATCGGTTCCACTACTGGAACCACAATAAACACAGATACTTCTCATTTGATTTCCATAATGGGTGACTTAAGTTGTGAATTGCTGCACCTGGCCTCTTTCGGTCTGCTTCCAATCCCAATCCTGTTATTCCCAGATTTCATTTTCATATTATTTTCAAAAACTGCTCTGAATAAAAAATTGCTCATTCTATTAACATCAATTCCTGCTCTTAAAATCAGAGATCTTCATCTTTTTTCTTATCAGGTCAGAAATCTCCCACTCCTACTCTTAAAATCAAAAATCTTCATATTTTTCTTATCAGGTCAAAAATCTCTCACTCCTACTCTTAAAATCAAAAATCTTCATATTTTTCTTATCAGATCAGAAATCTCCCATTCCTACTCTTCAAATCAAAAATCTAATATCTGAAATCTGAATTTACTTTTGTTTCCATCCTGTCGCTTCTGCAATAACCGGAATAAGTCCTTTGGCAATTGTCTGGTGATCTTTGGTTCCAGGATGTCCGTAAAGGGCTCTGTTTTCGGTGGTGTATTCATAGTACCATATATCTTTGTGACCCTTTTTTTTCTGATTTTCAACGATACTTTTAATTCGTGGTATCAATGCATCCGTTGGCCATACCTTTGTGGCACAGCAGATAAATTTCACTCCGGGGTAGTTTTTGCGCAGTTTTGTCAGAATCTTAACATAGGCAGCATCGAAAAGTGATGAATCTGCGTAAGGTGGGTCTGCCTGAAAATCGTTAATTCCTATTCCTATTACTACCACATCAGCTTTCCAGCTGGAGAAGTTCCATACATTGTTTTCAGTTGAGAGCAGTGCTTTCTCATAGTAGAATGGAAGCTCTTTGCCGGGATCTATACCGTTATAATTACGGACCAGTCCTTTTCCCGAGATTGCATTGATCTGGTACTGTGCATTAAAATGGCTGGCCACCTGTGGACCGAAGGCCTTGTTAGTATTAGTAAAATTCATTATAATCGAGTCTGCTTTATCGGGCGGACATTCTCTTGAGGTGTATTCACTTGCAAATCCGGCAGTATAGGAATCACCTATAAACTCGATTTTGCGGACAGGTGGAGCAGGCGGGGTGATTAATGCTTTGCCACTATCCAGAACCAAACCCTGAAAAAAAGAGGGTACGCTTGATTCGGAGCGTTTTTTCAGGAGTAACTGGTGTGGTTTATCCTCTAGACCATCAGCTGCAATAAGGGTGTCTGGTTTGGGTCCGGATTTAAGGACTGCCACCGCTTTCTCATCTATAAAGACATCGAAAAGGTCATTGCCTCTGAGGATGACTTTGCAGGAGGTTCCCTGGAATACCGCCCTGATATAAACACCGGGCCATTCAAAAGCAACTTCAGATGGATTTGAGAAATCGAATCTGCCAAAATATTGAATATTTGAATTATTCGGAGATATTATACTTGCAGAATTGCATATCGCAGCCATTGCACACACCATTATAAATAATTTAATCAAAATCTCCTCCTGAATGAATCGTATCTGATTCAGAAGAAATAAATTACTTAATGGACAGAAAGACAACCTAACATTAATTAAATCATGCACTAAGAAAATTCAACCAAAATCAGTGCGGTTCTTTGGTGAGCGGGTATATAACTTTCTTAGGAAATCGGTTTTCGATTCTTTTCAATGCCCCAAAAAAAATCCGATATCTAAAAATCTCAAATTTCCTTCTCCTTTTTCCTCAAATCAAAAATCTGATATCTCATTATCTCAAATTTATTTGTTCCTGTTTTGAAATTTCAAATGAATGAACTATTTTACCCGATTTACTGAAACTGGCTGGTTTGTAGTGAAATAACTGTTGGTGTGATGCGTATTCGTACTTACTGTTTTTCCTGGTAAAAGCCATAAGTCATTGAAATTCATTTCGGAGAATGGATCTGTGGATACTCAAGCTGATTTACATGAGCAGATGAAGGTTCGTCTGGATAAGGTTCCTCAACTTGTTGAGGCTGGATATCACCCCTATTGTGAGCGTTTCGAGCGTACGCATCGTTTGAGTGAGGCATCCAAACTGCCTGATGGAACAAAAGCGGTGAGGGTGGCGGGCCGAATCATCGCATTGCGTTATTTTGGGAAGCTGGCATTCGGGCATCTGTATGATGTTGATGGAAAGATTCAGTTTTCGGTGCAGAAAAACAAGCTGGGTAAGCAGTTTGATGATCTGAAACGACTGGTGGATATTGGTGATTTTATTGGTGTTGAAGGGGAAGTGATCACTACCAAAACTGGTGAAAAAACGATTGACATATCCAGTTTTACTTTTCTTTCCAAGTCATTGCGGCCTTTACCGGAGAAGTTTCATGGGATTACAGACCCGGAACTTCGTTTACGAAAGAGATATCTGGATCTGATAATGTCAGAGGAGTCCAGGGAGCGGTTCAGAAAAAGAGTTCTGATTATCAGGACCATAAGAAATTTTCTGGATGATAATGGTTTTACCGAGATAGACACCCCTGTATTGACTAACAAGGCAACCGGTGCACTGGCCCGCCCTTTCAAGACTCATCATAATGCACTGGATATTGACATATATCTTCGTATTGCCCCGGAGACTTATTTGAAGCGGGCGATTGCCGGTGGATTTGACCGGGTTTATGAGTTTGCCAGGTCTTTTAGAAACGAAGGCATGGATGCCTCGCATCTTCCGGATTTCACTCTTCTGGAATATTATGCTTCCTATTGGAATTATATTGACAATATGAATTTCACTGAAAAACTGTTCAAAGACCTGCTTAACAAGGTTAATGGCAGTCTCAGGCTAACATATCAGGGAACAGAGATCTCCTTTGAAGGAGAGTGGCCCAGGTACTCTTTCCGGGAGCTGATTTTAAAGGATTGCGGGATTGACATTGATGCTTTCAGTACTAAAGAAGAACTGATGAAGGAAATAGACCGTCAGGGGATTCGTTTTGAAACCGATGTGGAAATCGCGAGTGCAGGACGTGGTACTTTAATAGATCTTCTTTACAAGAAGGTTTCCCGTCCACAACTTATTAACCCCACTTTCATTACTCATCATCCTTTGGACCTTTCGCCTCTGGCACGTAAAAATGATCAGAATCCGCTGGTAGTGGATCGTTTCCAGTTGGTGGTCAATGGTTGGGAAGTGGTGAATGCCTATTCAGAGCTGGTTGATCCCGTTGATCAGGCAGAGCGGTTCAGGCAGCAGGCAGAAGCCAGGGCGCATGGGGATAAAGAGACTATGGATGTGGACAATGATTTTCTTCAGTGTATTGAGTTTGGAATGCCGCCTATTTCCGGATGGGGCATGGGCATTGACAGAATTATCGCACTTTTAACAAATGCAGTGACTTTGCGTGATGTGGTGCTGTTTCCGCTGATGCGTCCGGAATGAGTCGCTTTCTTAAAGGAGAATTTACCGGAGCATGAGTTCATTTGAGGCATTTGTTTCCTGGCGGTATCTGCGGGGAAAGCGTAAGGTGGGCACATATGTGACTGCTGTAGGGATCTGTCTGGGTAGTTTTGTTCTGATAATCGCTTTATCAATCGCAAACGGATTTGAAAAAGAGGTGCGGGACAGGATCGTAGGTACCCATGCTCACGCCCGCATTATGCAGTACCATTCCAGGCCTATTGAGAATCATGACTCTTTGCGGCAGGTGATACTGAAATATCCTGGAGTCACGGGAGCTGCCCCCTATATTTCTGGTAAAGCAGCTGTCGAGCATGATCAGGTTCAGGAGGGGGTCATGTTTACAGCTGTCGACGATAAACTGGAAGCTTCTGTAACCGATCTGGGTACAACTGTCAAATGGGGCACTTTTAATCTGGACAGTGCAGAATCGGACAGGGGACGGCGGTTTCCGGGTATATGTATAGGTTTGGGGCTGGCAGATAAACTGGGTGTGCGTGACGGTGCAGAGGTGGTTGTGATGACTCTGGCCAACGTCGAGGGTGAAGCTGATCCGGTTCCCAGGATGAGCAGGTTTACGGTTACCGGGGTTTTTGAAACCGGTATGTATGAGTATGATCTGGGGCTAATTTACATTTCTATTGGCTCTGCTCAGCAGCTTATGAACAGAAAAGGTGTGGAGGGGATTCAGATCAAGACAAAGGACCTTTTCAAAGCTGCAGAAATTTCTTCAGATCTGCGGGATTATCTGGGCGGATATCCCTACCGGGTTATTGACTGGATGATGCAGAACAAGTCCATATTTCAATGGATGAAGCTCGAAAAACTTGTCATCTTCATAGTCATATCGTTGATTATGTTTGTAGCAGCTTTAAACATAGTATCATCACTGGTTACAACTGTTTCTGAGAAACGCCGGGAAATCGGTATACTGATGAGTATGGGGGCAACTTCATCATCAGTAATGAAAATATTCATGAGATATGGGATAATTGTGGGATTTGTGGGCTCCACTGTAGGAACTCTGCTTGGGGTTTCTCTTTGTTTTATTCAGTATCACTGGCGATTGATCCCTTTACCCGGTGATATTTACTTTATTAATACATTGCCGGTAATAATACAGGCTGTGGATGTTTCTCTGGTTTATATTTCTGCAAATGTCATCGCCTGGTTGACCACCATCTATCCTGCCTGGAAGGCATCGAAGATGCTGCCGGCGGAGTCGATTCGCTACGAGTAGGAGTTGAAAAAAGGTGTCAGAAGCAATAGTCGATGTGCACAATCTCAGGAAAACCTATACTGATGATCAGGGGGACTTTGAAGTTCTTAAGGGCGTCTCTTTTACCATTAATAGAGGAGAGATGATTGCTCTGTTAGGAGTCTCCGGAGCAGGGAAAACTACTTTACTGCAGATCCTGGGTGGTCTGGATAAATTTGATTGTGGCACTGTGGTGGTATGTAAGCGACAGCTGGGGGCAATGACAGCCAAAGAGTTGGCTGAGTTCAGAAATCGTCATATCGGATTTGTCTTTCAGTTCCACCATCTTCTCCCTGATTTCACTGCGCTGGAAAATACTATTATTCCTGGTCTCATAATGGGGAAATCCCGAAATGAATGTATGAAAAAGGCCAGAGATCTTTTAGGGCTTTTTGGTCTTTCTGCGCGATTAACTCATTATCCGACTGAGCTTTCCGGAGGAGAACGCCAGAGGGTGGCCTTAGCCAGAGCTTTGCTTAATGATCCGGCATTACTTATTGCCGACGAGCCAACAGGTAACCTGGACAAGGGTAACGGAGAGATGTTACTAAGGTTTTTTGAGAAGGCAAACCGGGAGATGAATCAGACATTTTTGATTGCGACTCACAATAGCCAGTTGACTGCCGGTCTGCATCGTACACTGACTATTGATGATGGTCAGATTGTGGCAGAAAAAGCCCTCAGTTAAAAACCGGTCCGGTTCAGTTCTGCAGATGTATTTTTATCAGCTGGTTTTTATTTAAAACCAGCTCAACTTTGTTTATGCCTTTTCATAGCATCAAAACATTATCAGAAAATTATATTTATAGTATAATCAGAAATTACCTTTATAGCGGTTTTATAAGGAACAAAGAAAATGAATATGTGTGACGAATGTGGGTTAAACCCTGCAAATATACATCTGACACAGATACTACAGAATGAAACCCATGTTTTTCATCTTTGTGATGATTGTGCCAGAAAAAAAGGGATCAATATTTCTATTCAGGATGAGATGATTCCAGAGAGTGATCCATCTGAGAAGGTTCCCCAGAAATCCTGCAGCCGTTGCGGATTGAAATTTTCTGATTTCCGAAACAAGGGGTGGTTGGGTTGTTCTGATTGCTATAATGCTTTTGAAGTGGAGATTGATGAACTTCTGGTTCAGGTACATGGTTCTTCGGTGCACAAGGGTAAAAAGTATTCTGGTTTGACAGCTGCTACCAGAAATGTCAATGGTGAGATCAAGCGTTTACGCCACGAGCTGGCCATCGCCATAAAAAACGAGGAGTTTGAGCAGGCTGCCATGATAAGAGATACTATACACAGTTTAAAAAAGAATAGTCTGGAGTAATATAGATGACCAAGGGGTTTCTGGACACAGGCAGATTACCTGCATGGTTTAATAACAGTGGACCGGATTCAGACGTTGTTATTTCCAGCCGTATTCGTCTGGCGCGTAATTTGGTGCATCAGCCGTTTCCTTACCATGCTTCAGTTGCTGAGCGTAAATCGGTTTACAGTGAAGTTACCGGTTTTTTGCAAAATGATACAAGACTGCCTCATTTTGAAATAATTGATTTTTGTAATCTGGAGAAGCTTGAGCAGCTCTTTTTTGTGGAAGAGCGGGTGGTCAGTCCTGATCTGATGAATTTTGATGGTCAGCGGGGAGTAGCTTTTGATCAGACTCGCCGGATAAATATTATGATTAATGAGGAGGATCATTTACGTATCCAGGGGCTTGATTCCGGTTACCAGCCGGAGGTGCTTTGGAAGATGCTTAATGAGCTGGATGATACTCTGGGGAGGAAGTTGCGGTTTGCCTTCGATTTGCGCAGGGGTTTTCTTACCTGCTGTCCTACTAATTCCGGTACTGGATTACGGATCTCTTTTTTGATGCATCTTCCAGGGCTGGTGCTTACCAAGGCTATAGACGCGGTTTTGCAGGGTGCCAGCCAGATGGGTATTTCCACGCGTGGCTTCTTTGGTGAACACTCTGAGGTAGTGGGCAATTTTTTCCAGCTCTCAAACCAGGCTACTATGGGAGCCCATGAAAATGAGTTTCTCAGCTCTACCCAGAAAATCATCTGTGAAGTAATAAAACATGAGCGGGAGGCTCGTGCCCGCTTGTGTGATCAGGCACGTCTGGAGATTACTGATAAGATTTACCGGGCTTATGGGATTCTTCTTCATGCCAGAACTCTCAGTGTAGCTGAATGTTTGAATCTGACTTCTGCTTTGAGATTGGGAATCAATACCGAAATTTTTGATACATTAACAATTGAGGAGCTAAACCGTATAACATTACTCTCCATGCCTGCTCATCTTCAGGTGTTTCGCAAGAAAAACCTGGATGAAACTGAGATTTCAGTGGCTAGAGCAGAATTGGTCAGAGAATTGCTAACAAAGAGAAAGAGAAAGAAAACCTCTCCACGTTCAGAAGAGTAATATTTATGCTCTTAACTGAATGTGCACACAAAAAGGAAAAATAGATGATGAACGGGATGTTTACAGATCGAGTCAAAAAAGTGATGCAGATTGCCCGCGAGGAGTCAGTCCGTTTGGGAAATGATTATGTGGGAACCGAGCATCTTTTATTGGGGTTGGTAAAAGAGGGAGATGGAGTTGCTGTGGCGGTGATGCGCAGCATGGGTGTGGATCTGGATGAACTTACTGCCAGTATCGAAAAAACCATTACCTCTACCGGTGGGATGATGACAATCGGACAGATGCTTCCATTTACGCCCAGAGCTAAAAAGGTGCTGGAGATTGCGGCAAATGAGGCTCGCTCAATGTCTCACAAATACATTGGTACCGAGCATCTTCTATTAGCGCTTATGAAAGACACGGAATCGGCCGCTGCTAATGCCTTAGCTGCTGCCGGTCTAGAGTATGAACGGGTTAAGGAGGAAATTAACCGGGTCCTGCGGGGTGGTGAGACAGTGGGGGCCGCAAAGGAGAAAAGTAAAACTCCGTTTCTTGATCATTTCGGCAGAGATCTTACTGCTATGGCCAGGGAATCTAAACTTGATCCGGTAATTGGTCGTGAAAAGGAGATTGAGAGGGTTGTACAAATCCTTAGCCGCCGCAAAAAAAACAATCCTGTTTTGATTGGGGAGCCAGGAATTGGTAAAACCGCAATCGTGGAGGGGCTTGCTCAGAAAATCTACGAGAAGAGTATTCCGCAGGTGCTGGAAAATAAAAGGGTTATCAATCTGGATATGGCTTCCATGGTTGCCGGTACCAAATACAGGGGGCAATTTGAAGAGCGTTTGAAGGCGCTTATGGTGGAGCTTCAAAAAAATGAAAACATCATCATCTTTATCGATGAGCTTCACACGATTGTTGGTGCTGGTGGTTCTGAGGGTAGTCTTGATGCATCCAATATCTTCAAGCCTGCACTTTCCAGAGGAGAGATTCAGTGTATTGGAGCTACAACTCTAGACGAATATCGTAAATATATCGAGAAAGATGGCGCTTTGGCACGACGGTTTCAAACCATTATGGTAGATCCACCCAATGTTTCTGAAACAATTCAGATTCTTTCCGGTTTGCGCCACCGATACGAAGATCATCATAAGGTAACTTATACCGAAAAAGCCATCGATGCTGCCGTGAAATTATCCGAGCGTTATATTTCTGATCGTTTTTTACCGGATAAAGCGATCGATGTGATCGATGAAGCTGGTGCCCGAAAGCGTCTTTCCAGTATGGAAATTCCTTCAGAGATCCGCGATATGGAAAAAGAGATCGGGGATGTGGTTAAGGAAAAAGAGAAAGCTGTGGAACAGCAGGAATTTGAGCGGGCGGCTAAGCTGCGCGACAAGCAGGAAAAGCTCAAAGGAACGCTTCTGGAAAAGAAAGCTCTTTGGCGCAAGTCAAAGGCAGAGGAACGCTTACTGGTTGACGAATCTACCATTGCAGAGGTGGTTTCCACCATGACTGGAATACCGCTTTCCCGTCTGGCCGAAGAGGAATCTAAAAAGATACTCCATCTGGAAGACGAGTTAAGAAAGAGGGTTATTGGTCAGGATCCTGCTTTGGAGGCTATTGCCCGAAGTATTCGCCGTTCCAGAGCCGGTTTGCACAATATAAAGCGTCCCATCGCTTCTTTTATCTTTCTGGGACCTACTGGAGTGGGGAAGACTGAGCTTGCCAAAACTCTGGCTGAGTCTCTTTTTGACACAGAGGATGCGCTGGTCAGAATAGATATGTCTGAATACATGGAAAAGTTTGCGGTTTCAAGGCTGGTTGGTGCTCCTCCAGGATACGTCGGGTATGAGGAGGGGGGGCAGCTTACCGAAAAGATCCGTAAAAAACCCTATTCTGTAATATTGCTTGATGAAATAGAGAAAGCTCATCCCGATGTGTTCAACATTCTGTTGCAGATTCTTGATGATGGAATTCTGACCGATTCTTATGGAAGACATGTAAATTTTCGCAACACGATTATTATCATGACTTCCAATGCCGGAACCCGTGATGTGAAAAAAAGTGGTACTGTCGGATTCGGAAAAACATCCATGTCTACAGACTATGATGCAATGAAATCCAAAGTGCTTGATGAGTTAAAAAGGATTTTCAATCCGGAGTTTCTCAACCGGGTCGATGAGACCATCGTATTTTATCCCTTGTCTAAAAAAGAGATCTCTCAGATTGTGGAAATTCAGCTTAAAGATGTTCAGAGTCGCCTGGTGGACAGAAATATTCACCTTATTATCTCCCAGGAGGTTAAGGATTATATCGTGGATCAGGGTTTTGATCCTGTGCTGGGTGCACGTCCACTCAGAAGAGCTATTCAGAGGCTGGTTGAGGATCGTCTGGCGGAAGAATTTCTTAATGATCGGTTTCATGATGGAGACAACATCAGGCTGGGTTTAGAGGACGGTCAGATAGTTTTTTCCATCGAACAATAGAAAAAACTGTATTATACACCTTTTTTATTCTGTATCAGGGGTTCTGGTTATCACTGGTTTAGTGGAAGATCTGAATTTCCTGATACAGAATACCCTGCCTATGTCAACCGATTTTGTTCAGGGTTTTCTGTTTTTATGAGAAATCAAAGCCCTGCAGCGGATAAATTTTTTCCAATAAACCAAATAAATGCCTTGCCCGAGCGAAAATATGCTATTGTCTGAGAACTCTGCTTTTTTTGGCAGGGAGAAAACTAAAAAGAGATAAAGCAGTATTTTGTATCCGGACTTACCCGGCAGTATTTTCTAACGTATTTGGAGGGTAAAGGAAGTTGATAGCTGGAGAGTGTAGCTGATATTGAGGTAATGACATTGAATCCCGCGTTGTTCCGAATTATTTTTATAAGCTTTATAACCATCAATTCGAGAATTGGGTGAATCAGTACGATTGTCTTGCTTTGCAAAGGTACACAGTATAACCGGCCGCTACTTTTTTTCCGCGACGTTCTTTTTCAAAGCCCGGGGTGGAACTGATTCGAAGGAGACGCGATATTGACAGCTGAATACAATATCGGGATGGAATTTCAGACCAGCCGTTTATTTGACCACAGTTTCAGCTACGCTGTACCAGAAAAGAATTTGACAGGAGTTTGTGTTTCCGTTTTTCCAGAATATAGTTGCCTTTAACAATATTGAGGAAATACTCAAATTTTAACTTGCATTAGAGGTTTTTTATGACATTACGGTATTGGGCGATTTTTGTATTACTTACTTTTTATTGCAGGTTTTCCTGGGCACAGCAACCTGATTCCATGGAAAGGGAATACGGTCCTGCGGCTCCTGCTGAAGAGTATAATCCTGATACCAGTGAGATGCAGACCAGGGTGAAGGTTCTTGATTCTCTGGCGATTGAGGGACTGACAACCCATTCTCCTTCGGTTGTAAGGAATGCTCTGGAAATCAGGATTGGCAAGCCTCTGACGTCAAATGATCTTCAGGAATCAATCCGTCGTGTATACGGGTTGGATCTTTTCCGTTCGGTGGACTTTTTTGTTATCTCGGAGAACGATTCCTCAGTTAAACTGAAATTGACACTGGAAGAGTATCCGATTTGTGAAAATGTGGAATATGATGGTAACAGAAAGATAAAAGCTAAAGATTTTGAAGAGAAGGTGACGCTCTTAAAAAAGGGTCAGATTGTCACCGATGATGTACTTTTTGATCTCAGGAAGAGGGTCAAAGAGTTATACATTGAAAAAGGCTACAACCTGGCCGAGATAAAGACTGAACTGGTTAAGTCGAAAATACCAGGAAACGCATTTGTGAAGGTCAATGTTCAGGAAGGACCCAGAGTACGTATAGAGAGCATCGTATTTAAGGGAAACAAAGAGGTTAAAGAATCCAAGCTTGCCCGTAAGCTGAAAACCAAGGAGCATCGCTGGTGGAGGGGTGGTGAGTTTAATAAAGATCTTTACCGTGAACATCTGGACACCCTTATTTACTATTACAATGATTTAGGATTTCTGGATGCATCCATTGTAAAAGACAGTGTCTGGTATGGGGATACCCAAAGAGATATCTTTATAGAGATTACAGTGGATGAGGGTAAAAAATATTACACCGGTGATTTTTTCTTCAAAGGTAATCGCATCATTCCTACCGATTCCCTGAGTTCAAAAATTACTATGAAAAAAGGGAAACCGTTTCAGAAAAACCGCTACGAGATGTGTAAATATCTGGTAGAGAACACATTTCGCGAAGAAGGGTATCTGTGGGTGCGGGTAGATGAGAAACGGCATTTTCGGGGGGACACCATCGATATTACATTCGATATTTCCGAAGGAAGGCCGGCTATCGTTCGTAAAATCGATGTCAAAGGCAATAATAAAACCATGGAGAAAGTGGTGCGCCGGGAGATTGATCTTTACCCAGGCAAAAAGTACAAACAGTCGGCGATGTTGCGCAGCAGACAGAAGATTATGGCTTTGAACTATTTCAGTGATGTAAGACCTGATCTGATCCCAAACGAAGATGGTACCATTGATCTTATTTTTGATATCACTGAAAAAGACAACATCGGTCAGTTGCAGGTCGGTGCTGCCTACAGTAGCGAGAGTTTTGTGGGTACCTTTTCCACTTCAATACCCAATTTCAGAGGTAAAGGACAGCTTCTGGATATAAATATTGAATATGGAAAACGACATCAGAACTTCAGATTGGGTTTTACTGAACCGTGGGCATTCGATATGCCGTTACTGCTTGCAGGGCAGGCCTTCTATACTTTACATAGGTATTTGGATGGGGAAACCAACAAAAGCATCGGATTTCAGGTTTCGGCCGGACGCTCCAGACTTAAGTGGCCTGACAACAACTTTAAATTTCAGGGTTCCTATCAATTCAGCCTGGAAAAAAGCAGTCTGGGTTCAGATAACAGGCCGGAGTATAATCTCCAGGTGCTGGAAGAGGGTTATCTTAACATGTTATCCTTTAATGTCACCAGATACGATCTGGATTTACCTCTTTTTCCCACCAGAGGTGATCGATTGACTATCGAACCGCAGATCGCCTGGGGGCCTGGTGATAAATTTTTTCGATTTTTCAAAGGCAGATTAAGCTACGAGCATTATTTTCCTCTGGTTGGAAAACTGGTTTTGGGAAGCCATACCAATTTCGGGCTTATTACCGGTCTGGGGCAGGATATAAAAATCGGACGAGCAAATCTGTTTAATCTTGGAGGAGTTCTCACCGGTGATGGGGACTTGCGGGGTTATTCTGAATATGAGTTTGGTGGGTGGTACGGAGATGATCCTGAAAATGGCCTGGCCCTTTTTGCTACATCTCTGGAGTTACGTTATCCGCTGTTGGATCAGCAGCTTTATCTGGGATTATTTGCGGATGCAGGAAATACCTGGAGCGGTCTATCAAAGATCAATTTGGGTGATCTGTATAAATCGGTCGGTTTCGGCATAAGACTCAATGTTCCGATGCTGGGGATCATGGGTTTTGATTTCGGTTATGGTCTGGATGATCCTAATCCGAGAAACCGTTTCGAGAAAAAGCCTAATGGATGGGAAGTACATTTCTTAATGAATAGAGGTTTTTAAGAGTTTCCTGACTCGAGTGGGTTGCGCTGCTGCCGGGGGTGGAAATGCTTAGAAAAAAAGGAGGATTTCATGCGCAAAGGTTTTATAGTTGGTGTTATGGCTCTCTGTATGACGGTTACTGCATTGCATGCGGAGATGAAATTTGGATATATCAATTCTGAATTAATTTTTACCGAATATGAAGGTACTAAACTGGCTCAGGAGAAATTTAACAAGGAAGTCGCCAAATGGGAGCAGGATGCTTCTAAAAAACAGAAAGAGTTAAAGGATCTTAAAGATCAACTCGATAAACAGAGTCTTCTGCTGAGTGCTGAACGGAAAAAAGAGCTGGAGGATTCACTGAATACAAAAATGGTCGCTTATCAGGAATTCCTTCAGCAGAAATTTGGGCAGAAAGGTGAAGCTCTCACCAAAAATGAAGAACTGACAAAGCCAATTTTGGAAAAAATTCAGAAAATTATCGATAAAATTGCGGCTGATGAGAATTTTGATTTTATATTTGATGCTCGGGCGGGTGGAATCGTACATGCTAAGCCTGCCTACGATCTGAACAAACGGGTATTGGAACTCCTCAACAAGGAGAAATAATCGTGCATACGCTCTTAGCTGTGGCCAAGTCTATAGATGCGGTAGTTCCTGATGGAACTACCGATTTTATTATCAGCGGAATAAACAGCCCACAAAGTGCTTCTGAAACAGAACTGGTATTTTTATCCAGTCACAAATATCTTCCTCAGATTGAAGCCTGCAAATCCAGAGTTGTTATTGTTAAAAAAGGGCAAAGTGTACCTGGGAAAATATGTCTGGAGGTAACTGATCCTTATTTAGGATATGCTAAGGCTGCGCAGCTCTTTGAGGATGTATCCTCTATTTTTGGGGAGGGGATATCTAAAGACAGCATTATCGATTCAACCGCTTCAGTTGACCCTTCCACTTCCGTGGGACCTGGTACTGTCATTGGCGCTGAGGTTAAAATCGGACCTGGATGCCGCATTGCTGCTGGGTGTATTATCGAAAAAAATACGGTTATCGGCTCTGATTGCCGTATCGATTCGGGTGTTATTATCCGGTGGAACACCAGAATTGGAGACAGGGTAATAATTCAATCCGGCGCGGTTATCGGCAGTGATGGATTTGGAAATGCGATGGAGGGGCCAAAATTTGTTAGAATACCCTGCTTTGGAAATGTAATCATAGAAGATGATGCAGAGATCGGTGCCAATACCACCATAGATAGAGGCAATTTTGAGCCTACTATTATCGGTAAAGGGGTGAAAATCGACAATCTGGTTCACATTGCGCATAATGTTACAGTTGGTGAGAACACTGCCATGGCTGCCCAGGTGGGTATATCTGGAAGTACAAAAATCGGTAAACAGGTGATTCTTGCCGGACAGGTAGGGTTAGTAGGGCATATAGAGATTGGGGATGGTACTTTTATTGGTGCTAAGGCTGGTGTTTCCAAGGGGACTGCTCCAGGTGCTAAAATAACCGGTTATCCTGCCAGAGATCTTATGACCATGCGAAGGATCGAAGCCGCGCAGGCATCCTTGCCTGAGTTACTTAAGGAAATTAAAAAGCTAAAAAAAGAGATTGACGATTTAAAAAGTTCGGTCGTTACTAATTCATAGATATTGCTCAGAAAGGATTTCTTGAACACTATGGCCTTGCAGCAGACAATCGGCAAAAGTGTATCCATTACCGGTGTTGGACTTCATACCGGTGTTCTTGCCAAAGTGACCTTTAATCCGGCTCCTGAAAATTACGGAATCCGTTTTGTAAGAGTTGATCTGGATAATAAACCGGAGATTATAGCAGATATTGATAATGTTGTTGATCTGGCCAGAGGAACCGCTATAGGCAAGGACAATATCAGGGTTTATTCGGTTGAACATGTCATGGCCTGTTTTGCCGGTATGAGAATTGACAACTGCCGGGTTGAAGTTGACGCCCAGGAGATTCCTTTACTGGATGGTTCTTCACAGCCGTTTGTGCATCTGGTAAAAGAGGCAGGAATTGTGGAACAACAGGCGGAACGTGAATATATCACTATCGAGGAACCAGCGATGTTTGTCAAGGGCGATGTGGCGTTGGCTGCTTTTCCGCTGGATCATTTCCGCCTCACTCTGGAAATTGACTATAACTATCCCAGGCTGGGTGCCCAATATACCACGCTTTTTTCACTGGATGATTTTGAGACGGATTTTGCTCCTGCACGTACATTTTGCTTCCTCTCTGAAATCGAAAAACTCAGAGAGCAGGGGCTTATAAAAGGTGGCTCCCTGGACAGTGCTCTTGTAGTGCAGGATGTTGACTTAACTAAAGAACATATTGATTATATAAGAAGACTGTTTTCGTGGCAGGGGCCTATCGAGTCCGGTGAAAACGGATTTCTTAATACCACAGAGCTGAGATTTTGGAACGAACCATGCCGTCACAAAGCACTGGATCTTATCGGAGATCTCTACCTTTTGGGAAAACCCATCAAGGCTCATATCATCGGTGCAAGAACCGGACATGCTGCCAATATTGCTGTGGCGAAAAACATTCGTGAAGCAATTAATAAAAAAGAACAAAAAAAGACCACCAGTATCGAAATGACCTACGATGACATTTTAAACACAATTCCTCATCGATATCCATTTCTCTTTGTAGATAAAGTTCTGGAGATTGTTCCCAGAGAGAAAATCGTTGCCCAGAAAAATGTTTCCTTTAATGATAATTTTTTCGAAGGGCATTTTCCAGGTAACCCTGTAATGCCTGGTGTGTTACAGATCGAGGCTCTGGCTCAGGCTGCTACTATAATGGGCTTATTTGGAAGTGGTACTGCGGAGAAAAAGGTGTTGTTTCTGGGTATAGACAATGCACGGTTCAGAGGTGTTGTCCGTCCTGGAGATACTTTGCGATTGGAAGTTAAAATGATCACATTCCGTAGGGGTACAGGGAAATTTCAGGGAAAAGCGTTTGTCGGTGATAAGCTGGTTTGTGAAGCTGATATGCTGGCTATGCTGGGAAGTTAAGACAAGGATTAATATTATATGGCTACTAATATTCATCCCACCGCCATTATCGGGCAGGGGGCTGTTCTGGGGACCGATGTCACTATCGGTCCTTATACGGTTATTGAAGATGATGTGCAGATCGGAGATGGTTGTACGATAGGCCCACATGTTATGATTGCCGAGGGTACAAGAATTGGTGAAAAAACCCAGATTTTTAAAGGTGCTGCTATAGGTCTTATTCCTCAGGACAAAAAATTCGCTGGTGAAAAAACATATACTTACATCGGTAAAAATGGTTTTATACGTGAATTTGTAACCATCAACCGGGGCACAATAGATCGTGGCGAAACCCGAATCGGTGATAACAGCTGGATTATGGCTTATTGTCACATAGCTCATGATTGCATCATAGGAAATGATGTTACCATCTCCAACAGTCTGGCCATGGCTGGGCATGTCGAGGTGGGGAATTTTGTTACTATCGGTGGAATCGTTCCGATTCATCAGTTTACCAGGATCGGTGATTACGCCTTTATCGGGGCAGTTTCCCGTCCATTTATGGATGTGGTTCCTTATGCTATCTGTAGTGGGGAAGGGGAGACGCGGATCATTGGTATCAACAAGGTCGGTTTGGAACGTCATGGCTTTTCTGCTGAGCGTCGTCAGAATATTAAGCGTGCTTTTAAAATTCTTTTCAGGGAAAATCTTACCTTAAAAGAAGCAGTAGAAAAAATATCCCTAACATTTCCAGGTGATCAGGATATCGAAGTATTGCTAAATTTTGTTAAAGCAAGCTCCCGAGGCTTAATGCGGATGAAGGAAACTGAGTGCAATTAAAATCAGCTGATTTTTTTATAGTCAGGGTAATACCCATCTGGCAAGTGGATCAATTTTTGGGCTGTTTCCGCTTTCCCAGGGAATGGGTATTCCGTTTATGTATGCATCCGAAGTGATTCCCAGGGCTAGTGGTATTCTCATATCTGCAGGTATTCCCAATTCCTCTATGCTTTGAACTGGTATTGGAGCAAAGTAGGTTTTCAGGTAATCCATCAGGGTTAGATTGTTTACTGCGCCTCCTGAAACATAAATAGAATTAGGCGATATTTTAAGCTTATATTCCCGGCGAAAAAAATCGTATGCGGATCTTGCAGACAGGGCGGTTATAGTGGCTGCCTGGTCTGCTGCCGGAAGGGATTTGAGACTGGGGCATTGAAGCAGATCATCGAATTCATTCAGCAGAGCATTTTTAGGGGCTCCTTTGAGAAACCATTCTGTTGAGGCCAGCTCGTTGAGGCAAGCTCCTTCCACCTTACCCCCGGCTGCAAAACAACCATCCCGGTCGAATCCCTCTTTTATGTTCAGGTTTTCTTTTATAAATTTGTTTTGAAGACAGCTGCCCGGACCGCAATCAGAATCTATCAGTATAGTGGAAGTAGCCACATCGATGACGGTCATTCTGCAGATGGCCCCGATATTCAGAAAAACTGCGATTCCGGAGCTGCGTGAAGCGATGATCTGATTTCCTGGGTTTGTGGGTAAAGTACCACTACCACCTGCCAGAATGTCATGACGAACAAAATCTGTAAGTACCGGGGTGTTGAAGGTGCTGGCTATATATTGTGCATCCCCTAATGAAAAATCCCAATGGGATTGTTGTTGATTTTCTCCGATTGAACCTCTCCAGATAACCGGTTTATTAAGCACAATATAATGTGGTGAGCGCAAGGCGGTGGGGGTTTGCATCAATGCAGTTTTGGCAGACTCTGCCAATAATGTAGAAATTTTATAATCGACCCAGGCAAGATCTCCTAGTCTGAAACTTTCTTCCTGTTTGGCACAAAGCTCAATAAAATCAGCTACTTTTTGCGGATATGGTGAGAAGGAGGACGCAAGCAGATCCCAGTTTCCGTTGAATTTGAGATATAGGCATTGGATTCCGCTCTGAACTCCACCCCCGGAAATTACCAATAATCTTCTTTTTTTGATTTTTTTGAGTTTGGAGAGTGGATTCATAATGAAAACTGGTAAAAGGTGACATCAAATTCCATGCTATCCAGATAATATAAATAGGTTTCAGCTGAGATGGTATGGCTTTTTGGCAATCTGCTCTGAATGGATGATTTAAGAAAGGGTAGGGAAGAAAAGTCCTGTATTGTGTTGGAAAACAGGACTTTTATGCGAATTAATAATGAAAGTCGGTAAAAACTTTAAGACATCGGCTTCGATAGGAGTTTTTGAGGCGATGAATGGCTTTTTCTTTTATCTGGCGTACCCGTTCACGGGTGAGATGAAGTCTTTTACCGATTTCGTCCAGGGTATGCGGGGTATCTTCACCTACACCAAAATACAGTTTGAGAACTCTTTTCTCCCTTTCATTAAGCGTGTCAAGGATTCTGTTGACACCATCCTGCATGGACATTTCAATAAGTTTACTGTCCGGCATCTCCTGATTCTCATCATGCAAAAGGTCGATCAATTCTGAACTGTCATCAGCCTGGACAGGTGTATCCAGTGAGAGGTAACGGTTTCCGATTTTCTGGATTTCCAGTACTTCACTTTCCTGCAGACCTAATTCCTGGGCAATCTCTTCCATGGTAGGGACTCTGCGGAATTTTTGTTCCAGTTTGCTTTGGGTTCGACCCACTTTATGAATTATTCCTATACGGTTCAGGGGAACTCTGGTGATTCTGGAGCGATCTGCAAGAGCGCGAAGGATTGCCTGTCTTATCCACCAGACAGCATAAGAGATGAATTTGAAGTTTCTTTTTTCATCGAAACGTTTCGCTGCCTGAATCAAGCCCAGGTTTCCTTCACTTATCAATTCACCCAGGGGCAGACCCTGGTTTTGATAATTTCTGGCTACACTGACCACAAAACGCAAATTCGCTTTTATCAGTTTCTCCAGAGCCTTTTTATCACCCTGTTTTATCCTGACAGCCAGTCGGGCTTCCTCTTCAGCAGAAAGTGCTTCATTTTTGCTGATATCTTTGAGATACAGCTCCAGCGAGTTCTCATCGGGAATAATCATTCTTTTTTCCATGTACTCTTGTCCTCCAGAAACATAATTCGTTTTTCTCGCGGGTTTATTGCCGCTTGAGGCAGTTATTTCTGCTGATGCAGTGTGAACCTTGATTTTGCAACTAATAAAAACAGGATTTTAAAAATCAGATTACAGACTTTTCATAACCCTGTCCAGATCCTGAGTTTCTCCAATAACTACCAGGATATCATTGGCTTCGATTACGGTATCTGCACCCGGAATATTGCTTATGACTTTCTCATGAATAACAGGGCCTTCTTTTTCGATTTTTTCAGACATGCGGTGAATGGCCACCACATTGATACCAAACCTTGCCCTCAGGTTAAGTTTACCCAGAGTTTTACCTGCAAAACTAGGCGGTACGCTTATTTTGGCAGCAGCTGTGGTTTCTGAGATGTAGCTAATATCCAGTAAACTTTTATGAACTAAGCTATAGGCCAGTTTCTCTGCTGCTTCCACACCGGGAGTGATTATTTGATGTATACCTACAGCTTTAAGAATCTTAATATGAAGCGGACCGGATGCCCGGGAGATGACTTTTTTGACACCTTTCTGTTTAAGCAGAACCGAAGTCAGCAGGTTTGCCTCGAAATCTTCACCTATACAGACAATGCCCACATCCACATCCTTTAACCCCAAGGTATCCAATGCTTTTTCATCTGTACTATCCATACAAACTGCATAAGTCACCAGATCCCGCATCTCTTCAATCAAATCCATCTCTTTATCAATTACTATTACTTCGGTGCCTTTCTGGATAAGATTTTCAGCCAGCGCACGGCCAAATACTCCCAGACCGATAATAACATATTTGTCCATTTGAGAAATCCTGTTTCTAACCGATCATCACGGTTTCAGAAGGATATTCGACTTTAACAGGAGGAAGTTCGGTAGGTGCGGTAATGGCAAAGGCCAGAGTTAACGCTCCAAGTCTCCCGATAAACATCAGTAATATAATTATTAACTTTCCATTTGTGGTTAACAATGGTGTAAGTCCACGGGATAGCCCGACAGTAGAGAATGCTGAGACAGATTCGAAAATTAGGTCTATTATCGGAGCTTTTTCAGTAACACTGAGAAGAAATGATCCAATAACCACCATCATTACCGAGAACGCAAAAACAACCAGAGCCCGGTTAAGAACCAGAAATGGGATTCTTCGCTTAAAAATGACAATACGGTTTTGTCCGGTAATAATTGCTCCGATACTTGCCCACAGTATCCCCAGGGTGGTAGTCTTGATTCCGCCTCCGGTTGATCCTGGAGACGCACCGATAAACATGAGAATCATTATAATCAATATAGATGAATTGTTGAGTGCAGCAAAATCCACAGTATTAAATCCCGAAGAACGGGCGGTAACTGAATTGAAAAATGCAGTCAGCATTCTGTTCCATCCATTCTCGTTATTATCCAGCAAATATAGCAGGACAAACCCTCCCGCTAACAGCAGACCGCTTATTATTAAAGCAATTCTGGTTTGAATCGACAGCCGTGAGCGCCGTTGTGTCTTTTTTATCCGGACTTTATCCCCAATCAAGTCCAGTATCACTATAAAACCAAGACCACCCAGAATAACCAGTGATGAAACAGTCATAAGAACTCCGATATCATGATGATAGGAGCTGAGGCTGTCTGAAAAGGTGGAAAATCCGGCATTACAGAAGGCTGCCACGGAATGAAATACTGAATTGAATATAAGCTGATAGGTTGACCACCCCTGATCTGCCCAGAAAAACATCAATAGTAACGCTCCTGCTGCTTCTATGCTTAATGTCAAAATTACTGCGCTGCGCAATGCTTTGGAAATCATTCCTATCTTGTCAATATTCATCATCTGATGCAGTACTACTCTTTCTCGGATACCCATCCCCTGGCCAAAGAATAGAGCAAGAAAACTTGAAAGAGTCATAATCCCCAGACCGCCAATCTGCATCAAACCCAGTATTATCAGTTTCCCGGTTAAAGTAAATCCACTGGCAGTGTCAATTACTGTGAGCCCGGTTACGCAGGTAGCACTGGTGGCAGTAAAAAGTGCATCAATGAAATTGAGTGAGTAGGTTCTGGATGTGGCTTTGGGGAGCATCAGGAGTGCTGTCCCGATAAAAATCACTACCAGAAAGCTTAGTATCATCATCTGGGAGGGATGAAACTTCAAGGCCGCCAGTTTGGTGTTGTAATGTATTCCTTCGGTTATTATGGATAGAATAATAAGTATCTGGGCAATACCTACATAAATCTTAGTCACTGCGGTTATATTTATGTCAAAGAAGTATTTACTGACCACATTTATTCCCAACAGACGGATAATTATGGCTATCTCTGAGAATATCAGTGCTGCCAGAGCTGTTTCAAACCAGTGTCGCTTTAAAAAGGAAATCTTTGATCTGCTGCATAATAGTTTGAGAACAAACTGCCATAAGTAAAACTGAACAATTAATAGATCGACCCGGTTTAGGATTGCAGATATGGACTCTGAAAGGTAAAAACCGTGTTGAAGAAGAATGCTGGAGATGGCTATGGTGCTGAAAAAAGCCAATATCAGATTGAGGGTTTTAACAACTGGCTCTGCCCAGTAGTGGTATTCACCAAGTTCTCCTATTGTTAGTGATTTAGACATGTAAATACTCTATTGACTGTTTTTCCGGATTTCTGGTAAAAATGGTATTCAAAAAACTATTTCTTGAAGAAAAAGAACACTGCGCCAATTAAAAGGCAATATCCAATGATGTAATTCCAGCGAAACTGCTCACGTAAATAAAAGATGGAAAACAGGGTAAATACTACCAGAGTTATAACTTCCTGTATGATTTTTAATTGCGCTGCATTGAAATAGCGGTGACCAATCCGGTTGGCAGGTACTTGAAAACAATATTCAACAAAAGCTATCAACCAGCTTATAATTATTACTGTCCACAGTGGTGTATTCTTAAATTTTAAATGCCCATACCAGGCGAAAGTCATGAATATATTCGAAACCAGTAAAAGAATTATTGTTTCCACATCAGGCCTGCTATTTTTTATTTGGGGAGGAAATATACATTAATACCACTTAAGGATACTAATATAGGTATAGGCCAATTCTGAGCATGCTGATCGCTTTCTGATACCTCTAATGATAGAATGAGAAGAAATTACGGCTTAAATACGTTATAAGCATTAATTATCCGGCACAATAGAAATTTTTTAGGACTGTGCTTATACATTCATTTATTTTATTCTATTTGATACGGAGTAATTATTTCCCGATGAAGCTTAGTATTGTCATTCCAGTTTTTAACGAAATAAAGACCATCGAAACTACTATAAGCAGAGTATTAAATGCTCCAGTCCCCTCTGAGATCTCTTCCAGGGAAATAGTGGTGGTTAATGATGGGTCCAGTGATGGTACTGCTGAATTACTGGATCGTCTGCATGATAATGTTATCCGGGTTTTCCATCTGCAAAAAAACAGTGGTAAGGGAGCTGCTCTTCAACATGGATTCTCCAATTGTACCGGGGACATTATTTTGATTCAAGATGCTGATCTTGAATATGATCCAGATGAATACACTGCACTACTTCAACCACTCGTGGATGGGCATGCGGATGTAGTTTACGGTTCCAGGTTTTTGAGTACCGGGCCCCATCGGGTGCTTTATTTCTGGCACTCTGTTGGCAATAAAGCTCTTACCCTTCTTTCCAATATGTTTTCAAATCACAATCTCACAGATATGGAGACTGGTTACAAGGTCTTCAGAAAATCGGTCCTGGATCAGATTGTCATCGAAGAAAAGCGGTTCGGATTTGAACCTGAAATTACTGCTAAAGTAGCAAAACTGAAGAATGTTCGCATTTACGAAGTGGGAATTTCCTATTTTGGAAGAACGTATGATGAAGGAAAGAAAATCGGTTGGAAAGATGCTCTACGGGCTTTCATATGTATAATAAAATATAATCTCAGACCAAACCGGAAACCCCGATGATATCATTATCCATAATAAAATTAGGAGTTGCCCGTTTCTTTAAAAAATTCCGAAAAGTGTTTTTTTTCGTTGTACTTGCTGGTGTAGTGCTACCCGATGTAGCTGTATATTTTCATAAACAAAACAGAGGGCACGATATAAACGGTTACATCAGCGCTGGTAAGGATGCCTTGAATCTTGAGAACCTCTATAGGATCTCCGCACCCGGGAAAAACAATACCTGGCCTCCTTTCTTCTCTTTTTTTTCAATTCCACTCGCAATATCCCAAAATCTGCTTGGATTACCTGTAACAAAAGAGCTATGGTATCTTGTAAATTTTATTTCCTTCATAGCTACTATGCAGATAATTTCATTACTTCTTTATAAAAAGAAAGCATCTTTCTTTCCGGATAATAGCGGTTTTGATTTTACCTCTGATCTGATTTTTGTACCTTTTTTCCTTATTTTACCCGGTTTTGTGTATAACTTTTTTATGCTGCAGATTAACATGCTTGTACTGTTTCTGGCAATTGCCGGGTATTACCTTCACACCAAAGAAAAGGACTGGAGTGCCGGTTTTTTCTTCGGGCTTGCTGCTGCGATAAAAGCATATCCGGGTCTCTTTCTTATCTACTTTCTTTTACGAAAACAGTGGAAAGTCGCTGGTTCCACCATTTTATGGGGGATCGGGTTTACCATCTTACCTGTTTTATTTTACGGCTTTGAGGGATACTGCAATCTGATGATGGAATGGATCTCTATAAGTTTTTTAAAGCCATTTATTATTGGATATCAATCCTGGAACAACCAGTCTCTCTATGCCTTCTGGGAGCGTTTACTGGCTCATCAGCTTCATATCACAGAACCTGCATCCGTTATCATCAAAACTGCAAATTACTCCTCTATTATTGCAATTTCCATAACCGTATTTTCTTTTTTACTGAGATCTCCCTATAGAAAATCATCTGTTTCCGGATTTATAGAATTCTCTGCTGTATGTATAATGATGATGCTTTTCCCTCCTATCGCCTGGAGACATTACTGGGTGCTTTTATTGCCGGCAACCGCCTCAGTTTATTACTGCTTACGGAAAATACCACAGGATGTTACTGCTCCGGTGAAGTATCTTTTTACAACTTATATCATTTTGATAGGAATTCCTTACTTAGCATCCAAGTCGGCCATAGCTGTTTTCTTAAAAATGAATTCCAACTATACTTTTTCAGCACTTGTTCTCCTGGCAGCTCTTATCATACTTCATAGAAAAATCAATCTTCAGCAGAACACCTTGAGCTGTTCTTCTTCCCAGTGTTGATTGCCAGGAACTACTTTCTGCCTCCTCAAATGAATAGCTTACCTGTGAGCCGGAAATATTATCTTTCTGCAGAACGAAATCCTCTATACGGAGATGCAATAAAGAAGGTGGCTGATGAACTCACAAACCAGAAAAATCGATATAACCGTTTCAGGTATGCACTGCGCCAGTTGTGCTAATACAGTGCATAAAGCGCTCTCTTCAAAAAAAGGCGTGACTTCTGCAGTGGTGAATTTTGGAACTGAAACTGCATCTGTCGAATTTGACTGTTCAATAATTTCGGTTGAAGAATTGAAACAGCTGATTCGTGAAACCGGTTTCAAAATTCCTGAACAGAAAATAACCATCACCATTGGAGGGATGCATTGTGCCTCCTGCGCTTCAAAAGTAAAAGATGCTCTGTGCAGTATTGAGGGAGTGATCGATGCATCGGTGAATCCTGCAACTGAAAGCGCACTGATCACTCTGGCAACCAGGATGGTTAATTCCACAGAACTCAACCGCGCTGTCACTGAAGCAGGTTTTGAATACAGGGGGATTATCGATGAGTACGGAGCAGATGAAATTGAAAAATTAAAGGAGAAAGAGCAGAAGGGCAGATTATATCGAATGATTGCAGCATTTTCTGTAAGTATTCCGATGATGATTGCCATGTATCTGCCGGTAATGCACTTTCGTTACACTCCATTTATAATGTTGCTGGTTTCTGCTCCGGTCTTTTTATTCGTTGCTTCTCCAATCTTTAAAGCTGCCTTTTCTGCTCTGAAAAACCATTCTCTGACCATGGATGTCATGTATGCTCTGGGAATTTTCACCGCATTTTCAGCCAGTGTCCTTGCTACATTCGGGATCATATTTTCTCATCAATTCATGTTCTATGAAACCGCTATCATGCTGGCAGGATTTCTTACTCTGGGACGTTTTCTGGAAGCCCGGGCTCGCGGAAAGACCTCCGAGTCCATCAAAAAACTGATCGGTTTGCAGCCCAATACTGCGACTGTCATTCGTGACGATCAATACATAGAGATTCCGTCTGAATCATTGGTCAAAGGGGATCTGATTGTAGTAAGACCCGGTGAGAAGATTCCGGTTGATGGAACTGTCACTGATGGTGAAAGCACAGTGGATGAATCAATGATAACCGGGGAGTCGATTCCTGTGGCTAAAAAAACAGGTGATAAGCTTGTTGGAGGTACAATTAACCGTAATGGGGCTCTTAAGTTTAAAGCAGAGCGGGTGGGAAAGGATACTGTTCTTGCTCAGATAATAAAACTGGTCCGGGAGGCTCAAGGTTGCAGGCCTCCGGTTCAGAAAATCGCAGACAAAGCCGTAGAATACTTTATTCCTTTTGTGTTGACGGTTGCATTAATTTCCTTTTTAGGCTGGTTTTTTATCGGTAAAGCGTCGCTGCTCTTTGCATTTACCACCTTCGTGGCGGTTCTGGTGATTGCCTGCCCCTGTGCTCTGGGCCTGGCATCACCTACGGCTGTGACTGTGGGCATAGGAAGAGGTGCCGAGCTGGGAATCCTGATAAAAAACGGAGAGGCACTTGAACTTGCCCGCAAAGTATCACTTCTGATTTTTGATAAAACAGGTACGTTGACTGCCGGACACCCGGTAGTTACAGATATCTCCGCATCTGGAATAACGGATAATGAACTGCTGTTTTATGCTGCATCTGTGGAGAAGAATTCCGGACATCCTCTCGGGGAAGCCATCCTTACTGAAGCAGAGAATGCAGGAATAATCCCAGGTGAGGCCAGTGGCTTTCTGAATGTTGAAGGAAGGGGAGTGCAGGCGTTTGTACAGGGAAAGAAAATTCTTATTGGGAACAGGTCATTTTTAACCGAAAATGGTATCGATTTTTCTGATGCCGATGAAAGAATAACCAATCTGGAAAAGCAGGGCAGGACGGTTATACTGATATCTGACAATGCAAAAATGCTGGGGATAATCGGTATCGCCGACCCGCTGAAGGGTTCTTCGCTAAAAGCTGTTAATGAGCTTAAAAACATGGGTATCGATGTGGTGATGATTACTGGTGATAATCAGCGAACCGCCAGTGCCATTGCCTCTCAGGCTGGAATTACCAGGGTTTTGGCTGAGGTGCTTCCACAGGAAAAAGCTGCAGAGGTAAAACGGCTGCAGTCTGAGGGGGCGGTTGTGGCATTTGTCGGTGATGGAGTCAATGATGCTCCGGCATTGGCTCAGGCTGATGTAGGTATTGCCCTGGGCAGTGGCACTGATGTGGCAGTAGAAAGCGGCCAGATCGTTCTGATGAAAAACGAACCAATAGATGCCGTAGCCGCAATACAATTGGGCAGAAAAATGATGAGAAGAATAAAATGGAACCTCTTCTGGGCTTTTGCCTACAATGCAGCACTTATTCCCCTGGCTGCGGGTATGCTTTATCCGATATGGGGAATAAGCTTCAGACCCGAACTGGCTGGTTTTGCAATGGCAATGAGTTCTGTAACCGTAGTAACTCTTTCGCTATTGCTTAAGAAATATACTCCACCCGCCTTGAGGTGAAGCCAGTTGGATTACTCGATACCTCTCCAGGATGCTTCTGCCAGCAGATTCTGCTTTTCACGGGAAGCTTCCCGGTTGTGCATGCTTTCCGGATGCGAACTGGTCAGTTCAATAAGCCGTTCCCACGACTGAAGTGCCACTTTCAGATTCTCTGAAGTGGGGTCGTTTCTGAACATGGCTGTCAGACTTCTGGACCGGTATAACTGTACTTCCCGTCCCAGTATTCTTTTATCGAGAAATTCGGAAGGGTAAGATTCTGCATTGAAAAGATTGTCCAGTGCATTTGCATATTCTTTCCTTCCGAAGAGGTATCTGGCTTTATGAAAATAAAATTCACCATCTGCTACTTCTTTGGACATTAAAAGTTGTCCCAGCTCATCGCCACTTCTTCCCAGTGCCCTGAGTTTATACAGAAATACTTCTTTTGATTCAGCCAGATCCGGTGGCAGATTCTCAATGAGTTTGAGTATTTCATCGTAGTTACGGCCAACCCATTCTTTACGTAAGCGGTTCATCAGGTCTGCCTGATCACTGCTTATTTCTGGTGCATAAAATTGAGAGGGTGCAGTACTGAGTTTGTTTATATCTGCATCGGTTCCCTGAGTTCTGGTTTTTTTCCAGGGGGTAGCAGATGGCAGAATCGAGGCGGATTTATGGGAAACCAGCCAGTCTTTGAATGCTCCGGAAGGGAGTATGGGGCTGACTTTGTTTATAAGAGTGGTGGAAAAGTCGTTGTTTTTACTTCCGGCGGAGTTGCTTATAAGAAGTATTGCTGCAAGTAATGCTACTACCAGGCCGCTGGCGTAGAGCAGCACCGTATGAGTCAGAATTGTAGGGCGGGGGAGCACAAATGGTTCATTATGCTTGCGCTGATTTACATAAAGCTGGATTGCACTCTCGGGGGTTAAGGTAGTCTGTTTGTTATGGAATGCTTCCAGTTGTCTTCTGATACTCAGTGCATCGGATGGTCTTGCTTCTTTCTCAAAACTGAGGCATTGTTCGATAAGCTCAATAAAAGGTTGAGGCAGTGTTCTGAGGGCTTTTTTCAGGTTGGTATGAGTATTTTCCTGACGAAGCTGCATTACTTCTTCGGGGATAGTACCTGGAAATACCTTTGAGCCGGATGCCAGCTCATATAAGAGACAGCCTAAGGAGAAAAGATCTGAACGCTCATCTGGATTGCCTTTGCCAAGAAGAAGTTCAGGGGGGCTGTATTGCGGTGATCCCACTTTTGTTAAAAATTTGCCGTTCTGTGCATCAATTAACGGCGTGGCCAGCCCGAAATCCATTATTTTCAGTGTTCCTGAACTGGATAGAATTATGTTTGATGGCTTTAGATCGAGATGAAGAAGACCTTTCTGTTCGATCTTGTCCAGCTGAAACCTGCAGGTGTGAAGATATTCCAGGGCTTTACAGATCATTATTCCTATTGCAGTGCATAAACCAAGAGGAAGCGGCCCGAATTGAGAGACAATCTCATTAAGGGTATAGCCGCTTATTTTTTCCATTTCTATGAATGGAAGCTTCTGCCACTGCCCAAGACTGTGAACGATAGCGATATTTGGATGATTGAGCTGAACTCCGATACTGAACTCTTTAAGAAAATGATCGTAACTTGCCCGGGTATTTGTAGGTTTGAGCAGTTTGACTGCTCTTTGAATGCCTAACTGTTTGTTACTTATTTCGTATAGTACTGCAGTTCCACCCTCACCTAATACTCCTGTTATAATACCTGAACCCAAAGGTATTGGTTGTTTTCCATCTGGAAGTACCGGTGGTTTTATGCCGGATGACTTTTCCTGAAGACCGGAGGTTTCAATTTCCGCAGTTTGCATATCTTCTCTTTCCCGTTGGGACTGCCTGTTGGTTGTTTCCTGCAATATGCGCGCCGTAATGCGGCCCAGGGTACGTTTCAGAAAATGACCCGGAGCAGATTCCATAGTTACCTCTATAATAAGATAGCTGTATTCGGGATAACAAACACAAAGTTCTGTCTATCCAGTTAAAATAAGTTGAATACATCAGGTTGTCGAGAAAAGACATCCTTATTGCAGCAGATACTTATACTTAGTGTCTAAAATATAAAATTGAGATTAAAAAAGTAATAGAGTTAAACATTCACTTAAAATATCAGCCGCAACTGATTTAAAAAACTTATTTTCTATTTAATTTACACTATTTTCCGGAAAAGGGAAAACTTCTTATGAATAATAAAGTACGTGTGCGCTTTGCACCTTCTCCTACCGGCTACCTCCATGTGGGTGGAGCCAGAAGCGCTCTGTTCAATTATCTTTTTGCCCGACGGCATAATGGAACATTCATCCTAAGAATCGAAGACACTGACCAGAGCCGCTTTGTGCAGGGGGCTCTGGATGAGATTTATGACAGCCTGAGATGGCTTGGACTAAATTGGGATGAAGGACCGGAGGCTGGTGGTGAGCATGGTCCATACGTACAATCGCAACGCATTGAAAAATATAGAAGTTATGCTGATAAGCTCTTGGAAACCGGCCATGCCTACCGTTGTTTCTGTACCCCTGAAAGACTGGCACAACTGCGTACTGAACAGGAAAAAACCAAGCAGGTTGTAGGGTATGATCGCTGCTGCAGAAATCTCTCTGAAGAGCAGATAAAAGAAAACCTGGCTGCCGGAACTCCCTATGTTATTCGTTTTAAAGTACCTCATGGCAGAACAGTTATCTTTGAGGACAAAATCCGGGGAATGATCGAATACAGCAGCGATATACTGGATGATCTGGTGCTTATTAAAACCGATGGATTCCCCACCTACCATATGGCTTCTGTAGCCGATGATCACCTGATGGAGATCACTCATGTACTGCGAGGGGATGAATGGATCGCTTCCACCCCCAGACATGTACTTATCTATGAGGCATTTGGATGGACTCCGCCGGTATTCGCTCATCTTCCGGTTATCCTCTCTCCTGATGGTGGCAAACTCTCAAAACGAAAAGGTGCTGCTTCGGTCATGGACTATAAGCGGGCGGGATTTCTTCCTGAAGCTCTCTTTAACTTCCTGGCTTTACTGGGCTGGGCTCCCGGTGACTCCAGGGAAAAAATGTCCCTGAATGAACTGATCGGGAGTTTCTCGTTGGAGCAGGTCTCCCCCAAAGCCTCCGTTTTTGATGAAAAAAAACTGGAATGGATGAATGGTCTTTATCTTGCAGAACGCTCTTCTGATTCTCTGGTACCAGAAATCATGCCCGTTTTCAAGGAAAAAGGCTGGGTCGATTCCCAAACTCCAGATAACGATCCTTATATACTCCGGGTTATTGACCTGATGAAAGTAAGATCAAAAAGGCTTACCGATATGACTGAAAGCTCTGTCTACTTCTTTAAAGATCCGGTATGCTATGATGAGAAAGCCCAGAAGAAATACTTTTCAGCTGATACTGCAGATATCCTTACCACAATTGAAAATGCACTCTCCTCTCTGGAGCCTTTTACATGCCAGAATATGGAGATGAAATACCATGAGATCTCTGAAAAGTTAAATGTAGCCTCCGGAAAACTGATCCACCCAACCCGTCTGGCGGTAAGCGGAGTAAGTTTTGGACCCGGACTCTTTGAACTTTTAGAAACTCTGGGTAAAGAAACCGTTATCAGACGTCTTATCACTGCCACCAATTATATCCGGGGAAATATGAGCAATGATTAAACATATTGTCATGTGGAAACTGGTCGATTCCTTTGAGGGAAAAGGGAAAAAAGAGATCGCTGAAACCATTAAAGTCAGGATTGAAGCCCTGAATAGTGTCATACCTCAAATTAAAGAGGTTGAAGTAGGGATCAATTTCAACAATTCCGATGCGGCTTATGATCTTTGCCTCTATTCGGTTTTTGATTCCGCCGACGATCTAGAGATCTACCAGAACCACCCTGAACACAAGAAAGTGGGGGAGTATATCGCAAAGGTGAAAACCAGCCGGGTGGTTTGCGATTATTCGATGTAGAGTGAATGAGGTTTTACTCCTTCCGGAACAGGTAAGTTCTGAAATTAACAAATAATGAATGGCATACTGGACAGTTTTCCGTCTTGAACGGTAATAAAATTTAATAATGTAAATGGAGTTTTTATGGAAAATTCCTCTGCAGGAAAAGAAAAAGACAGATCAGATGAAAATGAAAAAAGCGGGGAAGAGGGGGCAACTCCGGTTGCCAATTTCATCCGGGATATTATCCGGGAGGATTTAATAAAAGGCAAATGGAAAAAGGTGGTTACCCGTTTTCCGCCCGAGCCCAACGGATATTTGCATATCGGGCATGCCAAGGCGATATGTATCGATTTTGGAATGGCTCAGGAACATGGCGGTGAGTGTCATCTGCGCTTTGATGATACTAATCCTGCCAAAGAGGAACAGGAGTATATCAGAGCGATACAGCAGGATGTGAAATGGCTGGGTTTTGACTGGGGCAAACATCTCTGTTATGCATCCGATTATTTCGAAAAGATGTATCAGTGGGCAATTGTACTTATCAAGGCGGGAAAAGCATATGTTGATGATCTTACTGCCGATCAGATACGGGAGTACCGGGGAACACTGACTCAGCCGGGTAAAGAGAGTCCTTACCGGAACCGTCCGGTGGAGGAGAATCTTGACCTCTTTGAAAGAATGAAAAACGGGGAGTTTGAAGATGGTTCCAGAGTCCTGAGAGCCAAAATCGATATGGCTCATCCCAACATGAACATGCGCGATCCGGTTATGTACCGTATTCTTAAAGCCGCTCATCACCGCACCGGTACGGCCTGGAAAATCTATCCCATGTATGACTGGGCTCATGGTCTGGAGGATTCAATCGAGGGTGTGACTCACTCTCTATGTTCACTGGAATTTGAAGATCACCGGCCGCTTTACGACTGGTTTCTGGATCAGCTTGGAATTCACCACCCTCAGCAGATCGAGTTTGCCCGTCTCAATCTCACCTATACTGTAATGAGTAAACGTAAACTGCTGGACCTGGTGAAAAATAAGTATGTCAATGGGTGGGATGATCCCAGAATGCCGACTCTGTCCGGTTTACGGAGAAAAGGCTATACTCCGGAAGCGATACGGAATTTCTGCGAACGTATCGGAGTGGCCAAACGCGACAGCATAGTGGATATAGCTTTACTTGAACATTGCCTCAGAGAGGATCTCAATAAACGGGCCAAAAGGGTCATGGCTGTAATCAATCCCATAAAGGTCATTATTGACAATTATCCCGAAAGGCAGACCGAGGAACTGGAAGCAGTTAATAATCCTGAAGACCCATCCATGGGCAGCCGTAAAGTCATCTTTTCCAGAGAACTTTATATCGAAAGAGATGACTTCATGGAGCAACCTCCCAAAAAATTCTTCAGACTGGCCCCGGGCCGTGAAGTCCGGTTGCGCTATGCCTATTTTATCACCTGTGTGAGTGTAACCAGGGATCCCGTAACTTCTGAGATCACTGAATTACATTGCACTTACGATCCGGCTACCCGTGGCGGTTCAGCACCTGACGGACGCTCTCCTAAAGCCACCATTCACTGGGTCTCTGTAAATCATGCTGTAGATGGTGAGACCAGAATTTACAACCAGCTTTTCAGTAAAGAAGATCCGGGTGATGCTCCTGATGGCAATTACCTGCTGAATATCAATCCGGATTCCCTGAAAACCATTAATAATTGTAAATTCGAGCTCTGTTTGAAGAATGTCACTGCCGGTGAACGCTTTCAGTTTGAGAGAATCGGCTACTTTTGCGTAGACCCGGACACCACTCCGGGAAAACCGGTATTTAACCGCACCGTTTCCCTTAAAGATGAATGGGCCAGAATAAGTAAGAGGGCAGGAGCTTAGAAATAATCGCGCGGGTCAATTTTATTG
Organism: Fibrobacterota bacterium; assembly: GCA_023436145.1. Classification (GTDB taxonomy): domain Bacteria; phylum Fibrobacterota; class Chitinivibrionia; order Chitinivibrionales; family Chitinispirillaceae; genus JAAYPC01. Next base: position 166,258 of record JAEZKP010000047.1, on the reverse strand, counting down.
CCCCGCTATCATATTTGTAAAATAAGTAATGCACAGGGGAGATAATTCCCTGTGCCATTTTCTGCTTTACATCACAGTCAGTTGATCTGAAATCACCCGCCTCCCATCAAACTGAAGCCGGATAATATACTTCCCTCTGGCGACTCTGGAGCCACGGTTATCCCGGCAATCCCAGGTTATCGAATACCTTCCCCCAGGCAGTAACTCATTTCCCAGTGTACGGATTTCTGTACCATTGAGATCAAAAATACCCAATTTTACAGAAAATCCTGCAGGCAGACTGAAATCGATTTTGACCCGGTTGCCGTGAACATTTCTAATCTGCGGAAAAAGAAATGGCTTAGGATCGAGGTAACGTGAATCTTTGATTACAACCTGTGGCAGATCAAAGATCTTCTCCGGGGGACCACCGGTCCAGTTGGTCTGGTTACCGGTGTAACTGTCAGCCATCCTGTACTTTTTAACATACCCTTCAAGTTCCTGAAGTGACCCTTTGATAAAATTGATTTTTTGCAAATCATAATTACCTACACCTGCATTGGAAAGCCAGTAAAGAGCACGGGCATCGGTGTAGCTTGGATTGGATGTATCAAAGGGTTCTGTGGGAGTGTCGGATAATCCCATAAGCTTTGCACACAACCGGTCTACTGCCAGTGGATCGGTTCCGGCAACTGCACAGTATTGCATTATACTTGTTCCCCAACCAGGTCCGTTTCCTTCCATCCCTTCCCAGGCATCCAGAACACAAAATGAAGGTGCACCGGATAAAAATATGGTATTGCCAAGTTGAAAAAGGTTGTAGGAAAGACATTTGTTTTCATCCGTGTTTTTTCCTTCAAACCAGCCCTTCTGACCATGCATCAGCTGTTTACTGTTTGCATCCGGTGCCCCCATGAGCACATTCTTACATACCCCGGTTAGTACCATGCAATTATGGGTCTTGGGTCTGGTTATAGAGATCACGTAGTATTCGGGATCTGCGAAGGGGGAGAATATCTGGATGGTATTGGTAGAGGTGAAATCCGGTTTCCAGATCGTGCGATCCACTTTAGGTATAGGCGAATTACTATCATCCAGGTTTAATAAAGAAATGTTCTGATACTCGTTTTTAAGATTATTGTACCCATATTGGGAGTAACTTTGGGATAGTCCACCTGCAGCCGACTCTCCGATAATGATGGGATCGGAAGTTATTGTGCGCAGAAAATCCAAAAGTGCCTTTATTGCATCTATGTGGGTAGCCATTAGCGCATTGCCACTCATAACCAGGTTGGGTTTGATGAAGATTTTTTTTCCCTTTATCCCTTCTTTTATCGTTTCACGCCATGGCTCAAGTACATCAAGTATCATTTTCTTACGATTATCGCTGGAAGAAGAACCTATAAATGAAACATCACTTTGTCCCTGTTTGGAGGGAACTGCTGCAAAAGCACTTTTTGTGATGCCGGCTCCAACCATAATAGCTGCAGCACCGGTTCCGGATATCCGTAAAAAAGACCGTCTGTCTAAACTCATAATACTCCTGTAACTCTGAATAAATAAATGATTCTTACAGATATACCAGAAAGAAGAAGATGTGATGATAGGTATTGATGATGGGAATATTTTCCAGATAATTCTCTAAGTCTTTGATTTAATTGGTTGTAAAGATAATTGCCCTCGTTTTTTGGGTCTTTATTACTCAATCCTTTTGGTGCACAAACAGCCTGAAATAGTTCAGACAAAATCCTGGTGAGAGAGAAGGCACTGCATTCTGCACAACGCTGAGTATTAGACCGGAAATCCTTCCCTGAGATGTGTAGAAGTAAACGAATGTGAGGTATAAAATCCGGCTGTACATCCAGCTGCAAATTAAGTCAGCGATAAACTGGCAGTCATACCGATTCACTATCCGCAATGATTACTTGACAGCGCTTAAAAAAACAGCTTGTCCGTATCATTTTTCCGGATTGCTGTATGGTGAAACGGTTTGATACAGACCTAATGGTTGACAAAAATAGTCAGAGTCATAAAGAATCGTAAAGATTCCAAAGGAAACCCGTGGGTAACAGGATATAACTGTGTGATTACCCATGATGGGACGATTCATGCATTTTGCCGATGGGACCGCTATGGTAATCATGTCACTGGTTACAATGCAAATACACTGGGTATCGCATTCAATGGAAATTTTGAAACTAATCCCGCAATTTCCAGTTCGAATCCCGATGGACGGTTTGGTGCTCCGGTGCCTACTGAGAAACAGGTGATTGCAGCGGCAAGGATCACTGCCCTATGGACTTTTCTGTATGAAATTCCGCTGGATTTTTCGAAGTCAATCATACCGCACAAGGATATCGCTGATAAAGCATGTCCGGGATCTTCGTTTTCTTATGATATATATAAAAAAACGATTGAAAGATTCTGTTCAAAGTGGCAGAACTCATCATATGTAAAAGAAAAAATAGAAGCGTATAAACTGAAACCATATTTATATGTGTAGAGGAGGCAATTCATGGAAGTACTATCGGCGCCAATCATTCTTTGTACACTTGCAATCGCTTTTTCTTTACTGATTGAACGGATTATCGAAATTATCAAAACATTATTTATTCTTGTGGACAGTGAATTCGATCTCTACCGGTTCTGGACAAAGCGCGCAATCAAACTCAGGGGAAAACTGGAAAAACGAATCCGGTTGTTCGACTATGTACACCCCTCATATTTAATTCAATTCTTTGCTTATGCAAAAGAGTACATTGTTGGTGGGCAGGATGGTGTCACTGCGATGGTACCGACAATTTCCGGTGATTTTGTCAGAGGGATCCGGATAAAGACTATATCCAAATTCCTGGGGATAGGTATCGGAATTATACTTGCTCACTGGCAGAATATTGATTTTTTTATGATATGTCATTCTTTACCAATAAACAGTTATTTCCGGCTGCAGAGCATTTTGCAGCAATCGGTGTGACTGTTTCAGGCATTGCCATGGGGCTGGGTGTCAGTCCTGTACACAAGATTATCACACATATCGAGCAAAAAAAAGAAACTAAAAACAGGGGATAACTATGAACGATATCTACATTGCACTCGGTTTTATCATACTGGCATTTGTCGGAGTGACCCTTACACATTTAAATATTATGAACCGTAAGGGTATCTTTGTCACACTTGCCGGGCTTGCTGGCGCGATGATTTTCTTTTTTTTCAGAACAAAAAAGAGTGAACAAATACTCAAAGAGTACGAAAACAACAAAAAAATAATCCAGGAAAAAGAGATGCTGATAAGCGAACTTGCTAAAAAGGCACAATGTTCTGAAGAAAAACTCAATTTTGCATTAGCCGATCTTCACCGGTGTAAGCAGGCTTACGAGCAGGAGATTAAAAATCTTGAACAAGTGAGTAATAAAAAATCAGAAAAAATAAAGGAATCTGGAATTACTGAATTGTTTTATGAAGTTTTACAATAATCATCCGGAGAAGAATGTATGTACATAAAAAACTGTATACTATTCATTATTTTCCTGTTTGGTATGCTCTATGCGCAAGCCGAAGAGTTACCATCCTGTTCCTATATCGCAAAGCACCCTAAACTTGATGGATATTGTATTCTTATTGTTGGTAATGATACCACAATCGGGTTTTCACCTGATCGGTTCAGGGAACATCTGGCGATGAAAAACAGTCTTGATTCCGCCAGGAAGGTAATCAAACTGAAAGACTCGCTGCTTCTCGAACCATTAAGAAATGTTGTCAGCTACAAGGACACAGTAATCAGTGATCAAAAATTGCTCATTGAAGCACAAACTTCGCTTATTAACAGTTATAAGGAACAAATAAAGCTATTATCGAAACTTAAGCCACAAAGGTTGTCGCTTGAGGTGGGAGGTGGCCTTACCGGTAAAGAAACAAATCCAATTCTCTCCCTTGGACTTTCCTATAAGCGAGTAAAACTGATGGCACTCGGACAGAAAAATAACAGTGGGGGGATGATGATCTTATCGGTTCCTCTATTGTAAAATTTGTCTGCAGAGCCACAATTGCCCTGATACGAGATACACAATAGCTGTAAACAGCCAGCCCATGGCTTTACATATATTCTTTTGTTATCAAAGTATGATTTTCGGTATCAAGCCATGGGCTGAGATGAATTTTATACGGATCCTACAGATTGCAGTAGAATACTCTATTTCCCTTTTGAATCTCAGTAGTGTCCGGTTAATTTACCTTATGCTTTTATTTCATAATGTTTGTTTAGCATTGGAATAATTTACCGGACACTACTGTTTGAATCTAAAGAAATCATAAACCATTCTGCATAATCACTCTGCATTTCTCTACCATATCAACAAACCCTTTGCGATATCCGTTGGGGTCTGAACCTGCTGCATCTGATACCAATTGAATCACCTGGTCAAGATTCGTAGAACCTTTAAACTCCGAATCCCTAAGTATCATTCCAAAAGCGGCTACTGCAGATGCAAACTGGAGGTTTGGTGGCATATCTCTTCTGATCCCGGAGTGGTTCACATTAGTTGTAATAAGACGACTGGTTTGGCTTTCAGGTGCTTTATACCTCAGCTTTACCATCATGATCTCATCTGTGATTTTTGCCTGTGGCCGGATTATGGTCTGCTGGTAACGGAGCGAATCGGTATTAGATTCCTGGTTTTCATTATCTTTCATTATCAGCTCATATAGCGCAGTAACACTGTGACCTGCTCCGAGCTCTCCGGCATCTTTTTTATCATCATTAAACTCTTCTTTACGCATCATGCGGTTTTCATATCCTATTAACCTGTAGGAAGACACATGTGCGGGATTGAATTCGACCTGAATTTTCACATCCTTGGCAATGGTCAGAAGTGTGCCTGACATCTGCTCCACCAGCACTTTACGTGCTTCCGAAATATTATCGATATAGGCATAATTACCATTTCCCTTATCTGCCAACTGCTCCATTTTGGAATCCTTATAGTTGCCAGTACCAAAACCCAACACTGTGAGAAAAATGCCGCTTTTCCTCTTATCTTCAATCAACCGTACCAGTTCTGCATCACTGGAGACTCCCACATTAAAATCTCCATCAGTGGCCAGAATTACCCGGTTATTGCCTTTTTTCAAAAAATTCTGCTGTGCAGCCTGATAGGCGAGTACGATCCCTTCACCACCTGCAGTCGATCCTCCGGCCTCCAGATGATTTATACAATCGATAATCCGGGTTTTATTATCCCCGGTAGTTGGAGGCAGCACCAGTCCTGCAGCTCCTGCATATACTGCAATGGAAATCATGTCCTGGTGTCTGAGCTGGTTTACCAGTAAACGGAGCGATTCCTTTACCAGAGGTAATTTGTTGGGGCTGTTCATAGAACCGGAAACATCGATTAAAAATACCAGATTTCCTGGGGGAAGCTCATCGGTGTGAATGCTTTTCCCCTGAATTCCGACAAGGGCGAGTTGATGAGTTTTGTTCCAGGGGCAGCCGGCAAGTTCGATATTGAGCGAAAAAGGATCATCAGAGTGGGGTTGCGGGTAATCATAAGTGAAATAGTTAATCAGCTCCTCAATGCGTACCGCATCTTTTGGAGGTAATTGGCCATATTCAATATAACGTCGGACATTACTGTATGATGCAGCATCTACATCGATCGAAAAGGTGGATAGTGGATTGGATGTTACATCAAGGAAACTGTTTTCATTGATAACACTGTACCCTTCAGTATTGTGTGCATCGATAAACTGCGGATTAGATGATCGCTGTCCGGGGATTAATCTTTCCATAGAGAGACCACCACCAAATCCCGATCCATAACCTGCGCCATACCCGATACCAGCAACTCCTTTTCTTCCGACACCACCATTACCACCGGATTTGAGTCCACCGACTCCGGCAAGTATGGCATCGATATCACTTGCAAAACCACCTTTACCGAAAATATCCGCTTGTGCTACTGATTTTCCCTTTATCCCACCGGATATGCTACCCAGAACCCCTTTTTGAGCAACACGGGTGCGGGGATTACCTCCTCCAGCCTGAGTATTTCTGGAATATTGGTTTTGCAAGGGTGCATTTCCTTCTTTTTTCAATTCCTGCATTGGCAAAGAGTTCTCTTCTCTTACCAGTTTAGCCACATAAGGTTCAGGGATTTTTTCTAGAAAATCAGAAGTGACGGTAACGGTTTCTCTGGTAATTATATAGATTCCGGTAGCTATGGCGAGAGTAAAACAGATTAACAATAATAACAGCAACCTGGATTTACCATCATTGTTAAGGTTTTCGATTTTCCGCTTGACTTCCGATGGCGAGGGGGAAGGCGATTTTGAGTCGTCATAATCATCGTAATACCGGGTTCTGTAGATTCTGTCGAATTGGTACATGATAATACCACCTTTTAGAGGTTTGTAGGGACAAGTAAGAACTTTGGTATCTGGTGCGCACTCAGATGTAAAACGTTTGGAAAAAGGTTTTTGCTACAGGCAGGGTATAAAATTTTTGGAGGTTGGTTTTTATGGTTTTTCCGCTTATAATTAAATTAATGACTTCTTTTTCTTGCCAGGGGAGGTTCCTTTAATTAATTTATAGCACTTCGATTAAGAGAAATAGCGGGGTTGTAGCTCAGCTGGGAGAGCATCAGGCTGGCAGTCTGAGGGTCAGGGGTTCGATCCCCCTCAACTCCATTTAAGTATTAAAGGCCGACTAGTTCGGCCTTTTTTTTTTGAAAATACTCATCTGAATTACAAACATTTGTCATTATTCTGTATGATGTCCAATTGGTGGCAGAATCCAGATGTACATTATATCAAAACTTCCACTTTTTTCTCCTGCCTTACACGAAACAAGTTATGTTTAACCACTTTGACATTCTTTTTAGGTTATTAGTTCCAAAAATAAAAAACACAAATATTGCAAAAGAAGTGGTAATAAACTGAAAGAAAGATGGCTCTGGCACTGAGACTTCAGTAATTGAAAATGAAATATCTATAAATGGTCCCCCCATCCAGGTTTCGCAACGGCTATCAATTATCAAACCATATGTAGCATATGGCTCGAGTTTCCAGGTGCGATTGGCTTTAAAACTAGCGAATTCAAGAAATTCTTCTTGATAAATTTCATCCCAATTGTCTTGTATAAATCCACTGTGTGTAAAATCGAATGACCCATGGTCGATTATACCTCTTGTTATATCATAGAGTAACCATCTGCAGCTTGTATTTGCCTCACCATTGGCAGAACCTTCAGTTTGTGCGTTTATTTCAACTTGGAGATGCTCTGCGTTGGTCTGGAAGAGCCATTGAGCATTGGCTTGTGAGTAAGCTTGAAAAAAATCAAAATTACCCGCAACTGTTCTTATACCGAATTCATAAATTGTTGCAGAGCACGTAGTAATTGCAGGTCCTTTTATCATTTGAGTTAACGAACCTCCCGAACCTTTGGATGCATCGAATGCATGCCTGCTCTCATTGTAATAACGTGGTGCCCCAATAAACCCCACATCTATATTATAAATATGACTGATTACATCGATAGGAGTGCTACCAACCATGGCAGAATTAGCTATAATGAATACGGAAATTGAGAAGAATGATACTTTTTTCATAATTACCTCCTTGGAACTGTTAATAAAATGTTACAAAGGGTTATTCCCATTTGAGCAAGGATACAGTGAGTGCATTTTTCCAATTATTGTGCTATGATCCTGCCTGACCTGTGTGTATGGTAGATTTTTTATCAGATAAATACTTCCTTTTGAAAAGATTTGTATTATTTTATCTATTCGAATGACAAAACAACCTCTCTTATTTTTTTGAAATTCTCCGATCCTGTGTGTTAATATTGACCGTTACGTCCATTGTAGTTTCCTGTTCTTGAAAAGTATTTGATTAAAGGTTCTGTATTAGCTGTAACCAATATCCATCACATTCACCATCAAATTCATCAGGAGGATTTTATGAGCAATCTGGCAAACATCTACTTTCGCCGCACATCTCATAGAGATGACAATTCCGGATTAAAGGCATATGATACATTTGAGAATGTGTTGATATTTGGTCAAAGGGTTTTATTCGATATCTGGAGAATGATTCAGGACAATGTTATGGACTTAGAAAGTATAAAAATTAATAGATTGACTAACGTCAGACTGTTCTGGATGGATGAGGAGAAAAAAGCGGGCTTTGAGTTTGATGCAACGAAATACATGGAGATATGGACTGATGGAGGTATTGGATTAGAATCGACTCAGGTGAGTAAAAATTTAAACGACTGCAAAATCGCTGTTATTTATAGAACGAGTTCGGGTACTGGAACAAAAACATTCAGTTTTACCTCCTACAAGTTCAAAATAATGGCAGATTATAAAAGGAACGGGCAATTATCAGATCCAACATCTGACAATATGGACTGGGAATGGGGAAAAGAGCAAAACGGGCCTGTTCTGATGGTAGACTGTACAGATAAGACCCAGGAAAATAATAGTTGTGATTTTAGTATTAATTTATCAGGACCCAATAGCTATCCGGATAACATTGTGCCAGTATTACAATTACAAAACGCAATAGATCCACAAAGAGTCGCTATATACGACAATAATATGAAACTGTTTATAGGCGGTACTCAGATTAGATGGAAAGAACTGGATTTTAGCACAGGGAATTCTTTATCATTCCAGGCTTATGCAACTCAGTATGCAGACAGGGATTTTGATGGGTTGATAAGAATAGGAGTCAATTTTGCAGTTAAGGAAGGTGAAGATCTGATTCCTATCTTTAGAGAAGTGCCTAGTGGTACAAAGAATCCGGGCTATCCATTTATTGCAAGTGTACAATTCAGAGTAGCACCCTGGATTATGACCCCTAGTACCCAATTGCAGGAAAAGTTATATGTTGACGAAGTATCCAATGCTTATTTTGACCAAAATGGGTATCAAAAAAATACTTCGTTCATTAAGCAATTACAGAATGCAATTGGTACAAATAATGTAGAAATAATACCAGAAAAATTTAACCGTAATGATCCCTGGGCACAGGATGAAATCAAATTCGGGTATTCACAATATCCTTCCAAAGAAGGTGCAGTCAAGTGCCTTTCTGTCGTTTTAAACTCTCCACGAAACAGGGGGCTTGATACTTTCCCTATTGTAGATTTGTTCAAATCCGGGAAAGTTGGGTATATCACTAGAGGTGGTACAGGGAAAAAAAGTTCTCTGGATTCCTTTGGAAACCTTGATGTAACTCCACCAGTCAGAGGATATCCAATGGGTAGGATCTATTATGGCGGTTCCAGGTCAGATGATCCAGAGTCAAGGAATATGACACTGTCAATGAGAGATTTTCTTGATTATCAAATTGTTCAAAAACCGTTTCAACTATATACCGATTGGCTTCTGGTGGGTCATGTTGATGAGATGGTGAGTTTTATTCCTGACCGTAGTAAACCTGAGGAACCTGATAAATTCAAGGTAGTAATGCCCAGTTCCCATGTTTTTAAAGAAATTGTTGAAAAAGTAAAAGAACTGGATGTGAAATTTTTCGAAGGAAAGAGGAATATAGCAGGCAAACTAATGGAAAAAACTCCAAAGGAGCTCTTAAACTGGAAAGAGGTATGGGATGCTAACGACCGATATATGAGCCGGATACAATATAATAAAGGTATATTAAAAAGAGAGTTGGGAATAACCGATGAAGATTTTATAGATATACCTGCGCTTTATTATTCGGATGAAAGTAACCCGGAAAAGGCCTCAGCATATATGCCTGGTATGGTTAATCTTGTTGTCTGGGGGGATCGTTTATTAATACCTAAACCCTTCGGTGCTTTAATAGATGGTGAATGCTGTGTAGAATCATATGTAAAGCAAGCAATGGCAAAATTAGAGTTAACCTGCTATTTTATCGATGATTGGTATTACTATCATATCGCCGACGGTGAGGTGCATTGTGGAACAAATGTGAAAAGACTGCCTTTTGATTTCAAATGGTGGGAAATCGAGCCATCGGAGTTGGGAAGTAAAGCTTTTATTACAATTGAAGAGCCGGAGTTAAGTTATATTTAATTAATGTTGATTCGCAAAGATTAATTTTGAAGCAGCAAATTTACGAATCCGCTGAATAATAGACTTTTGATGTTCAGCGGATTCAAATTCTTCGCCTCAAATTGTGCTCACCCTCTTCCCCCATACTGCGACTTATCCTCATCATCCTTCTTCCCATCATTGTCATCGTCTGTATCCAGATAATTGGGCACACCATCGTTGTCGTTGTCTCGTGTTTTCGGTTTCAATAACTGATCGTTGGTTCTGGATGGGCCATAGTTATTAGATTTATACTTGTCCGGGGATGAGCGGATATGAGGTCTGACATAGGTGCCGTCTTTCCGGTAATACCCTTTCACATATACATCTTTTGAAAATGAAACTTGAGAAAAACTCAATAGTAACAACGTAAAAATGATGAATCTAAACATGATACATTTCCGCTTATTTATAGCACTTTTTTATAAAAACCGGAGATTATTCTCATATTTTAGCATAATCTGCATGGCAAAGTAAAGAAAGTTAATATAATTCAGGAGTTTGCCTTGCTCAAAATATGATGTTTGTGGAGTTAAAATAATTGGTTTTCTACTAAAAAATAAATCGGTGATTAAATGTTGCTCAAATGACAGACAGTAGTGCCCGGTTAATTTAACATATCATAAAAATTCCACAAAAAGGCTTAATAATCCACAGCCTTTATGAAAAGAAAGCAAGAATTAAAACGCAAAGGACGCTGAGCACGCTGAGGGTTATTCTCGACTTCGCTCGAATAACGAGAAAATGCAGAAATACATATCTTTTTTAACATAAACCCCAATTTTTTCTTAACTCTGCGAACTTCGCGAACTCTGCCCGCCTTCCGTAGCAGACTACTGCGCCCACACTCCGCAGTAGTCTGCTACGGAGGGAGTGGTGGACAGGCGTTTTAAAATTCCTTATGCTTTTATTTCATAATGGTTGTTTAGCATTGGTAACTTACCGGACACTACTGATTGGTAGATTGTTTTGGCGGATTTTGCCGGTAACCGGATCGGCTGAAAATGAGGATTAAAAAGTTTAAAAGATGCAGTAGTGTCAGATACAATGGATCATTGAAAGAATAATCTGGAGGTGTGGGGAACAGCTATGGTGGTGTCAGCGTGAAGTAGAATGTCGCTCCTTCTCCCACCTTTCCCTCTGCCCAGATCTTTCCTCCGTGACGTACAATTACTCTTTGTACTATTGATAATCCTACACCGGTCCCGCTGAACTGCTTCTCTGTATGACCACGCTGGAACGGCTTGAAAATCTTTTCTTGATATTTCATGTCGAAACCAATACCATTATCACTGACAAAGTAAACCGTGCGATTGTCTACCGTTTTAGTACCAAATTCAATTCGAGAGATCTCCTTATGTGATGTAAATTTCCAGGCGTTCCGCAGAAGATTTTCCAAAGCCAGTTGAATAAGCCCCGGATCACCAAAGGTATGCACATTATCCTCTATGACAATCTCTGCCTTCCTCCCGGGCTCGCTGTTTTTAAGTTCCATTGCATAATCACCAACGACAGCACTAAGATTGACCTCTTTGAGTGCGAGTTCTTGTCTATCGATAAGAGAAAGCTTGAGAATATCATTAATTAGCGCTTGCATTTTCTTAATGCCTTCGTTGATCTTTTTAAGAAAAAACTGCCCTTCAGCATCAAGAACGGTGTAGTAGTCCTCCAGCAGAAATCCAACAAAGCCACTGATAGTGCTCAGAGGATTTTTAAGATCATGCGAAACAGAGTAGGAGAATGATTCAAGATCCCGGTAAGCAGCAGCAAGTTCTTCAGTATACTTCTGGACCTGCTTTTCAGTTCGTTTCCGCTCGGTTATGTCATGAATTATGGTTAGTGTAAACGATTTATGGGGAATTTTAAGTTTTTCGATATAGAGGAGTGCATTTCGCAATTCGCCATCAGCGGTGCGTAAATCTATTTCAAATTTCTCTACCCGTCCCTCTTGCCGCAATATTTTCAAAAATTCATCTCTATCGTTGATATTGCTGTAAATACCAAGCTCTGTTGAGCGTCGACCTACCGATTGCTCTATACTGTATCCCCAATGAGAAACCCAGGTTTCATTGACATCTATTATTACACCAGTTTTCATATCAGCAATAACTAACGCATCGGGTATGGCGCGAAATGCAGTCGCAAACCGTTTATAACTTTCCTGCAGCTCCTGCTCTGCCTTTTTCAGCGTAATTATATCTCTCCAGACTAAAACACCATTTACAACATGCCCCTCTGAGTCGCGAATAGGAGCCGCGTTGCAGAGTAGTGGCAGCTTACGACCATACGAATTTTCTTCGATAATTTCTACATCACGCACAGTTTCGCCATTAATAGCTCTGACCAGAGGGAGTTCATTAAATGGCATTGCTGTTTTGCCGTCCTGGATAAAAACCGGATATTTTTTAACAATTTCATCGATACTCATACCCACATGTATATCACCCAGCAAATCCTGACCATGTTTACTAACCATGCGGAGAATGCCTTCATTATCGCAGATAGAAATACCCTCCGGAACGTTGTCCATCAGCGCATTCAACATACGATCCCCGATTTCTGCTTTCTCCAGAGCTTTTCGCATGGCATCCTCGGCAGCACGGCGCCTGGTGATGTCATGAGCGTAAACATTGATGTATCCTTGCCCGGATACAGGAACCAAATCAAATGAAAGAACACGGCCTAAACAGGTAGCTTCGATCGTTTTGCGACTGTTACTTGAGAATACCTCCTTCACCGCAATCCTCCATGATTCCGGGATAACCGAATTGATATGACACTGCAAGCCAGCTAATAATTCCTTACTGGCTTTGTTGCCGTAAAGAATCAGACCATTACTTGTGAGTCTTAATACCGGTAATGGGTCCTCTTCCGGGAATTTGGCCAGATCGGTAATTGCTCTCATCAACTGCTTGTTCTCGGTAATATCACTCCATATGGCTACACCTCCGATCACATTCCCGTCTTCATCGAGCACTGGGCCGGCTGATAGTGAAACCACTTTCTCTTCTTTATCGCGTGCCAGTAAAAATTCCTGATCTTTGATTATTAATTGCCTGCGGATGGCTTGACAAAGAGGCATAAAATGGTAGTGAAGAGCCTTTCGGGTTGCTGGCTCCAGCACCTGCCACTTTTCCGGTTGTTCTTCTTTGCCAATAATATCATCTTCTTGTATTCCAAGCAGTTCTGTCTGAAACCTGCTGACATCGGTGATAACCCCGGTTCTATCTGCAAGTATAATACCTATAGGTGCATATTTCATCAATGCTTCCAGCACCCGCTTTCGCTCCTCAACCTCCATCATACTCCTGCGTAATGCGGTAATGTCACGCCATCCTCCAACCGCACCAATGATCCTTCCTTGAATGTCCCGAACGGGTGCTGCCGATACCGAGAGGAACTTTGTGTAACCATTCTTATGCAAGACCAGTTCTACATTTATCATGGTCTTGCCTGTTAATATCGATTTGGAGAGCGGAAGATCACCAGGAGATCGGAGTTTTTCACCATCAGGCCAATGTAAATCCAATAGTTCTAAACGACGTTGCTCATCGGTGTTGAACAGTTTCTCCAGGGAAATACCAAATATCTCTCCCATGTACTTACTGACCCGCTGGATTTTATGCTTTTCATCGGTTATCATTATCCCTTCAGGGATAAACTCAAGCAGAGCATTCAGTATGGATGCATTCTCCTCTGCCTCTTTACGCTCGCGAGCAAAATCAGTGATATCATTGCCATCGATAAGAATTTCGCATACAGCACCTTTTGAATCGTAAAGAGCCCTGGCACTCCAGGAGAATAAAATCCTGCTGCCATCCTTGCGTACTCCTTCGCTCTCATTCTGGTAATACTTATCCGGATCAGAAAAGATATCTTTACAAATGGAGCTATTGTCCCTGTTACTGGAATCGATAACAGGAATGATTATCCCTACAAAGGGTTTCCCAATCACCTCTTGACGTTTATAACCAAAGAGCTTTTCACTGAAGTGGTTGAAATAGGTGATCTGGCCTTCCCGGTCAAAACCGATAATGATGCTATTGATCTGTTCCACAAGCCTGTGAAACTTTGCTTCCGATTCTACCAGCTTTTTACATGCAAAAACCTTTTCTGTGACATCCTCGATTGCAAGGAGAATTAATTCTGGCCTGTGCTGTTCTGTAATCAGGCACCTGGCATTTAGCAGCATGACTTTGTCACCGATAGGTTCGAAGGAATGCCGCACTTCGAAATCTTCAATAGTGCTTTTGTCGGGGATAACCTTTTCGAGCAATTTTCGGAATTCCGGAATATCCCAATTCCGGTTACCTATATCAAATATGAGGTGGCCTTCGGTTTGCTCGGGGGTTGTCTGGAACTTGCGGTAAAAAGAGCGGTTGGCAGAAACTATCTTCAAATCCTTATCCAGGACAATCAGCGACTCGTGGATCGTATCCATGATACTTTCTGCAAACAAACGATTTTCTTCGTTACTGAAATTCATGGCTTGTTTCGCTCAATTCATCAGTTCGATTCGCTAACCCCAGAGTTGCGTGAAGTTGAAAAGTATTACCTGATTTGTTTCCGATTGGTTCCAGACATCAATACGAGTACTCTATAGGAGTTTCTGCCGAATCAAAGTAGTATAGGTGTACATAAAATCAAATGCTGTTCCAAATAGGGTTTTGAGGGCCGGAACAGATATGAAATTGACGAAAAAGATTATGGGTTAAAACACTGTTATAGAAGGCGTTCTCAAGGATTTTACAAATAAATAGGGGACAGCCAGCTATGGCAAAATGGGGCACAGCTGTATTATTGTAAAAACAGGGCAGAAAAACATTTTGCGATTATTGTTATTTATGGCTCTACATTGAAACTATAGTCAGGATTCCCTGGGCAGTGTGAAATAAAAAACCGCACCCTTATCCACTTCTGCTTCAGCCCAGATCTTTCCACCATGCCTGATGATAATTCTATTCACAATCGAAAGCCCGATTCCGGTGCCGGAAAATTCTTTATCCGAATGAAGTCTTCTGAAAGGTTCAAAGATTTGTGATGCATTGGCCATATCAAAGCCGCTTCCGTTGTCTTTGACAAAGAAAACCAATGAGCCATTAATGTTTTTACAACCGAAACAGATCTCTGAAATCTCCTTTTTGGAGCTGAATTTCCAGGCATTTCCCAGAAGATTGGTTAAGACGATTTTCATAAGAACAGCATCCGCTCTGGCTTCTATACCCTCATTAATTCTTACTTCCACCTTTCGCCGGGGTTCCTTTGCTTTAAGATCATCAATAACCGAATGGGCGATCCTGCTCAGATCCACCTCCTGAAAGTTTATCTGCATAGAAGCAACTTTTGAGAGATTTAGCATATCATCAATCAATTTGGCCATCTTTTCTGAACTGTTAATGATTCTTTCAAGTAAATCCTGAGCACCACGGTCGAGTGTATCTCCATAATCTTCCATAATGATATCACTGAACCCTTTTATCGCTCTTAATGGAGCCTTAAGATCGTGTGCAGCTGAGTAGGAGAAAGATTCAAGCTCCTTATTTGCAAAAGATAGTTCATCTGAAACGAACTGATAATGCTTTTTTGTCTGAATCATCTTATTTATGATAACAGTAAACAGAAGAAGTACTATAAATCCGGCTATTCTGTTGAATGCAGATATTGCACGCATGTTTTCATATGTTACGGGTGCAGAACTGTAAAGTAATCCCAATACCAGTGCAACTGCAGAAAGGGCCAGAACGAAATAGGTGGCTGCCGAGTTCTCCGATAGATAGATAATTAATAATGGAAATACATAGAACAACCAGTGTGCATAACCTAATGGAGTAGTAATGTCAGTTATAAAAACGATGGCAAAAGTGCAGATTGAGAGCAATATCAGTAACGCCTGGCCTGGTTTTCTGAATTTCATTTTTAAGCCTGGGATAGCTTTCCCTTCGCTTATCGGGAAATTTTTGCACAAGGTGATATACCAATTGGATCACCCTTATAAAACAAGCAATTTCTTGCCCAAGCTCACATGTGACTGCTATCCGCTCCGATTACTGGGCAGAATCACCGATACTGCCTGATTCCTTGAAAATCTTCTCTGACTCCAGATATAGAGTATCCGGGCAGATATCCTGCTTGTTGGGCCAAACCACGGTACCACCACTTACCCTGGCCTGTTTGAAATAGTAATAGCCTTTAAGTTCGTTGAATATTTCAAACTGAAGTAGTGGTGAGCAGTCAAAAACTCCCTTTTCTCCATTAGAAAATGAAAGCAGCAACCTGTAACCTTCAAGTGCTATGACCTCTTTAACTCTGGGATTCATAACTACCTCCTCAATTTTCAGTTGTCTTGTTTGATGCAGCTTGACTGCGAAATAAACCGGTTATATCAATAGATCGAATCAACTACAGGTGATCTCAGCGTATTCCTTCCGTGTTTCATTATTTCCCATCAATTGACACAAATGAAAGAGTGCATCATTTATTGAGTTAAGATCATATTTGAGCAAACGGATATTCTCCGGGATAGTCTTGGAAACCGTGTGATTAATGCTATCAAGCAGGGAGGAAAATTCATTTTCACTAAACAGACTGCTGTCGCAGTTCAATTTATGTTTATGCAATTTCTTGCGGTCAGATTCCAGCTTGTTTATCTCTTTAACGAGCTTATTTCTCTCTCTGATTAAAACACTGACTGCATATTCCAGCTTCATCCGGTTACCTCCATGAGTAGGTCTGTCATAAAAACAGCATGAAATATTATCCATATTCTCCTCCATAAAGCAGATGAACCACTGTTGTGGAACATTTTAGTGTGCCGGCAGGTGGCAGATACATATAATATCCTGATTTCCGGGTGATTACTACACAATTGCCTTTTTTTGTCAACACTTTTTTCAAATATTGCGGATTTATGGCTGGTTTATCCTGAATTTGATTTACCTGTAATCTGACAGGTTTATCGGAGACGGAGATGAATTGCTGGAGATTTCTGTAAATTTTGCTCTTTTTTTACTGAACAGGAGATAACCAGGAAATAAAAAAAGGTTCCTGATGTTTCAGGAACCTTTTTTTAAACAAAAACAATTTTCAGGGCCGGTTTTTAGTCTTCGATTACAAAGGCAAATGTTTTCTCGGTGACCTTTCCTACATTGTCCTGTGCACGGATACGTACAGAGTGTTCACCTTTTTTGTCAAAACGAACCGGCTTCTCGTATTTTTCTTCACGTTTTCCGTCAATTGAATACCAGATACCTGCAATACCGGATGCGTTGTCTGTAGCCTGTAAAAACATGGTGGTGGACTTCTGGAAACGGGAAACAGTACTGTCGTTTGCAGCAGTAAGTTTGGCACTGCTGAAGGTCTCAGTAAGAACCGGAGGTGTGTTATCCACCATAACCGGTATCATCTGTATCTCTTCCTGATTATTTACCTGATCGATACCACGGAATTTAAGTATGTAAGAGCCTTCAGTGGGAATAGGGAAGGGTTCTACATAATTATTGGGTTTATCTCCCTGAAATGAGTATTGAATCATCTTTACTCCGGAAAGATCATCCTGAGAGCTGAGATTGATTTTGGTCTGAGGAGTGATACAAACAATGTAATTGTTTTTGTACATGGGACCATTAAAAGAGTAAGTGCTCAGAGGAGCTTTCGAATCAAGAGTTACCGAAAGATTGGTTACCGGACTGGTGTTTCCCAGCTTGTCGGATGCTCTGACTGCAATCAGATGTTTTCCTGGATTTGTGGAAACCGGCACCGGGCTCTTGTAAGGAATGAAAGTAGTATTGTTGATACTGTATTCGATTACACCTACTTCGGTACGTGCATCTTTGGCATCCACCTTCACCAGTGTTCTGGGGGAGATTATCAGTTGCCCCTTTTTGAATTCAAAGAGATCACCTTCGAAAGATACACTGGCCACAGGAGAGACATTGTCTATTACGAATGAAAAGGACTTCGGAGCTTCCTGATTACCTACATTGTCAACGGAATAGAAGGAGATCTGATACTCTCCGTCCTGAAAACTTTTGAGACTGATAGCTGATTTATATAAGTCAAATTTGTCGTTGTTTTTCATGCGGAAGAAGGTCTCTTTTACTCCGGAAAGAGAGTCTTTACCAATCAAGGAGAGACTCTGCATTCTGCTCAGAGTTACTTTACCATCCTTTGCCATGTATGAGTTATCGACACTGACCTGGGTCACCGGAGCAGAAAGATCGATAGTAAAGCTGGTGCTCTGAGGAACACTAACGTTTCCCACATTATCCACCGCATAATAGGAGATATCGTAAGCCATTTCAGCAGTAAATGAAAGGGCGGCTTTATAGGGCTGGTAAGGTGAACCATTTATGGAAGCATAAATCTGGTCCAGACCAGCCATTTTGTCTTCTGCACTTAACTCCAGGGTTAAATTCTTACCATAGAAAGTGCTGGAGCCGGATACAAACTTAGGAGTACTTTGCAATTTGGCTGCACAATGAGGTGCATCACCATCGGAGTAGAAACGTAATGCATGCTTCTCTCCGGTAACCATGTTATACCAGCGCAGAGCCTGCTTTCCGGTCACATCAAGACGAATCCCCTTATCTCCCAGGTTACTTCCATCCAGACGGGTTCCCGTGTCAGTCTTCACTGAATCGATCTCATCGGAAAGTAGATAGGATTTAGCAGTACTGTCAGCTGATTCAGCGATACGCACCCAGAACGGCTTTCCCAGAGGCCAGTAAAGCTTCTTGTTTTTTTTATCTACAAATACTTTCTGAGGGTGATCCAAAACTGCGGCTTTTTTGACTGGTTCCTTAGCTGATGAATGCATTATCAGAGCACTCGTAATCAGTAGGAAAAAATGTGCACGTTTATTCATGTTACCTCCTGTTTGCACAAAACTGAAGTTGGTTAAATTCCGGTATTTTAAGGATTGCAAAAACAAGTTGTTTAAAGTCCGGTTATCAAATCGAAAAACTATGCAGAGAAAGGGTTGCCCTTCCTGTCACTTTAGCGTTTAATTCGTAACGGGTATCAGGTACACATGGTATAAATTAATTTCTTTAAACCTATAATGGCTCAAAAATCGTAATTTAATTTAATTTAACCGGTGCTGGCTTGCCTGCACTCCACTCTCATCGATTATTAGAAGCTTTTTAATGAACCCTTTTATTTTTGTATTTCTGGATGGTTTCGGTCTGGGTGAGCCCCGTACATTCAACCCCATGTTCAGTGATGGAATTACGGTTCTGGAAGAGATTGCAGGAGAAAAACTGCTGTATGGGATCGATGTGCTTAAGTCAAGAGCACTCTTCAAGGGAATCGATGCCGGATTAGGGGTGGAGGGGATTCCTCAAAGTGCCACCGGGCAGACTGCTTTATTTACCGGTGAAAACGCCCCGGCTCATCTTGGATTCCATCTTCCAGCCTTTCCAGATCAGAAACTTATTGAACTGATCAGAAAGCATAACATATTGAAAAAACTGGATAGTGGCGGATTTCATCCCACATTTGCCAATGCTTATACCGAAAATTACTTTGAGCGGGCAAAACAAAGAAATAACATGCATAGTGTGACCACTCACTGCATGCTCAGTGCAGGGTTGCAGTTGCGAAATGAAAAAGACCTTCTGGAAAATAATGCAGTTTATTGGGATATAAACCGTGAATACCTGCATCATAACCACAATCCCCGGATATCACCCATAGACCCTTTCTGTGCAGGTGAACATCTGGCCTATATTTCCGGAGCCCACGATTTTGTACTGTTTGAATGCTTTGCTACTGATCTTACCGGCCACAAGTGTGAAAATGGTGCGGCTATAAAAATACTGGGATTACTGGATTCATTTTTCAGGGGACTTTTGAAGGCTAAAAACAGTTCCACCAATCTTCTGATCTGTAGCGATCATGGAAACATCGAAGACCTCAGTGTCAAGTCCCACACCACTAATCCGGTACCACTGATTGTAATAGGGCCTGATGCACCTCATTTTCGATCTGTTGAGCGGATCGATCAGGTATCTCCTCAGCTGTTGAGCCTTTTCGAGTTATAGACACATCATTTAATTTGATAAAAGCTCGAATTTTATGGCAAAATATTTGCCATGATATATAATTTAAGATTCGGCTTTCGCCCAGGTTTCCAAGATAATTGCAAATTTCCGAAGAACTCTGCCGATCTAATATAAAGTTTCCAATTGAATCACAATTGTTGTGATATCCTATAATTTTATCTTTTTTTAAAAAAGGAGAAAGGTATGAATGAGATGAATTCTGCTCAATCAAAGCCTCAGCTCCGTATGTATGTCCCCATGGCGGCTGCATACTATGGAGATGAGGGTATTATTTCAGTTACTATATGTCTGGGTAAAAAGCAGAACCAGAGGAAAAGGGAATTACCAGACTGGATGTCTCCAGCCGGGATTTCAGATGAAGATTGTCCTTTTGAACTGACCTGATTAGTTCCCTCCAAGTTCTCTTCCAAGAGTAGTCCTGTAGTTTTCCTATTTAAATTCCGGATTAATTGAGCCAGAAATGACAGCGCAAGTCTGATCAGATCCGGCTTCTTTTTTTTTGAAATCTGGATTACTGTATGCACAGAAATTGACTGATGAAAGACGGGTTTGAGATAAAAAAAGATCCCGAAGATCTTTTATGATCTCCAGGATCTTGTAGTGGGTCAAGTGAGAATAGTCAGTTATTTGCTGACCATCTCATCATTACTTTCTTCCTGAGCGTCATACTCCATGGAAGCAAGCTGCTTGAGCATTTTGAACTTGGAAATGACAGTTTTCTGAGCGTTCTCGATGAACTTTTTGGATGCTTCAGGATTTGACCTCTGGAGCATTTTATAACGGTTTTCGTTATAAACGTAGTCAGAGAGGGAAATCGAAGGATCCTTGCTGTCAAGCTGCAGAGGATTCTGTCCCTGTAAAGCCAGTTCAGGGTTGTACCTGTAGAGTGGCCAGTGACCTGAATCTACTGCAAGTTTCTGCTCATTGTAACCTGAGAGCATGTTGATTCCATGAGCGATACAGTGGCTGTAAGCCAGCACCAGTGATGGACCGTCATAACTTTCAGCTTCCTTGAGTGCCTTTACCAGTTGATTCTGGTTTGCACCCAGCGCGACTTTAGCCACATAAATATAACCATAGCTCATGGCGATCATACCCATGTCTTTTTTACCGATTGGCTTACCGCCTGCAGCGAATTTGGCTACTGCTCCCATAGGAGTTGACTTGGATGACTGACCGCCGGTGTTGGAGTAAACTTCGGTATCCAGAACCAGAATGTTTACATTTTTACCGGATGCAAGCACATGGTCCAGACCACCATAACCGATGTCATAAGCCCATCCATCACCACCCAGAGCCCATACCGATTTCTTTACCAGATAATCGACAACAGTCAGAAGTTCTCTGGCAGTATCGGAAGAGATTTTTACCAGTTCCTCTTTGGCTTTCGCTACTTTGGCACGCTGCATTTCGATCAATTCCTGAGTGGACTGATCTGCTGAAATAATCATACCGAGCAGATTTTTCAATTCTGTGCTGCAGCTTCCATCAGCAATAATTTTCTGAGAAAGTTCTTTTGCGTATTCATTAAACTTATCCACTGTCAGACGCATTCCCAGGGCGACTTCTGCATTGTCTTCAAACAGAGAGTTATTCCAGGTTGGTCCTCTTCCATCATCGCGTTTTGCATATGGAGTGGTGGGAAGATTTCCACCGTAGATAGATGAGCATCCGGTAGCATTGGCGACATAGAGACGATCACCGAAAAGCTGAGACAGTAATTTAACATAAGCAGTCTCACCGCATCCTGCGCAGGCACCACTGAACTCAAAGAGCGGACGGATAAACTGGCTGCCTTTGACAGATTTGCTGTCATAGTACTTGGGATCGGTATCTGGAATAGAAAGGAAAAAGTCCCAGTTTCTGGCTTCCTGTTCACGCAGGGGAGCCTGGTGCTGCATGACGATGGCATTGCCTTTACCCTTTGTGGGACAGTTCTCCACACATGCACCGCAACCGGTACAGTCTTCAGGTGCAACCTGCAGAGTGTATTTCAGACCGGCAAGTTCCTTACCCTTAGCATCTGTAGATTTGAAATTGGCTGGAGCGTTTTCCAGGTATTTGGCATCGTATGCTTTTGGACGGATTGCAGCATGAGGACAGACCAGTGAACAGCGATGACACTGAATACAGGTTTTTTCGTTCCACACCGGGATCTCCACCGCGATATTGCGTTTTTCGTACTGGGTGGTAGCTGTTGGCCAGACTCCATCACAGGGGATTTTGGAGACCGGAAGCTGATCGCCTTCCTGCTTAATGATTTTTGCAGTTACCTCTTTGACAAAATCAGGAGCATGGTCAGAAACCACTTTCAGTTCAACCACCGGATTGGTAGGAGCTGCAGGAACAGTAACCTGCTGAATTCCTTCCAGAGCTTTGTCGATGGAGGCAATGTTCATATTGACTATCGCATCACCTTTTTTACCATAGGTCTTTTTAACTGCATACTTGATAGCATCTATGGCTACTTTTTCATCGATAACTTTACTGATCTGGAAAAAGGCGGTCTGCATTATTGTATTGATACGTGCACCCAGCCCGATTTCCTGTGCTATACCGATTGCATCGATAACAAAAAATTTGGCCTTTTTATCTATGAGCTGTTTCTGGAAACGGCCTGGAAGTTTCTCCCAGACAGAATCTTTGTCATACGGTGACTCAAGCAGGAATATTCCGCCTTCCTTCAGATTGTGAAGCATGTTATATTTTTCCACGAAAGTGTAATTGTGACATGCGATGAAATCTGCGGAAGAGATCAGGTATGGTTTACGGATAAAATTCTTGCCAAAACGCAGATGTGAAGTGGTGACTGTACCTGCTTTTTTGGAATCGTAGAAGAAAAATCCCTGTGTGTAGTTATCGGTTTTATCGGAAATGATTTTGATGCTGTTTTTGTTGGCACCAACCGTACCATCAGATCCCAGACCATAGAAAAGGGCACTGACACAGTGGTCCGAATCGATTGTGAAGTTTCTGTCAAAGTCAATAGAACTGCCGGTGACATCATCGTTTATACCCACGACGAAATGGTTTTTGGGATTAGCCTTACCCAGCTCATCGTAAATGGCCACAACCATGGCAGGAGTAAACTCTGCAGAACCGAGTCCATAACGGCCACCGATAATAGTGGGGTAGGAGGAGAATTTAGTGTTTCCATTCTGCATTGCTTCACCGATAGCAGTACGGATATCTTCATAGAGCGGCTCACCCATGGATCCTGGTTCTTTAGTTCTGTCAAGAACAGCGATTTTCTTGACTGAAGCAGGCAGGGCTGCAATAAGTGCATTCATGTCAAACGGTCTGAACAGACGGACCTTTACAAGTCCTAACTTCTGGCCGTTTTTGTTAAGATAATCCACAGTTTCATGGACTGTGTCACAGCTTGAACCCATGGTGATTATCACTTTTTCGGCATCAGGTGCACCAACGTAATCAAAAAGATGATACTGGCGGCCGGTCAACTTTGCAAACTGGTCCATGTATTTCTGAACGATAGCGGAGCAGGCCTGATAGAATTTATTTACAGTCTCACGACCCTGGAAATACACATCCGGGTTCTGAGCGGTACCTCTGAGAGTGGGATGATCAGGACTCATGGCACGTGCACGGTGTGCAGCAACCAGATCGTTATTTATCATAGCACGCATATCATCATAAGTAAGCTCTTCAATTTTCTGCAATTCATGAGAGGTGCGGAAACCATCAAAGAAATGAAGAAAAGGAACTCTGGCTTCCAATGTGGCAGCATGAGAGATCAGCGCAAAATCCATAGCTTCCTGAACACTTGATGATGCCAGAAGAGCAAAACCGGTCTGACGAACCGACATAACATCACTGTGATCACCGAAAATGGACAGTCCCTGACAGGCTAATGCACGGGCAGTCACATGAAAAACCGTTGGCAGAAGTTCTCCGGCAATCTTGTACATGTTGGGAATCATCAGAAGAAGTCCCTGAGAAGCAGTAAAAGTAGTAGTCAGTGCTCCGGCAGAAAGCGCACCATGAACAGCACCTACTGCGCCGCCTTCAGATTGAAGTTCTGAAACCTGAGGAACTGTTCCCCAGATGTTTTTCTGGCCAGCAGCACTTTTTTCATCTGATATTTCCCCCATCGGTGAGGAAGGGGTGATTGGGTATATTGCAATTACTTCATTAACTGCATGGGCCACGTGAGCACAGGCGGAATTTCCGTCGTGAGGTACTTTTGTTCTGGACATATAAGCTCCTCTAAATATAAAAGTGAGTGCAAAATTCGTAATTTTTTAAGAGTAACAATATAAATTTCAAACAGCCTTCATTCAATAACTGAATTAAATAACTCTGGAGAGGTCAAGGCCCCAAACCTGAAAAACCAGATACCAAATGTGGTATTTGCTACACACAAGGCTATCAATCGGTGTTCTTTTTCACCTTTTGTGGATTCTTGCCTTCGCAGGAAGAACGGAAATTTCAATATTGAATTTTCATAACCTTAAGATCTCAAATCCTAATCTTAAAATCCAAAATCCTATTCTTTAAATCTAAAATCTCAAACCTGAAATCTGAGATTACTTAAAGTTCGTTTGATAGGTGTCTTTATTTAAAAAGTTCCTGTTCAAAATGCCCTGAATCCATCATGTCCGGGCTGTTTTAGCAGGCATCCATCCTTAAGAATACAGGAAATGATGGATTCCCGCTATGGTTTATAAAGGAGTGAGGGCCTCCCAGCCTATACAGATTTAACAGCTTTTTTGTTTTCGATATAGATGAAAAACAATACGATAAGTCCCCCTGCGACAGCTGCAAGGATTGTAAGGGCTTCGTTACTCCCAAAGGTTGCAGGTAATCTGTTGGAAAGATAAACGGTTTCACCGCCGACCAGAGCAGTCCCCTTGAATGGCCAGATCGCTGCAACAGATCCCAATACAAGTCCCAGTAAAAAGCTGGTAGTTATATCATACCATCTTTTTAAAGCATAATTGATTGCTCTGGTACAAGCCAGAATCCCAAACAGACATCCAACTGAGAATGCACCCAGAGTTAAAATATCCAGTTGGGTAATGGATTTGAGGATATAAAAATAGACTCCCATCAATAAAAGCAGAAAAGAACCACTGATGCCGGGAAGAATCATCGCAGAAATTCCTACAGCCCCCGCAAATACCATGTAGGCAAGACGGCCAGGTGAATGGTCAAACTTTTCTTTTTCCACAGGTTGAGTCGTTGCTGTTTTCTGTTGTTCTATCTCATACTTAATCTGAGCACGGTTGATTTTCTGTTCATCGGTTCCCATCGATGAGATGACTATCACTCCGGCGGTGGCGATAATCACTGCTAAGATGGAAAAGAAAGAGTGTTTTTTAATTAATTTGAATGGTACCCATGCAGAAACAATAACCAGTCCACAGAAAAAGCCATAAGTGGGATCATGGAAATGCTCCAACAGATAGGTCATCAGTTTGGCCAGTGCACCGATGGAGATCAGTGCGCCTGTTAAAATGGAACCCAGAAAAACGGCATCGATACGTTTCATTTCGGAGGTAAAATTGTTCCAGCCGTTTTTATTAAATCTCAACAGGCCGGCAAATGCTTTGACGGTTTCCATGGAGACATTCTGAATGGCACCGATCAGTCTTTCGTAAATGCCAAGTACAAGGGCCAGAGTTCCACCAGAAACCCCGGGGATAATATTGGCAACTCCGATTACTATTCCTTGCAGGATATGGATGAGTTTCAAAATCGTTTCTCCATTTCTTTATATTCAGAGTAGTATATGAAAAGTGGTTTACAAGAGTAAGGTAGCTCCAGCTATATTATTATTATTACCATCCGTGTTCACCGATCAGGGGGACAAAAACCACATCGCCAACCGTTTCGCAGTCAAGACCCTGTTTAGTTTTGTCGTAGATTTCAAGCTTCTGGTTATTTTTATCCCCGGTGGGTATAATCATCCGTCCACCAGTGGACAACTGATCAGAAAGGGTTTTGGGAACTACCGGAGCACCGGCAGTCACTATAATCTTGTCAAAAGGGGCATTCTGAGGCCAGCCGCAGGTGCCGTCACCAATTTTAAATACTACATTGGCAAAACCCATTTCACGCAGTCTTTTTCTGGCGTTGTCACCCAGTTCCCGGTTTCTCTCGATAGTATAGACTCTTCTGGAGAATTGAGCAAGAATTGCGGTCTGAAATCCAGATCCGGTTCCTATTTCCAGAATTTTCTCATCTTTTTTCAATTGCAGCAGTTGAGTCATAAGAGCCACGATAGAAGGCTGGGAGATCGTCTGGCCAAAACCAATAGGCAACGCATTGTCATCATAAGCCTGCATGTACATGGCACCATCCACAAACAGATGACGCTGTACTTTCCTGAATGCATCCAGTACCTGCT
The DNA here is from genome assembly GCA_023436145.1 of Fibrobacterota bacterium. Lineage (GTDB taxonomy): Bacteria > Fibrobacterota > Chitinivibrionia > Chitinivibrionales > Chitinispirillaceae > JAAYPC01. The sequence goes on along the minus strand of JAEZKP010000047.1, from coordinate 139,775 downwards.
CATCGGTGATACCCTTCTCGCGCAACTTCTTTATAAGCCTCTCACAGCCTACTTTTGGATTTAGAAATTCATTTTTCATTCAAAGTAAATCTTTTCAGGTTACTGCCAGGTTCAAACATTGACGCTCATAAAAATATACCGTTTATAGCTAATCAGAATTTATTGATTGTCAGAAAATAACACTCAAAGTAGTGGAATCTGATTATAATAGATGTTGTTTTTGAATAATATCAGATGGTTTTTTTTCTGATCCGGCATTCATCATATTTTTTTCCGGTTTTTTACCCAGACATCTATTACGGCTCTGACCCACCTAAAAGTATCTTTTAAATGTGAAATATGACTCAAGCCGCTTAAATATAATGTTTGCACATCTGTGAAACCGATCTGAAAACCCAGTTTGGCAGCCTTGATGATCACTTCAGACTCCATTTCAAACCTCTGGTACTCGATATCTATCTTTTTTAACAGTTCTGCAGAATAGATCCGATACCCGCACTGACTGTCCAGAATGGGTACTCTGGTGAAAAGAGAAAGAATGAAGGAGGTAAGTTTGTTGGAGCAGATTCTGGCAAAAGGCATTATGCCGATTTTCATGGTACGGCAACCAATACAAATACCCAGAGATGGATTGTTATTCACCGCATCCAGAAAATTGCCCAGATCCTCAACCGCATGCTGACCATCAGCATCCATGGTGATTATCCAGTTGGCTTTTTTTTCATCGATGAGAAACCGGAAACCAGTATCTAATGCTGCTCCTTTTCCTCTGTTCACCGGGTGTTTCAGACACACAATCTTATTTGCGGCGCAAACCGATCCGGTATCATCTCCGGATGCATCATCTACGATGCAGACCTGCTTTTCAGGCACAAACTTTAAAAGTCCGGGAAGAAACTCCCGGAGTAACCCAGCTGATTTGTAGGCTGGAATCAGCACAAAAATGTCTTCAGGCCAGTTTGGCATCAGCAGTGAGCCTTTCCTCTATAAGGTGTGTGAGTTCCTCGATCGATTTTCCATTACCATAAAGTGGTTCACCTATTTTCAGATCCATTCTGGTAAATGGCTTTGGAATCATAAAACGGTCCCACGAACGAAGAAACCACGCATTTGCAGGTAATGCAGAGATTGTGATAACCGGAGCATTGCTTAAAAGAGCCAGCTGGGAAACTCCAGTCTTTACTTTTTCACGAGGCCCCCTTGGGCCATCAGGGGTAATGGCTATGCTCTTTTTTGATTTGAGAATTCTTAAACACTGCCTTAAAGCGGAAAATCCCCCCTGGCTTGAGGAACCGAAAACTATATCGGTTTTCCAGAGCTTAGCCACAGCCGCAGCTCTTCTTCCATCCCTGCTTTGGGATACGACTGCAGTTTTTCCGGTACCACGAAAAGTGTAAGCAACCGGTAAAAGGTGTGAATGCCAGAAGCAGAAAATCCGGGGAGTACCATTTTCCACACCAGGGTTACTGAATTCAGAAGTTATGACCCGGGTTCGCCATGTCTTGCCCAGAATAGTACCAATAGCCCAGATAGCCAGACTTACCGAGTCGATTGTGTTATGGGGAATAGTTGTCATTTGAGAAAATTGAGTCCTGGCTGAAATTATACGCTGCTTATTAGAGGAATGAAAATGCCTAATTGGATGCATATTCAGCAAGAAAAACAGTCATTGCCTTTAATTCGGAGCAGCTTTATTTAAATTTTTCAGTAGGAGCCAGAAGTGTCCGGTTAAACAAGAAAAAGAGCAGATAGAGGTCACTATTCTGTTTTGGATTTCGAATTTTCAATTCATACTCCTGTTCCTGGTTAGAATTTGGGTATTGTAATTTGGATTTTGTCTGGAATTTTAAGATTTGTGATTTGGTGCTTTCTGGTCTGAAATTCCAAATCTCAAGCTGTTTTTTGCAGTATAGAACTCAGCTGCAGACACTTTTTTGATGTATTTTAATCTGGCTGTTTTCTGATCGGTCAGTCAGTTTAAAACACATTCTAATAAAAATCAATAAATGAGATTATTTGATTCACATTGCCATCTTCAGGACAAGCGATTAAGCGGGAAGCTTCATTTGGTTATGGAAAGAGCTTCTCAGGCAGGTGTGTGTTTAATGCTCTGTTGTGGCAGTTCTGAAGAGGACTGGGATGAAGTGGTTGAGATTTCCCGCAGGTATAAATCGGTTATTCCGGCATTTGGGATTCATCCCTGGTACATAGGTTCCCGTTCAGAAAAGTGGCTTGATAGGTTAGAGAGTATTCTGAGGTCAGTTCCTCATGCAGCAGTGGGGGAGATCGGTCTGGATCATGTTCTAAATGAAGGCAATGAAAAGGAGCAGTTGAGCGTATTCAGCGATCAGCTGGAATTGGCTGCCAAGCTTGACCGTCCGATCTCTATCCATTGTCGCAGAGCCTGGGGAGATTTACTGGAGCTTATAGAGAAGCAAAAAGGGATAAGACAGGGTGGAGCGATCCACTCCTATTCCGGTTCACCGCAGTTAGTAAGCAGGATTCAGAAATCGGGGCTCTATATTTCATTTTCAGGATCTCTGACTTTTGATAAAAACCGTAAAGTCAGATCTTCACTCTTGCAGGTAGATCCGCAACGGCTGTTAATCGAGTCAGACAGTCCAGATCTTCTTCCTATGGGATTTACCGGGGATAACGAACCTGCCAATATATTAGCTATAGTAAAAGAGATCTCATCTATTCTTGATTGGAGCAATGAGATGGTCTCGGAAACAACTTTTAATAACGGCATGAAACTTTTTCATAGATAAGAGACTCAATGGAAAAAAGATTTACTCGTACAGAACTACTTTTGGGGAAGGAGGCACTACAAAGGCTTGCTTCTTCGCGGATTGCCATTGCCGGACTGGGGGGAGTGGGTGGATATGCAGCAGAAGCATTAGTGCGTTCCGGAGTGAATTATGTCAGGCTTATAGATTTTGATCAGATAAAATACAGCAACTTTAACCGCCAGCTGCTTGCTCTTGAAGAATCTCTTCAGCAGAGAAAAGTGGATGTAGCTGAAGTGCGGTTAAAGAAGATTAATCCTGATTGTGTTATTGATAAACGACCGGTTTTCATTGATCAGTCAAATGCCGGAGAACTTGTTGATGGTGTAGATTTAGTGATCGATGCCATTGATAGTGTGTCTTCCAAGGTTTCTCTTCTTTCCCAGGCGGTGACTTCGGGAAAAACGGTAGTCAGTTCCATGGGGGCTGCTGCCAGAACAGATCCTTTACAGGTGCGTACAGGAGATATTTCCGAATCCAAAATCTGTCCTCTGGCCAGAATTATCCGTAAAAGACTTCACCGGAAAAACATTTACACCGGAATTCGATGTGTTTACTCGATAGAACCGGTAGAGACTGCCATGGTTTCTGAAATGGATACCGAGGAAAGCTTTGAGAGGGGAAGAGCCCGCCCATCACTGGGCAGTATTTCTTATATGCCAGGAATTTTTGGACTGGTAGTGGCACATGAGGCCATAAAGCTTCTTATTAACGGAAACGGTATTGACAAAAATGCTATATCTAACTTTGCTGCAGATTTTTCCGGATGATGTTTTCAAAATCGTGAGCCGGTACAGGAGGACTGAAGATATAACCCTGTATCCGCTCACATCCATGCTCAAGAAGGTAATTGGCCTGCTCGGCTGTTTCCACACCTTCTGCAATCACTTTCAGCCGTAGTGAGTGGGCCAGTGCAATTACAGCCACTACAATTGCTGCATCGTTTGAATCGATCTGTATGTCAGAGACAAATGAGCGGTCTATCTTTAGTGTGTCGATAGGAAACTTTTTAAGGTAACTCAAAGACGAATACCCGGTACCAAAATCATCAATGGCAATATGGATTCCCATCGATTTGAGTTCATGTAGTGTTTTAAGGGTAAGTTCAGGATTTTTCATTCCCAGAGTTTCGGTTATTTCAAGTTCCAGAAGTTCTGCCGGGAGGTTGGTGTCCTTGAGGGATCTATTTACAGTTGATACCAGATCCTGCTGCTGAAACTGTCTGGAGGAAAGATTTACCGATATGACAAAGCGGGTTCCCAATTGATCATACCACATTTTAGCCTGCTGACAGGCGGTTCTAAGAACCCATTCTCCCAAAGGAAGGATCAATCCTGTTTCTTCGGCAATAGGGATAAACTGTGCCGGGGAGATCATTCCCAGCTCCGGATGCTGCCAGCGTACCAGAGCTTCTGCACCGATTATCTTTTGTGTCCTCAGGTCGATCTGTGGCTGGTAATAGACCAGAAACTCATCTTTTTTCAGCGCTTTCCTCAGATTGTGCTCTAAAGTAAGCTGTTCGAATGCACGGGCATTCATGGTTGGCATATAATGCTGATAGTTGTTAATACCAAGCTCTTTTGCTCTGTTCATAGCGGCTTCTGCATTTTTCAGCAGAACCTCAATCTCTTCTCCATCTGTGGGGAAGACGCTTATTCCGATACTGACAGTCACGTAGAGTTCGTGATCTGAAAATTGAAATGGCAGAGAACAGACCGCCAGAAGTCTTTTAGCTACCCGTGCTGCATCCTGTGGCTGTGCTATTTCCTCTAAAAGTATGGCAAATTCATCATCACCCAGTCTGAAAACCCCATCCACATCCCTTAAACAGGATTTTAGCCGGTTGGCTATGGTTTGAAGCAGGGAATCTCCGGCAGAAAAGCCCAGAGTGTCATTTATCAATTTAAACCGGTTAAGGTCCATAAGAAGAATTGCCATATTCTGTTTATTACGCTTGGCATGATTGATCATGAAGGTGAGTCTGTCATGAAGCAGAATACGGTTGGGCAGATTGGTGAGCATGTCATAATAGGCATGGTTTTGAATCTGCACATTATTGTTTATATAATGGGTTATATCGGTAAAGAGCCCCACATACAGGCATATTCCATTCTGATCATAAATAGGGACAATTGAGAGTTGTTGCAGATAAATCTCACCATTTTTCCGTCTGTTCCAGATCTCTCCCTGCCATTTTCCCAGATGACTGATCGTTTCAAACATCTCCCGGTAAAATGATGCATTATGCCGGTTGGATTTCAGTACTGATGGCTTTTTTCCGATTATAGATTGCTCATCATACCCGGTTATAGTGGTAAATCCAGGATTAACCCGTAGAATAACCTGGTTCTTATCGGTTACCAAAATTCCTTCGGTGGTGTGATAGAAAAAGGCATTGGCAAAGTTCTGAACATTATCAATGGGAAGCAAACCATTTTGAACACATGAAGAATTGCATTCAGACTGTTTCTCTCCTGGATTTTTTTTCCTGCTTTTTTTTTGCTTAGTTTGCATATGTTTTTTACAGATACAGTTCTTTAACCATTTGGAATATTCTGTATTATATCATCTCTTGGATACTGATTCAACTCAAAAAAACCATTAAATTGGGGCTTCGCTCCAGCTGTGTAATAGTTCAGAACACGTTCTTTTCCATTTGGTTGTACTCTTTTTTCAAAAAAAAGCTATATTGAGACATTTATAGTATCGATATGGTAGTGAGATTAACCTGAATATATTTTCTCCTTTTTACTCAAAAATTTTCCAATAAAGGATTTCACTGTGGCGGACTTTAATATGGCACCTGTTGAAGAACTGGAGGGCAGCACCGGCTCTTCAGATACTATTACTAATGAATGCATTCATTCTTACAGAACCCATACCTGTGAGCAGCTAAGAGAAGAGCATATCGGAAGCAGAGTACGATTGAGCGGTTGGGTTCATAATCGCCGTGATCATGGAGGGGTTCTTTTTATAGATTTAAGAGATAACTATGGAATAACTCAGGTGGTTATCTACCCTGATCAGCAATTTCAGAAAAAACTGGCACACATTACCAAAGAAACTGTGATCCGGTTTGACGGAGTGGTAGCTCAGAGGACTCCTGAAAATGTGAACTCAAAACTTTCCACAGGAGCTATTGAGCTGGTTGCCGATGATTATGAGATCTTAGGGGAGTGTGATCTGACTCCATTCAGTGTTTTTCCCGAGGACCCGATCCCTGAGGATATGCGCCTGGAGTATAGGTATTTGGACCTGAGAAGAAGTAAGATTCATCAGAATATTATTTTCCGTTCAAAGGTGATTGCACATTTGCGCCAGGTGATGACCGGATTAGGGTTTAATGAGTTTCAGACACCTATTTTGACCAGTTCATCACCTGAAGGGGCCAGAGATTTTCTTGTTCCCTCCAGACTTCACCCTGGTAAGTTTTATGCTCTTCCACAGGCACCCCAGCAGTTCAAGCAGCTGTTAATGGTGGCTGGTTTTGACCGTTATTTTCAGATTGCACCCTGTTTTCGTGATGAAGATGCCAGAGCAGATCGCAGTCCGGGAGAGTTTTATCAGCTGGATATTGAAATGTCTTTTGTTACTCAGGAAGATGTCTTTAAAGTTGTGGAAGAGGTACTTCACAGTGTTTTTTCCAGATTCTCCTCCTGGGAATTAGATTCGCTTCCATTTACCAGAATTCCTTTTCGCCAGGCGATGCTTCATTATGGAACCGATAAGCCGGATCTGCGCAATCCACTTATAATAGAAGATGTGTCTTCTTTATTTGCGGGCAGTGGTTTCAAAGTATTTGCATCTACGGTAGCCCAGGGAGGTGTGGTCAGAGCTATTGTGGTTAAAAAAGGTGCTCAGCAGCCCAGAGCATTTTTCGACCGTATGGTTCAATTTGCTCAGTCAATTGGTTCACAGGGGCTGGCATATCTCACCTGGAGTGACACTGAAATAAAGGGGCCGATTGCCAAATTCCTGGATCAGGACAGACTGAATGCGCTTTCCGCAGAACTGAAAACCGGACCTGGGGATGCAGCCTTTTTTATCTGTAATGATGAGAAACGGGCAAATAAGATTGCCGGTGAGATCCGTACCCGTCTGGGCCAGGAGCTTGATCTAATAAGTAAAAATGTTTACCGGTTCTGCTGGATTACCGATTTTCCCATGTATGAGCTTAATGAGGAGAGTAAAAAGATCGAATTCTCTCACAACCCCTTTTCCATGCCTCAGGGGGGAATGGATGCCCTGTTGAATAAGGATCCTCTGGAGATTCTGGCATATCAATACGATATCGTTTGTAATGGAATAGAACTTTCAAGCGGTGCCATCAGAAACCATCGTCCGGATATTATGTATAAGGCATTCGAGCTGGCCGGTTATTCCAGGGAAGAGGTTGACAGTAAATTTGCAGGTATGATAAATGCTTTTAGATATGGTGCTCCTCCTCATGGAGGGATTGCTCCGGGTGTGGATCGTATGATTATGCTGCTTGCTGATGAACCCAATATCAGGGAAGTGATTACATTCCCCATGAATCAGAAAGCACAGGATCTGATGATGAAAGCTCCTTCAGCCGTTACTGAGCGGCAACTCAAAGAGCTGCATCTGAAAACAGTCAAGTTTTCCTGAGGTAAATATGGGGTTCGGGTTGACATCCAGACTCTTCAGAACCGGTCTTTTACTGATCACACTCTGCGTCTGGGCGGGTAATTCTCCTTTTGCCATGATGCTTATTCCCATGGACAAATCCCAGAGTGACCATTTAAAAGCCTATGGCATAGTTTACAAAATGCTGCAGGCGGGCATGCGGGTGTCATGGCTGCTCAATTTCCGGGGTGGTTCTTTTACCTGTGATGATTCTCCGGATTTTGAGCTGCAATCCAGAGTCGCAGGGGTGAGGATCGAAAAGATAAGCAATGATGACTGGGCTTCCATTCAATCCACTATCCAGAATAACAACATGGAGAAAGTGTTTCTGGAAAAAGCACCCAAAATTGCGGTTTACACTCCTCCCGGAAAACTCCCCTGGGATGATGCTGTGACTATGGCTTTGACTTATGCAGATATTCCATACGATAAAATTTACGATAAAGAAGTGGTAGGTGGTAAACTTTCCTCCTACGACTGGTTACATCTGCATCATGAGGATTTTACCGGCCAATACAGTAAATTTTACAAGGGATTTTCACAAAGCCAGTGGTATCAGCGCCAGAAAATGGAACTGGAACAGCTGGCACGTTCCCTGGGTTTTTCAAAAGTTACTGATTGTAAAAAAGCAGTAGCATTGGCTATACGAAATTATGTGGAAAAAGGTGGTTTTCTCTTTGCAATGTGCAGTGCAACCAATACCTTGGAAATCAGTCTGGCTGCACTGGGCACTGATATAGTGGCTAAAGAATATGATGCCGATGGGATTGATCCTCAATACAAAGAAAAACTCGATTTTAACAACTGTATGGCTTTTGAAAATTTCCAGATCATTACCGATCCCTTCGAGTCATGTTTCGGTAATATTGATGTCAACCTGGTTAATACTCCTTTGCGGCAGGATGCACGGGATTTTGTGATTTTTGATTTCAGTGCCAAGCTCGATCCGGTTCCTTCAATGCTTGTTCAGAACCACAGTAAAACCATTAAAGGTTATCATGGACTTCTTACATCTTTTAATCGAAATGTCATTAAGAAGAGTGTTATAGTGCTGGCTGAAGTGCCAGGAACCAATATGGTCAACTACATTCATGGAATTTTTGGTAAAGGACAGTTTGCGTATCTGGGTGGCCATGACCCGGAAGACTATACTCATGCAGTAGGGGATCAACCCACCATGCTGGAGCTTCATAAAAATTCACCGGGATACCGGCTTATCCTTAACAATGTGCTGTTTCCTGCTGCAGAAAAAAAAGAAAAGAAAACCTGACGATGAATTCCAATAAAAAGGCGGTAATTTCCTGGTGCTTCTATGACTGGGCCAACTCCGCATTCGCTCTGACCGTGATGGGGGGCTTTTTCCCGGTTTTTTTTAAAAGTTACTGGTGCAGCGGAGCTGAGGCTACTTTGAGTACTGCACGGCTGGGTTTTGGCAATGCTGCTGCAGGGTTGGTAGTTGCACTACTTTCTCCTTTTCTGGGTGCTCTGGCTGATTCAGGGAGAGCTAAAAAAAAACTGATGATGTTTTTTGTGCTGCTGGGAACCTTTTCCACCGGTTTACTTTTTTATATCACTCAGGGTGCATGGTTAAATGCACTTATAACCTTTGCCCTGGCCAGTGTGGGATTTAACTGCGCAAATCTTTTCTATGATTCTTTTCTGGTAGATGTAGCCGAAGAGGAGAAGATGGACATGGTTTCCTCCATCGGGTATTCACTGGGATATCTGGGTTGTGGCATTCTCTTTCTCTTCAATGTTTTTATGGTGCAGAAGCCATCACTGTTTGGTCTTGACAGTGCTGCAACTGCTGTGAGAACCTCTTTTATGATTGCTTCAGTATGGTGGCTTGTTTTTTCTGTGCCTTTATTCCTTTTTGTACGTGAGCCTCTTTACAGTTCAGTCTTTGGGGTAATGTCAATTTTCAAGGACAGTCTTTCCAGATTGCGTAAGACCACTCTTAAAATTCTTAATACCCGCTCGATATTGCTTTTTTTTCTGGCTTACTGGCTTTATATCGATGGGGTGCACACTTTTGTACTGATGGCAGTGGATTTTGGCATGTCTATCGGTCTGACACCTTCCTCATTGATGATTGCACTTATTGTAGTGCAATTTGTAGCATTCCCCTCTGCCTTGCTTTTTGGAGTTCTTGCCCGCAAATTCGGAGCTTATATTATGATTCTGACCGGAATCTTTATCTATATACTGGTTTGCGGATTCGGCTCACTGATGCTAAAAAGCCAGCTTGATTATATTATTCTGGCAGGGGTGACCGGAGTTGCCCAGGGTGGAATTCAGGCTCTGAGCAGGTCTTACTTCGGAAAAATTATCCCTCAGCAGGACGCTGCAGAGTATTTCGGTTACTATAATGTGGTAGGTCGCTTTGCGGTGATTTTTGGCCCTGCCGTGGTAGGCAGTGTGGCTTTTTTGACCCGTAAAGCCGGACTGGAATCTGTACTGGCGTCCCGGATTGGTATGTCCTCAATTTCTGTTTTATTTGTTGCCGGAGCAGTTTTTCTGCTACTGGCGCATAAAAAAAGTGGTTCAGCGGTTTCTTATGGCAATGACTAAAGATAAACTGGGAGATATCGAAACCAGCGTCATGGAGGTAAGAAGTTTCGATTCCCGTATCAGTTTACAGGAATATAAAGAGCTCAAAAAAAATCCTCTGTATATCATTCTGGATAATCTGCGCAGCGCTTTCAATGTGGGTGCCATATTCAGGACCTGTGATGCACTGAGGGTGAGTGGATTGTTTTTATGCGGATATACCGCTTATCCTCCCCATATAAAACTGCAGAAAACTTCTATGGGAACCATCGATTATGTCCCCTGGAAACATTTTGATAAGTCTGTGGATGCTGTCAAGTTTTTGCAGGAGCAGCAGATACCGGTGTGGGCTGCTGAGACTACATCCAAATCTCAATGTTTCTATGATGTCAAATATCCTGAAAAGCTGGGAGTGGTATTTGGTAATGAAGCACTGGGGGTGAGCAGGGAAGTAGTGGAGATGTGTGACAATCTGATAGAAATACCTCTATGGGGTTTTAAAAATTCGCTTAATGTGGCTACCTCATGCGGTATTATTGGCTTTAGTGTAATTGAAAAGATGGCTAAAGCCAAGGCTGATTCAGAATAAAAAAAAAGACTACAGTGCCGCCGGCTCGGTAGTCTCAATCTATAATAAAATATAGAATAATCAATGTTCGCTTCTGAAGGTCATCCTTTTTTCTTCACGAATTCTTTTGCGTTTGGAAGAATTTAACCTTCTTTTCTTCTCTTCACTGGGTTTCTCGTAGTGGCGGTATTTTTTCACATCGGAGAGAATGCCAGCACGTTCGCAAGTTTTAGTGAAGCGCCGAAGAGCTTTCTCAAATGCTTCGTCTTCCCTTAAAACGATTCCGTTCATTAAAATTCACCTTCTTTCCGTTTTCTAAAGTTGAAGAATAGTTTTTTAAAATAGATTATATCGACATTCAACGCAAGTGAAAAGCAAATTACATGCAACAGAAGCTGCAGTATCAGAGTATCACGATTGTAGCGGTTAAAAAGCCCAGCTCAAAAAGCTCGCTGGATGCACCCACTCCATCACCGGTGATCCCATTTATCCGGTGAAGATATAGACTTATTACTGGGATTATAAATAAAAAACCGCATAAAAGAGGCAGAACCGATAAAAAAGCACCCTTGTAAAAAAAGATAATTGTCCCAATTACCAATATTTCAATCAATAGAAACAAACCATATATCGGTTTTCCGGAAAAGACAAATGCTTTACCGGATTTATCGCGGGCATAGGGGAGAGTGCATAAAAGTATTCCCTGAACTGTTCTGGAAAAGGCCAGGCATGGAATCACCCAGATCAGACTGTTTTTTTCTGCCAGTGATTGGTATAGAACCACTCTCCAGAGTATAAAAAGGACAATTGCTGCAACTCCATAAGTTCCCAGATGAGGGTCTTTGAGTATCTGAAGAGTTTTCTCCCGGTCCCGCACTGTTCCAAACGCGTCTGCAGTGTCGGCAAAACCATCAAGGTGCAATGCTCCATTAAGCAGATAGTTTGTTGTACAAAGAATAACCCCTGACAAAGATAATAACTCTGCGGATAGTGACAAAAGCCGAAATGTTAACAGATGAAACAAACCCAGTATTCCTCCCACCAGGGGGAAAAAAAGTAAAGCCTGGTGAAACCGGTCTGTATCTCTGCCTGGTACAGGGATGATCGTGAGAGTTCTCAATGCAATGACAAAAGGGCTCCAAAACATAGATTTTCCATTAGTGCAGGGATGAAAAACGTCAAGGCTCCTCAAACCGACCTTGATCAACAAGAATATAATAATCGCCCTCATCGCCCAGGGTAGGAAACCCTGGGCTGCGATATAGTAGCCCTTCAGTCTACGGAGAAGTGCATCTGGTATCTCATTCCTTAGCCTGAAAGGCTTGTCTTCCGTTAACGCAGGGATTCCTTCCCTGCGTGCCGAGTTGGCTCGGTGCTATCATCTGTACACCGGATCCGTCATGAGATCTCCGGATCGCATATGATATCGGGGCACCATGATATCGTATCCCTGTGGGGCACCATGATATCGGATCCACTCTGTATCCCAGACCACCCTCATCGCCCAGGGTAGGAAACCCTGGGCTGCGATATAGTAGCTCTTCAGGCTACGGAGAAGTGCATCCGGTAACTCATTCCTTAGCCTGAAAGGCTCCTTGCGTGATTTATTTAATTTTCAGAGGTATACCGCATGCACACAGGTAGACTTCAGATGCGATTCTGGCGATATTCTGATTTAGTCTTCCGGCCCAATCCCTGTATCTTCTGGTCGCAGCATCAGGGGGAATAATTCCCCAGCCCACTTCATTGGTAACCAGGATAATAGTTCCGGAGTTATTATTTTTCCAGGTTTGTATTGATTTTTGCAGCTTTTCGATGTGTAAGGAGAGCGTCTCATCATCATCCCCGAACTTATACCAGATGTTTCCAAGCCAGACTGAAAGACAGTCCACAACTGCTACCTTTTCAGGAGAAACATTTTCTATATTACACGGAAGTTCATAAGGCGACTCGATTGTTTTCCAATCGATACCCCTCTCTTTTTTATGATTTTCGACTCTTAAACCCATTTCATCATCGAAAACAACTGCTGTGGCGATAAACAGTTTTTCCGTGTCAGTTTGTTCTGAGGCCATCCTCAATGCAAAAGCACTTTTTCCACTTCTTGCTCCACCGCTAACCAGTACTACTTTTCCCATAAACTGTTTACCACTTCTATTGACTTTACAAAATCATCTTCACTAAAAATTTCCAGGGTGATAATTCCTGTATAGATGTCTTTACGAATGATATCAAAAAAGGTTTTTATTAAAAAGGGATTTCCCTTTGACAGGGAGATGTGATCTTTACCATCGGCTGTTCCATGAAGGTGAATGACTTTTGTGCGGGGAAGCATTTTTTTGAGATGATCCTGCCAGCAATCCTGGAAATTAATCCAAAGATGGCCTACATCGCAGCAAAAAGAGGTTTTGTATCGGGCTGCAATCTCATCATGCCATTCCCAGGGGTAACCCAGGTTTTCGATAACGATGAGTTCAGGATAAGGGAAGACATCCATTATGTTTTCCATCGTCTCCATGCATCTTTTTTTCCAATCGGAAATCTCACTCTCCTGGGCATCGTTTGAAACCCCTTCCAGATGGAGAATCCAGGCCGCAGGATTTAGTGGAGTGCATCGGGTGACGATTTTTTTTACTCCTTCACAGAAAAGCTCCCGTTCCTGCCTGTTCGATGCTCCGGCTTTTCTATCTATTGGGAGATGAACTGTATAGGATATGTGATGAATGGAGGCAAGTTCATTTAGTTCTGATATATCCTCAATTGATGGAATATTGGAATAATCAGGAGATTGAAATAGAATAAGCTCGATATCATCGATAAAGGGAGCCAGTGCTCTGACATTGGGAATTATATCTGCTGGAATGATATATGAAGTGCTTCCCAGTGAGAAGGGAAAACATTTATTTACTTTTGGTATTGGGAACATAGGACCTTTGGAATGTTTCAGAAATTTCACTGTACAGAGCTTATAAGATATTTTTTCTACCAATAAAGTGCAATAATTATTAACTGTTGCTGATTTTAATGATTGCCATGTACTTTGTGAGAAATGCAAACTTCAGAATCAGACTAAAACCGGTTTGACTGATGACATTTTCTGTAATAATGGAAGACTAAGCTGAAGCAGAAAGAAATGGTACAGGTAGTTTCCTGGAAAGAAAGAACGAGGGTGGGATAGGCGATGATTGGGGATTTCAAGAAGTTCGTATCGAAGCGTTTAACCATGAATATCAAATTATTGGCATTCCAAATGCCTGTAAGAAATTAGTTGTTTCTTTAAATGTGGTACCCCATTTATTTTCATGCAAACAGTACAATTATTTAAGATGGTCGGGGGTAATCAGATTTTTAGATAGCATTGTTAAAGATACAGGACTGAAAAATAGCGCTCCCTGAGAGTGTAATATCCCTTGCTTTTTATAAAATGGCATTATATTGCAGGAACAACTAATGTCCATAAAAACATGGATACTGATCAGTTTAACTTTCCTATCTGTTATCTTTATAGTGATTCTGGATTCTAAGACACCACTGGGATATGCTGATTGGATTTTGTATTTTCTCCCGGTTCTCATTTCTTCGTTGACAAATAGCAAAGTCTTTATCTATATCGCTACTGCAATAACTCCCATATTGATGACAATAGGTTATTTTACTTCGCCACCTGCGGTATTTTCAACATCTGTGGCTATAACTAATCGCATAAGTGCGTTTGCCGTTGTATGTTTTGTGGTCTTTTTAACTTTAAAAAGGATGGCTACTATCCGGAGGCTTGAGGAGACTCAGAAAAATGAGCGGAAAAACAGAGAGTTTCTTGATGTCATCCTCAACAATATCAACATCGCTGTAGCTGTTATGACCGGCCGTGATCTGAAATATGTCTATGTAAATCCTGTATACCAGTCAATAGTACCTAATGTTCCTATGTTGGGAAAACGTTATCGGGATGTTTTTCCGCAAATTGCAGAAAATACAGAACAGTTGATATTGGGGGTTATTGATACTGGGACTCCCTGGAATATAGAGCGATTTCACGCTCCGGTTCCCGGTAAAGCCGATGCCAAATGGAGTGGTAAAGTGGTGCCTCTGGGTCAAATTTCAGTGAGCGGAGAAAAATCCGCTTTGATAATGATTGGGGATGTAACAGAATGGGATACTCTGGAGAAGCAGATACGCAAGCGTGAACAGGAGTATAGCACTCTTGCAGCACATGCACCTGAGATAATCGCTCGTTTTGATCGTCAGTTTTGCTATACTTATATCAATGAATATGGAACAAAGGTATATGGAATTCCATCTGAACAGATCATCGGAAAATCCATCGAAGAGCTGAAGTTTCCACGAAAAGTAACAGAGTCATGGAAGGAACACTTCAAACAGGTCTTTACTACCGGGCAGATGAAAATTTTTAATTTCGAGTATGAGAGTCGGGATCTGGGCCATCTTTATCTTTCATCTCTTCTTGTTCCTGAATTTGGTAAAAATAAGGAGGTCGTCTCGATTCTTACTATTACACGCGATATCACCGAACTCAAAGAAACAGAGGAGCGGTTACGGGAAAGTGAAAAAAGTTTCCGTGAGTTAGCCAATTCCATGCCACAGCTTGTGTGGACTGCTGATGCAGATGGAACTGTAGATTACTACAATGAGAAGTATAAGGATTTCGATGGAATTGCACCACTACCGGGTGGAAAATGGAAATGGGGACAAGCTGTTCATGAGGACGATATGAAAGCCACAGAAGATGCCTGGAATAATGCTGTAAAAACCGGTAAGTTTTACGAAATAGAGCATCGGGTAAGGCATTCTGATGAGTCATATCATTGGTATCTTTCCCGGGCGACCCCTGTCTGTAATGAGAAGGGAGAAATAATCAAATGGTATGGTACAGCCACCAATATCGATCGGAGTAAAAATGCTCTTCATGATCTGGAGGAAAGTGAAAGAAAACTGAAAATATTAAATGAAAATCTGGAAAATATTGTGGTGCAGCGAACCACCCAGGTGCGTGCGCTCTCTTCTGCACTGACATTAGCTGAGCAGAGGGAAAGAAAAAGAATTTCCTATGTATTACACGAAAACCTGCAGCAGAAATTGCTGGGTGCAAGACTTCTTCTGGGGCAGCATCTTCGTGACCATGAATTATCGAAATCTGAGAAAGATGTCTATGATGACGTGGAAGATAGTATCGGTTTATTGGATAATGCAATTAATACCGCCAGATCCCTCTCTATCGAACTTAACCCACCCATCCTCCAGTCCCAGGGTCTTGACACATCTTTGAGATGGCTGGTGCGACATATGAAAAAGGCTTTCGGCCTGGAAATCGAAATGAAAATTACAGGTAAAGTTAATACGATAAGAAATGAAAAACAGCTCATGCTTACTCAGATGGTACGTGAACTTCTCAATAACGTTATTAAGCACTCTGGGGCACGTTCTGCTCAGATCGATGCTGTTTACCACAACCGGCATATAGAGATCTCAGTTACCGATAAGGGACGGGGTTTCAATCCCGAGGAAGCGCTCAGAAGATCTACTGATGATACGCGGCTGAGTTTGTTAAGCATTCAGGAGCGCTTGCGATTGTTCAATGGTGAACTTGAAATACAAAGCAGTACAGGGCAGGGTACAAAATGCACCATTAAATTGCCTGTTAATAATCACTGAAGGGAATACCGGATGAGGGCTTATATCGTTGAAGATGACGAATCTATGAGAATTATTCTTAAAAGACTTCTCAGAAAAAATTTTCCTTTTATAAAGGAGTATGCTGAGAGTGAATCAGCCGAGCAAGCTCTTGCTGAAGTTCCGGTTTTTTCTCCCGATCTGATGCTGGTTGATATTTCGTTGCCAGGAATAGATGGGATTGAGTTTATCAGAAGGATTGAAAAACAAAAAAGGGGACCATCTATATTGGTGGTGACCGGTCATGAAGTAGACATGTACAGACAGGCTGCTCTTAATGCAGGGGCTGACAATATAGTTTCTAAAGCAGATGACAAATCATTCCTTAAAATAGTGGCCGAGCTGCTGGAAAAGCACAAGAAGAATAGAGGCAGTTAATTGTAATTGTTCTCAATGTATCTGAAAAGAAAAGCATTTCCGCAATCGTGCAGAAATGCTTCATTTTACAAGATATATTGGTTAAAATGAGACGTAAAATTGTCCTGCCAATCCGGGAGAATCGGAGTTTTTCTGGTGATTGGTAAGAAAACCGTCTGTTATTATGTCCAGGTATTCAAACTCCAGCTTGATACCGAAATTGGTAAAAAATCGGGCATTTATTCCGCTCATTAAAAAATTATATCCCGAAAACATGGAGAGAATCTCAGAAGGTGAGTTCTTAATGTTCACTCTTTCATAGAAAAAGTAAGGAGTCAGCTGAAAATTGTTCCTTTTAATGGCATCCACAAAGAGCATACCATAAACACCAAGATACTCCGGGCCATCCTTTCCACTGAATTGATTTCTGGTTTTATTGAAATTCAGTTCTGACTGCAGACCTATACGTTTTTTATAAAGACGAAGGTCTAAACCAAATATTTTCTCACGTGATTTCGATAAATCGGTGGTAGTAAATTTAAAATTATCCGGATTCTTAGCTTCTTCACTTATTAGCTGGTGTACTCTTGATTGGACATCTTCGAGTCGTATGAGACCTGCCTGAAATTCGGTCAGAGCTTTTGCGGTGGTTTTATCTATTGTGGCTTTGTCAATTGTAATGTGCATGTATTCAACATTCTCTTTTACAATCCCGGTGTAGGCAGATGCACCTATACGGAATTCATCCAGAAAGGGTAAATTGCAGATAAGTTGCCCTCCAACTGAAACATCTTTTGGGTCCTCGAACTGAATTTCATTCCGGCCTGTACTTGCATATACACAGTATGACAGGTCAACATCTCCCAGAAACAGAGAGCCCTCTTCCATTATTCCTATCTGAGCTTTTGGATAAATTTCTACAATACTGAATTGTGTCGGTTGGCGGGATGTCAGAATAACCGGAGAACCATGATCCACGTTCCAGATACCGGCAGGTGTGATAAACTTACCAAAAGACAAACGGGTGTATTGATTTAATTTCAATTGCAGAATGGCTCTTTCGATATTGAATAATTCTTTCCCTCCGTTCTGATCGGATGGTGATGGAATTGCGGTTATAAGAGTATCATCTGGCTGGCCTGCAACGGATAATATTCTGCCCCGCGAATATTGTAGGTAATTGGGCAGGTGCTCATATCCGATTTCAAAAAGCATTCGTATTTTATTATTTGGGGTAAAATCGGAGTAGAGATTGAGGTGATCGAATGAATATTCAAACTTGTCGGAATAGATATTCTTTGCCCGGACAATGGCATTTTCTTTAAAAAAGTATTTGTGAAACGACGCGTCTGCAAATCCATAAAACCGGAATTTAGGAGAATTATCCTGAGCAGACACAATGGCGCATAACAACAACGTGTTTAGTACAAGTAAACGTATTTTCAAATTCATAAAAACTCCTGTGAATGGGTTATAAATTTGAGTAAGGATTCTTTCTCAAAGTGATGTTATAAGAAAAAACATATTTACAGCCCATATATTTTTTTTATGGGGGGAATTTCCGAGAATAAACTGTGAAAAAGGATCATAGCTGATATTTCACTTATAATAAATCAGGGTTAGATTTCAAAACATTACTTGAATACTCCGGAAATAAAAAGGATTCATTATCTGTTCAAAATGAGATTTCCGTTATCACTCCTGCAATGCAGCAGAAGCAGTGGTAATAAAAACATTTCCCGGCGGTGTGCCAGGATTATGGTATTTTGAACAGATACAATCCACATTATGCAAATAAACTGGAAAAAATGCAATCAAAAAAACAGGGTATGAGTCAGATAAGTATATGGCTGCACCAATGGAGAAGGACTTTTTAATGGAAATGGCTAAACGGGGTAAATAAAAGCCTGAAAACGTGGAAAATCCCACAACTAACTTGACTCGAGTAAACGAGCTATTGCCAATTTTTCAGAGAAAGTCATGAAAATATAGAAATGCCTATCTGGTAAGTCTCTTTTTATCATCGAGCACATTGCGTATTGTTTGAATGAACTCGGTTCTGCAAAGAGGCTTGAGGATGTAGGCTGATAATCCCATGTCGATGGCCTTCTGCTCATCGATTTTTGAGCTGTGGCCGGTACAAAGAATCACCGGAATTTCAGGTCTGATCTTTTTCAGGTTAGTGAACAGAATGTCTCCGGTCATGTGAGGCATTGACATATCAGTAATGACGATATCAAAATTGCTTGGATTTATCTTAAATAAATCAAGAGCTTCCTGCGGGTCGGTTGTGGCAGTTACCCTAAAACCCTGCTCTTCGAGTATCCTTTGGATTATTTTTACAATATCTTCTTCATCATCGATAAAAAGAACCCTTTCAACTCCGCAAGGAGTGATTTTGCGGGGCGATTGCAAACTGGGGATAGTGTTCTCAAGCACCGGAATGACAAAGGTGAAACAACTCCCTTTTCCTGGTTCGCTTGTTACCGTGATCGCGCCTCCATGATTTTCGATTATACCATGTACGACTGCCAGCCCCATTCCAGACCCTTTTCCGGTTTCCCTGGTGGTAAAATATGGCTCAAATATTCTTTCGATTATATCCTTGGCGATTCCCTGACCAGAATCGCTGACATCTACTTTAATGTATGTTCCTTGGGAAATGTCTCTGAATTGAGCGGCAGAATCGATGTCCAACAAAACTTTTTCCGAACTCAGTTTTATCACCCCGCCCATCTGCTCCATCGATTGAGAGGCATTAACGCATAAGTTCATTATCACTTGATGCATCTGTGTAGAATCTGCAAGAACCATCAGATTATCTTCTGAACAGGTATAATCCATCTGGATATTTGAAGGAAGTGTGGACTTTAAAAAGGAGATTGTCTCCTGAATAATGTATCTGATATTGACAGGTTGTCTTTTTGGTCCAACCTTTTTACTGAATGTGAGCAGCTGTCTTATAATATCTCTGGCTCTGATGCAGGCTGAATTTATCTGTCTTAATTTATCGGATGTGTTAGAATCTGACGGAAGTTCTCTAAGAGCAATATCATTGTAGCCCATGATTATGCTCAGAATATTGTTAAAATCATGTGCTACTCCACCAGCCAGATTACCGATAGCTTCAAGTTTCTGGGAATGTCGGATGCTTTCTTCAAGTTTTTCGTTAGTCTCCTGGGCTAATTTCCGTTCTGTAATGTCGAAGATGGTACCATGGATGACATTTTCATTTTGAATTTTTATAATTTGTGCGACATCCCGGACCCATCGTACAGATTTGTTTTTGTCTAAGATGCGATACTCAATTTCTGCAATATAGTTTCTGTCGTGTAAAAAATTATTCCTGAGCGAATAGATATTTTGGATGTCATCCGGGTGAATTAACTCATCCCAGGTGATTTTACCGAAGAATTCATCGTTTGAATATCCGGTGATCTGTTTAGCTGCACCACGAAATAAAGTAGGTTTAAAGGAAATAATGTCATCTATGTGAACCTGATATGCAATTCCCCTGAAGTTATCGATAAAAGCACTCAACTGCTCTTTACTTTCCCGTAGCTGTTGTTCATATCTTTTCCGCTCAGATATGTCTCTACAGACGCAGAATATAAGTTTACGGCCGCCACAAATCGTACCATTGGTGCTTATTTCAACATCAAAAACGGTTCCATCTTTTCTTGTATGTCTGGATTCGAAATGATCTCCACTCTCATCTACATCTTTGGCCATTCCTAAAAGAGTTTCTGGTGAAAAATTCTTATCCCAATCCCATAAATAGAGTTGATGTACTTCCTCCAGAGTATAACCAAGCATGTCAGCATACTTTTGATTAGCTTCATAAACCTTTCCATCTTCTGTCAAAACCACAATGCCGTCTGTAGATTGTTCAACCAGCATTCGCCTCTGAATAGCCTCATCTTTAAGTGATGCTTCGGCTTTTTTCAGTAATGCTTCGGAGTTCTTAAGGTGTGCTACCAAATTACGGAGTTCATTAAGTTCACTAATCAGCTCATCTTTTGTTTTTTCAGTATCATTCATGTTGATCTCTTGGTTTATGTGTGCGACTGACATCGTTTTTCCATGAAGAGATAAATTTCAGCGATATTTCCAAGTCCATTTGACCTTCGTGGCTTGAAGAGAACAGCTTTTTTCAGATCATTTTCAGTATTTTTTTTACAAATAGAGACAGGGATACTTTTTTAATACCGGCTTTCCGGAATCGGTTTGCAGGTATGAATATCAGGTAAAGTAAACTTATAGGATAGGTCCTCATAGATACAATGTTTAATATACTTTCCTGAACACAAAAATATAGTCCAAAAAAATCACTTTTAATCATGTTCTAATTGTTGAAATAAAACATACTCTGGTTGAATTTTAAGAGAATCTTTCATTTTTAATACCTGTTCAAAGTTAATACTATTGATTGATGAGGTCATTCCCTCTCCAGGTCGAAAAATTGATCCACTCCCTAAAACAGTCTATAAAGATATCGGTTTTTCAGTGAAATTTGAAGATCTGCCAAAGTACTCTATATCGAATATGTTATCTGGAAAGGCGCAAAAATGATTATGACTTTGGCAGCCAGAAACTATGTGACTTTATTGCTTTAAAATGGTTAATCTATTGATCTTTCTCTAATTGGCCAGATGCCAAATTATGAAACTCTTTCCATCTTTCAAAAATAGAGGGAAGAAAAGAAAGAGAACGTTAAAACCGGACCTGGTTCCATTTAATCAGGAGAATACTGCATCAGTATTCGCTGATGAAACCCATATTGTAAAGCATAAAAAAGTCAGAATCCGGAGTATGGTATCGAAATATTCCGAAGGTATTCGGTTTCCTATTGCAGGAATTGAATTTTGATACTTGGCGCGGTAAGTGTGCTTTGAATCATCCTGCAGATTACTTTGGATTTTTCTCGTAGGGTTGTTTTTTTAAGTGGTTAAACAACTTTGATTACTGGATTCATTTAAGTTGTTTCTAAATGCACACCTTCCGGAATAGTTACAATTAATTCGGATTTCTGATATTGGAATGTTTGTGAGGCGTTTTGCATCTCTTATTCAAAAAGTTTAAATATAAATAGGGCGGCGTCGAGGCTTGCATTAAGATCGCTCATCACGGGCTACGTTCTAAGGACAACACAAAAGTTCTTCAGAATGAACTTAAAGAGATTTGCACATTTCATAGCCTGCCATAAGAATCTGTAAGGTTTTTTGCCGTACTTCTGAAGGCCATAAGTACAATGTTAAAGAGAACAGATTATTCTTTTTAAATATTACTATTATTATTGATTTTTTGACTAAATATCAGGAAAACAATTAAAATGTTTCAATTCTTTATTATGGCAAAACTTGCATCGAAAATTTATATTCTCGGTTTCATAAGAAAAATCCTAAAAGCTGCTAAATGGTTTGAGGAAACGGTTTCGAAAGAAGTTGTAAGATTCATACAAACTACCAAAATTGAGTTAAGTTAATTGATCAATGAATGGGGTTTGCTTAAGGGATGGTGAGAATAGTTTATTTGTAATTGCAGGAAATCTTGAACACCAATGAAATTATCTTTTAGTAACCAATTGCTCTTTGTTTGGAGTTAACAAGACTTAAAGAGGGTTATGCTTTTTAATTCGATAAGTTTTGCAATATTTCTACCGATTGTTTTTTTGCTTCATTGGTTTGTTGCAAAACGGAATTTAAAATACCAAAATCTGCTGCTAATATTAGCTAGTTACTTTTTTTACGCATGTTGGGATTGGAGATTTTTATTTCTCCTGGTTTTTTCAACTCTTTTGGATTACTGTGCGGGTTTCAAGATTGCAACTGTTGAAGACAGGAAAAAGAAAAAGTTCTGGTTGATAGTGAGTGTTTTTATAAACTTAGGTATACTTGGTATATTAAAATACTACAATTTTTTTGTTGCTTCATTTGCTAATGCTCTTTTGCAATTTGGCATTAAAGCCGATATAGGTTCAATCAATGTTATTTTGCCGGTAGGTATTTCTTTCTATACTTTTCATGGCCTGTCTTATGTAATTGATATTTATAATGGTAAAATAAAACATGAACATGATTTTGTTAACTATTCACTTTTTGTAAGTTTTTTCCCTTTACTTGTTGCAGGTCCTATTGAGAGGGCAACACATCTTTTACCTCAAATTGTCAGAAAAAGAGAATTTGATTATGCAAAAGCGGTGGATGGATTGCGTCAAATTTTATGGGGATTATTTAAAAAAATTGTCATAGCTGACAACTGTGCACAGATTGCAAATCTGATTTTCAACAATTCAGGGCAGTATTCTGGGAGTACTATTTTTGTAGGAGCAATTTTTTTCTCGTTTCAAATTTATGGTGATTTTTCGGGATATTCTGATATTGCACTAGGTACTGCCAGGCTGTTTGGAATAGAATTGTTAAGGAATTTTGCATTTCCATATTTTTCAAGAGATATTGCTGAATTTTGGAGGCGTTGGCATATCTCATTGTCTTCTTGGTTTAGGGATTACCTTTATATCCCCTTAGGTGGAAGCAGGGGTGGCTTATGGATGAAAATCAGAAATACTATGATAATTTTTTTAGTAAGTGGTTTATGGCACGGAGCGAATTGGACATTTATCTTCTGGGGATTTCTTAATGCTCTTTACATCCTTCCCATAATAATCCTCAAAAAGAAAAAATATGATACCGATATAGTTGCAAAAGGAAAATATCTGCCTTCAATTAAGGAATTGATTTCCATAGGAGGTACATTTGTCCTGACCGTTTTTGCATGGATATTCTTTCGTGCAGAAAATATGACAATAGCAATAAATTGTGTTTCTGAGATATTTTCCAGAACGTTATTTACGATTCCAGAACTTCCAAGAAACACTGTAAACACTGCTTTTTTCACTTGTGTTTTATTATTTGTCGAATGGTTTGGGAGAGAACAACCGTATGCAATTGCTAAATTATTTCCGAAAAGGAGCAGAACTTTAAGATATGTTATATATTATTGTATCATTATAGCAATCATTGAGATGGGTGGTCAAGAGCAACAATTTATTTACTTTCAATTTTAACCTGAACTATGCGTAAATTTATTATTGAGATATTCTGGTTTATACTAATATTATTAATTCTTGCAATTACAGGCATTTTCTTACCATGTACACCAAGAGCATCAAAATCTTTACTCCAAAGCAGTTTTCAAAAAGATTCGCTAATTGAAAACACAAAATCCGATAGGATTATTTTTATCGGTGGTTCAAATCTAAGCTTCGGATTAAATAGTCAAATGATAAAAGATTCCTTAAATTTAAATCCGATTAATACTGGTATTCATGCTGGTATCGGTTTGGTTTATATGATGAAAAGTGCACTAGAGTATATCAGGAAAGGCGATATTGTAATTCTTGTACCGGAATATCAACATTTTTATTCTGACTTTGCATATGGAGAAGAAGGAGAGGAGTTGACAAGAATAATATTCGATACCGACATCTCTAAAACACGCTTGCTAAACCCAAGGCAATTAAAATATGTGATAATGAAGGTTCCAAAATATGCTTTTTCTAAGTACAGTCCTAGAGAATATTTCAAATTATCTGATGATATCATCTATAGTGTGGGCGCTTTTAATGAATATGGAGATGCCGATAAACATTGGGAAATGGAAAGAAAAGAATTTTTTCCATATGGTGATTTTGACAGCACCAAATTTAACATTAATGTTCTGGAAAAAATAAAAGAGTTTCAAATGCAAATTAAAGAGAAAGAAGCAGAACTGTTTATTACTTATCCTGGATATCAGGATTCATCTTTTCTAAATGCTAAAAAACAAATTAATAAAATAGAGAGATATCTTAAACAATACAACTTTAATATAATTGCTACTCCAGAGCGGTATGTTATGCCAACAAATATGACATTCGATACTCCGTATCATTTAACAAGAATTGGTGCAGATTACAGGACAAAAATGTTTATTGAAGATTTCAAAAGATCATACTCACAACCAGCATTTTCAAAGAAATGATTTATCACGTAATATTGTTGAAATCCCATTATATTTCCGCCTATAACGCTTCAAAACCAGTTTTAGTTCCAGCTTACTATTTGTCTTTTGCAAGGCGAAACGGGCAATAGCTTTTCGGTGAATGTGGGAATTATTAAATCAGTGTTGACAATGATCTTTGATGAGCTTCTCATTTATATCACCTTTTTTTTTCAGCAATTACCTTTTTTTCAGCAGAATCTCTATTCGAGGGCTCCAAAATGCTTTCGGTAATCGGGCAGCTACTTTTGCTGTTATATTTTCTTTTAAAATAGGTCACTTTAATATTTTATATATCAGTGAGCTTTCATCAAATCCTTACAACCTAATGAGAGTCTATACTGTTTTCCGTTCTAACCATTTAGCCAGTTTTCGCATGGTAATTGATTTGATCTGGCGTGATGATGAGCACTCCAATTATATTTAAAAGTCTGTTTAAATCGCTCTACGAATATAGCGCAATTTGCACATTCTGCAAAAATAAAAAAGGTCAGCCAAGAAAAAATCTCTACAAATTTAGTAAAATCAAGCTCTTAGGAGAGATGTCCGAGTGGTTGAAGGAGACGGTCTCGAAAACCGTTGTGCTGGTTATCTGGCACCCAGGGTTCGAATCCCTGCCTCTCCGTAAAAAAAGGGTCCCCCCGTTTTTTGGGGGACCCTTTTTTTATGGATGAGGCTTTCCGAGTACGGACCGTCGACCGCCGAACGGAAGTGAGGCAGCGGTGCGTAAGCACCAATCCCTGCCTCTCCGTAAAAAAAAGGTCCCCCCGAATTTTTGGGGGACCTTTTTTTTACGAAGCAGACTTTCCGAGTACGGATCGTCGACCGCCGAACGGAAGTGAGGCAGCGGTGCGCAGCACCAATCCCTGCCTCTCCCGGAGCATTGCCCTTCGCTAAGATAGAACGCCCTAACAGGGCTAAGAGAAAAATGCATGTGATGAATTACATATCATGGACCAGGGTCCAGGGTCCAGGGCATTGCCCTTCGCTATAGTAGAACATCCCTGCAGGGCTAAGAGAAATGTATGTTGTGATTTACATGTCCGGGCACGGATCGTTGACTGCCGAAAGTAAGGGAGATATGGGTGAATTAGCTTCAATCATTTTGACTCTGGGGAAATGATCACAGCCAATATTAAAAATCAGAAGTGGATCGAATTTACACATTTTTTGAAAATAATCCTTCTTTGAATACCAGTCAGATAACGATAAACAAGATTGGAAGACAGGTCATCACCTTATAATTTTAAATCCGTGATGACTTAATCCATCCCAACTGTCATGTTTATAAACAAAATAATTATAAAACTTGATAAAATCGATAGGAATACTTATATTAACATCATGAATACAAAAGACAACAATACTGCAAAAAGTAATCAGGCCGATAAAGTTGTGGCCCGGATTTCCAATGCGCTTCGTGGGTTACGTTATGGAAGCGTTATACTTACCATACACGACTCACGCATCGTACAGATCGAGCGTATTGAAAAGAGCAGGTTTGAAGATCTTTACCTGGAGAATGGAGACGGGATATAAAGTGGTTATTTATTTGCAGTACTTATGTTGAAAGGTAAATAACAACAGGCCTGTTACACATCCTAGAGCTCACCAATGTTTCAATGAAAAATGATTTTATTCCAGAATGAAATTACTTTCTGTAAAGTGGGTGCTGGAACTTTGATGTCTTCTGGAATTCCTCAAGCGCTATGGTTATCTGACCGGAAGCTATATGGGCGCGAATTCCTTTTTTAAGCAGGGAAACTGCAGCTGCCGGGCCTATTCTTGATGCAATTACAAAACAACAGTCTGCAATCAACTCCGTAATAGAATCGAAAGAATGAGGACTTGCCCCATCGATGCAGGCACAGGCTTGCTTTGGATTTTGACGCATTTCAACGAGTGCCCAGTTTTTTCCATCAAACTCATAAATAAAGAAAGATAGCGAAGTGGCGAAGTGTTGATCTATAGTTGCACCTGAAGAACTGGCAACTGCGACACGAAGATTGGCTGTTTCACTGGATTTCAGCCGGTTTGATGATAATGTCATATGCTTCCTTTCCTTTTTTTTCCGCCACTGAGGTGAATTTCCGACTTGATATAAATTCACCCTGTGACAGCTGGATTTTTTGTCAGATTCAGTATAAAAGAAATAAACTGATTTTTTACAATGTATACTCCTTTGTAAAATTTTTAAAATTAATAATATGAATGAGAATGCGAATAAATTGATTCATTGCATTCCTTTTTCCGTGAGAAAGCCGCAGGCATCCGCACGACAACGGTTACAATGAAACATCTGTGGTATATAGGCTCCTGCCAGTGCCTGGATTCTTTGCATCTCCTCTGAAAGAGGTTCTTTGATTTCTGCAAATGGTGTTGCGGTTACCGGGATCATGGGGATGCAGTTGTGAAGGTCTGCACCCCAGTCAGCTACTGTTTTTGCAATGACAGGAACTTGATCCATATTGACTCCCGGTACGACGACAGTGTTGACTTTAAGTATGAAAGAATGGGTGGTAATAGCATGCAGTGCCGTTTTTTGCCGATCAACCAGAACCTGACCGGCTTCCAAACCTCTTATAGTTTCTCCTTCCACACACACCCAGGCATAAAGCCTGGCAGCAGTTTCTGCATCAATAGCATTCACCGTTACAGTCAGATGTGAGACTCCCAGATCTTCAAGGACATCAACATATGGTGCGATATTCACCCCATTGGTTGAGACACAAAGCAGGATCTCAGGGAAGTGTTCATGAATCAGACGCAAAGTTTCGAGCGTTTCCTCCACGTTTGCAAAGGCATCTCCGGGACCTGCGATTCCGGCAACGGAAATTGGAATTGAGGACTGGAGTGCAGACTCGAGTCTTTTAAGTGCTTGTTTAGGTGAAATTACCGAGGATGAGACACCGGGACGGCTTTCGTTTGCACATGAGAACAGACGATTGCAAAAATTGCACTGAACATTGCATCGTGGAGCTACCGGTAAATGAATACGTGCATGTGCATGCCTTGCCTCCGGATCAAAACAGGGATGTTTTCCAGAAAGAACGGTTGATTCTACCATACACACCTCAGGCGCTTGCGCTTACAATTGTGGAGTAGATTTTTTCCAGCAGGGTCAACGCCCCACGGTATCCGATATAGCTGCGATTTATAACCACCTCATAAGAAGTAGGGAAGCCCACCTCGACAATTGCACCTTTGAGTTCTTTAGCTACATCTCTTTCCCAGGTAGTACCAAAGATGATAGGTGGTTTGTGACCAAAGTCGGTTGACCTGAGTTTCTGGTGGATAACATAACTGTCTTCTTCGTATTCAACTTCGATTGAAACATCATGAGAAATGTTACGAAATTGCTCACTGATGATGGTGCGTACTTCATCAGGCGGGTTTTCGGTAACGATTTGTTTTACCGGTATAAGACCAAGTTGATTAACCAAAAATTTAGTCAGAGCAAGATTGTAAGCACTATCCCCTAAAACGGCAAATTTAGCTGGTAGTCCCCACCAGTATTCCGAATAGAACTCGGAAAAATCCTGTAGATAGCTGTAATAGAGCTTTTCTTCTTTGTGAATAAATGATTCCACTGTTGATTTGTCAATTCGTGCGTATTCTCCCACACGACGCAAAAAATCACTTGTCTGCTGGGCTCCGATTGGAATTACTGGAATGTGAAGATATGACTGGCCATATTTCTGTTCAAGGTGTTGGGCGGTGGCCAGACCCAGCCACGGAGAAAGGACCAGATTGAATGCGGCCCTGGGAATCCGTTTCCAATCCGAAACGCCATTGGACTCATGACCATACAGGATATTGACTTCCAGTCCGATACCTTCCAGTAGCCGTTTTATCTCAGACAGGTCTCCTCTCCAGAAGGTATTATGATAGGGTAGAAGCGACCAGAGATTAACAAGGTTGTTTTGACGGATACCATTATAATCACCCACATATTGATCTATGATAGATCTGGTTACGATTTCGTGACCGTTAAAGTTATTACCACGGAAACCACCGGTCTCTGCATAGATTACAGGAATCCCACCATCATCTTTGAACTTTGATACAACCGCTCCGACGTCATCTCCAACCAGATCCGGGATGCAACCGGTAAGGACAACAAACAGGTCGGCTTTCAGTATTTTACGTGAAGATATTATCAGTTCACTCAGTCGATCAGCACCTCCGAACACCACTTCACGTTCAGTGGCATTAGTACTTGGAACTACTGCACCACCACCGTAACCGCCACCCTGAAAACCGTTATAGAAATTGATGTTCATGAACTGCTTATCGGCACATCCAGGACCGCAATGGGTGATCGGGATGACATGGGGAATGGCCGATACACTGTGCATAGCTGCGATTGAGCAGCCATAACGGATCTGTTCAATAGAATTAGGCTTTTCATCCTTTTGAATCTCATTATTTATTGCTGCAGGCATACTTACTCCTTATTAGTCAAAACTGATTCTGTGAGCAAATTTTTATCACGAGCAAATATATAGGGATCTTTTTGTGCCAACCACCAATCGCTATAGGGAAGTTCAGCATGAGCGGCCAGATCCTGATGGAATTTTTTCTGTGCCAGTACGTCAAGAATAGATTCGCCTAAGTTAAGAATGCCCTGATAACCCAATGGGTGGTGTTCGTCTCCAAGCGGAATTGACGGAATGCCCAGCTTGGAGGCCAGTGGGGCCAGACCGTTGTGGCGGATGATGATGAAATCGGGTTTTACCCGTTTCAATAAAGCATAAAACTGGTACTGCTGCCGATTGCCTATGGCAATATTGACATCTCCGTAATTGTCTACCAGATGAGCTAATGAATCCTGTTTGGGATCCTGTGAATCATAGACTGGATCGTGGTGGAACAGCAGTGAAGTATCTACTTCGACATTGAGTTCACGCAGTACTCCAATTATTGCGTGTGCATAAGCTGAACCAGTAGCGATAAAACCTTTCACTCCTTTTAGCTTTTCCCGCAGCTGCTCAAGTCTGGGAGCTATTCGTGCGTGTTCTTTTGCGATGTAAACCTCCGCCAGCTTTTCGCGATGAGTGACTTTCGCCAGTTCTCTAAGCCAGGTATCGGTGCCAATAATTCCATAAGGTTGAGGTGCTTTAATTTCAGGTACACCGAATTCCTGTTCCAGGGCTTGTGCCATATAGGTTGCAAGTGTATAACAATGGCTTACTGTTGCAGCAGCTTCGGAGAGCTGTTCCAGATCTTCTACAGTGGCCATATCTACGACATAGTTTACCCTTAATCCTAATTCCTTCAACATTGGAGTGAATACATCAGAACCCCAGAGGTTAATGACATTAACCAGGTCCTTCTGTTTCTTTGGATTGCGGCGGACCAATTGACGAATTATACCATGTTGAGTGGCATCAAAACCTGTGCTCCAGTGTTTGGACTTGAATCCTTCGCAATGTAGCGGAATTACAGGGATTCCCAGCTCCTGTTCCAATTGGCTGGCAGCCCCATCTACATCATCACCAATGATACCAGTAGCGCAGGATGTTGCTATAAAAATTGCCCGTGGATTGTGACGTCTTTTAGCCTCACGGACTGAATTCTCAAGTTTTTCTATTCCACCATAGACCATGTCCTTTTCACGCAGATTTGTACTGATCAGGTGTAAATTTTCTACAGGAAGCCCTCTGGCAGACAGGCCATTTCTATATAAAGAGTTGTAAAGGACCTGACCGGCTCCGCAACCTATGGGTGAATGTTGCACAGTAACCGCACCCCGGACATTTCCGGCTTGACACTCCACCATCATTTCACTGCATATGGAGCCCTGGGTGAACGGACCCTGAAGTTCACAGATCTTACGTGCCTTTCTGTTGCAGCCGGATGCACAATTTCCACGAGAATATCCGGATTTCTCGGCAAGATCAGTAGCCTGGCCTTCCCAGGCTACGATTGTCCCGAGTCGTTGTTCACGGCTCTCGACAACAGTCGTTTTCAAATTAATTGGCATAGGTTCTCCTGTGTTGATAGAAAAAATATCATGTCAAAAAGTCAAATCGTCATTACTAAGCAGAGAGCTGATAATATTGCAAAGGTTCTGTAAACCGGCTTGAAAAATGAAAAACTTAGATTGTAAAGAAACATTTCTCATCAGGCATAAATCTCCGCAATCTGTCTGGCTTTTTCAACTTCGATCAACTGATCTGCCCATGATGCTGACCAGGCACGCAATTCTTCTGAACTGAGCGGGCTGGGAACTTTTGACTGGGTGTGTTCAGCGATTTTTCTGGCCAGACGGCGGTAAATAGTTGCCTGTTCAGAATCCGGGTTAGCCTCAATAGTTGTTTTGCCCTGAAGCTCTGATTGGGTTACCGTCAGAGAGCGTGGAACATACTCGACTACCTGAGTCTTGGTGCGTGTGACGAAATCATCAATAATTTCGCGATGGAAGGAGGTATTTATCGAATTGGCAATGACACCACCCAGTAACGCTCCGCCACCGGTGGAATATTTCTGTATGCCTTTGAAAAGATTATTAGCTGCATAAACGGCCATGAAATCGGATGATGATACTGCAAACACATGTTCTGCCAGTCCTTCACGGATAGGTACGGCAAAACCACCGCAGACTACATCACCCAGCACATCAAAAATAACGTAATCCAGGTCAAGTTCTTCAAAGACATTCTGTTGTTTCAATAGTTCCACTGCGGTGATGATTCCACGGCCGGCGCAACCAACACCGGGTTGGGGGCCCCCTGCTTCAACACAAAAGACACCGCCAAACCCCTTGAAGATGGCTTCGTGAGCGTTCACCTGTGCATTGGAGCGTAAAAGATCCAGCACCGACGGGATATACTCTCCATTACGGAGTGTATTGGTGGAATCGCTTTTAGGATCACAACCGATCTGCATCACCCTGTATCCAGCTTCTACTAAAGCAGCGCTGATGTTGGATGTTGTTGTTGATTTACCAATGCCACCTTTTCCGTAAATTGCGATCTGTTTTGTTTTTTTTCTGCTCATCAGGATCTCCTTTGGTTGCAGTGTTTGACATTTGTTGAGGCTTTATGCATACCGGTTTTTATATGGTTGAATTTTGATATAATTCTCTTTATTCCATATTTATATGTAAGATGCGTGGATTGAAAATGGCTGTTTTTTTTAACTGAATGAAGAAATCCTGTTGCATGATTAAAGTTGACATGTGGGTGACTGTTTGTTTTCTTACGCTCAAGAAAACTGAACAGCCTGGTATTGAATAGGTCTGGAAAAATTACCGGGAATAAGAAAAACAAATTTGAAGAGACATTCGGAAAAATTCCCATTGTATGATTCTCTGCTTTCGAAAATCTGAGAATGTTTCCAGATGTCTGGTTAACATTGCAGTAATGTAAATAATGTGTGAGGTTGTCCCTTTTGGTTCTTTTATCTGCATACAGTTGACTTGTTCAAATCTTTGTCTGATTCTTTAAAGCAAACAAGCAATACTGATGCAGAAATGTCTTATCTGAACACAGCTTTTTTTCATTGTATAGTAAAAAAGCTATCCTATTCAAATATAATTAAACCTATCGGTATGATCAAGATAGATTGCGAGAAATTTTTCCCTGGCTCTGCGATATTAAAACAAAGGGGTTTCTTGCAAAACAGCTGGAAATGTCTCTATCAGTTTCTGGTTTACCTGGTGATCTCGGTATTTCTTTTTTTTATCTCTGTAAGTGATTGATTATTATCTGAAAATCAGAAAGATGACCTCACGACCTCAAATACCCTCAGAACTAAAAAAAACGATAGTTCATCAAATTTATAAACAAAATTAAATAAATCTTGATCAAATCGGTAGGAATACTTATATTAAGGCTGTAAGTACAATCGATGCCTTAGTAACTTGAAAATTTCTGCCTGGATGGTGGGATGCTTTGTAAAACTGCTATAGTAAACAGGTATCAATACTGAGATTGGTGCTGGGAATATTCTGATGAGGTTAATGACGGACAGCTTCCTGCACATTTGTCATAGTGTCAATCGGGAAACTTTACAGCAGAATTGTGATTGGGCTTAGAACATTATAGCTATCGAGGTAAGTAATGGTTTATAAAGACACACTTGAACTGATTGGTAACACTCCCATTCTTGAAATAAAATGTTTTGACATTGCACCAAGCCGGTTATTTTTGAAACTCGAGAATCAGAACCCGGGTGGTTCAATAAAGGATCGCATTGGTGTATCAATGATAGAACAGGCGGAAAAAAAAGGCCTTATAAAACCCGGATACACATTGATTGAAGCAACTGCGGGCAATACTGGTTTAGGGTTGGCTCTTGTTGCTGCAAAAAAAGGTTATAAGTTGTTACTTGTTATCCCTGATAAGATGAGCCGTGAGAAAATCAGACATCTTAAGGCTTTGGGTGTTAAAATCGTAATGACCCGCTCGGATGTTGAAAAGGGGCACCCTGAATATTATCAGGATTTAGCTAAAAGATTATCTGAAGAAATTCCCAATTCTTATTACATTGACCAGTTTAACAATCCGGCAAATCCGCTTGCTCATGAGACGTCAACCGGCCCGGAGATATGGCACCAGATGAATCATAAAGTAGATACCATTGTGGTTGGAGTTGGCTCTGGTGGAACCATTGGGGGTTTAAGCGCCTATTTTAAAAGAGTATCACCAAAGACGGAATTCGTTCTTGCAGATCCCAGCGGGTCGGTTTTGTGCGAGTATATCAGATCAGGAAAGCTTGGGAATGCTGGTTCGTGGTTAGTGGAGGGTATTGGAGAGGATTTTGTTCCTTCACAGGCAGATTTTGATTTAGTAAAGACGGCTTATGCTGTAGATGATGAAGAGAGTTTTCATACATGCCGGACATTACTTCTTAAGGAAGGAATCCTGGCAGGTTCATCTTCGGGTGTTCTAATTGCTGCAGCAGTCCGCTATGCAAAAGAAGTAAAAGTACCTAAAAATATTGTGACTTTTGTTTGTGATAGTGGTAATAAATATTTGTCAAAACTTTACAATGACCAATGGCTTTCAGATCATGGGCTTATTGCAGCTGATAATGTTGGAGATTTAAGAGATCTGATTGTGGCCAAGTATGAGGAACAGGCTGTTGTTACAGTAGCACCTGATGACAATATAGGTACAGCATACTCCAGGATGAAACTATATGATATTTCACAATTGCCGGTTCTTGATAATGACAGGATTGTTGGAATCATCGATGAATCCGATATTCTGTTTAGCTTAACATCTACAAATGAAAACATATTTGTTCAAAAGATCAGTACATGTATGAGTACTGTTCTGGAAACTGTTACACCGAGAGCATCGATCGAACAAGCGATTTCGATTTTGAAAAAAGGGTTGGTTGTTATAGTCACCGATGAAAACCGATTTTACGGCCTGATT
Source organism: Fibrobacterota bacterium (assembly GCA_023436145.1). GTDB lineage: Bacteria > Fibrobacterota > Chitinivibrionia > Chitinivibrionales > Chitinispirillaceae > JAAYPC01. The sequence continues at coordinate 105,747 of JAEZKP010000047.1, read as the reverse complement.
ACAAGAATCGATCTGTTAAATTTTCTTCGCCGACAAATGAAAGGACAGTAAATGGCTATAGAATACGGGTTTTCCACAAAAGCAATCCATAGTGGACAGGAACCGGAAACCGGGACAGGAGCAGTAGTTACTCCGATATTTGCAACCTCAACTTTTGTTCAGCCAAGCCCTGGTTTAAACAAAGGATACGAATATTCACGGTCTGGAAATCCAACTAGAAAAGCTTTGGAGCAGTGCATCGCAGATCTTGAGATGGGGAAGCGTGGATACGCTTTTTCTTCCGGACTCGCCGCATCATCAACGATTCTGGAATTGCTGCCACATGGTTCTCATATACTGGCAATAAGTGATCTGTATGGAGGTTCATACCGTTTGTTTCAGAAAGTCAGGAACATTTCTGCCGGTATCGAAACCACATTTATTGATTTCAGAGATTCAGATGAAGTGCAAAAAGCTATTAGAAGTAATACCAGATTGATCTGGGTTGAAACACCGACAAATCCACTTCTTAGAATTGTTGATCTGGAGAAAATAGCATCTATTGCCAGAAAAAATAAAATTATCAGTGTATGCGATAATACATTTGCCACTCCCTATATCCAGAAACCGCTTCTTTATGGGTTTGATATTGTAGTGCATTCTGCAACAAAATACCTTAATGGTCATTCTGATGTTGTAGCAGGAGTGGCGGTTGTCAGAGAACAAAATGAAATTTCAGACAAACTGGCATTTTTGCACAATGCTATTGGTTCGATTTTATCACCTTTTGATTCTTTCATGGTCCTCAGAGGTATTAAAACATTGTCAATCAGAATGGAAGCACATTCAAAAAACGCGCTGGCAATTGCACAATATCTTGAAAAAAACCAGAAGGTTGAAAAAGTCATTTATCCTGGATTGCCTTCCCATCCCGATTTTAAACTGGCTTCAAAACAGATGACCTTACCGGGTGGTATGATTACTTTCTTTCTGAAAGGTGGAGTTGATGAGTCCAGAAGATTTCTGGAGCATTGCAAATTGTTTTCTCTTGCTGAAAGTCTTGGAGGAGTAGAAAGTCTTATTGAGCATCCGGCTATCATGACACATGCTTCGATTCCTGAAGAGAGTAGAAGAAAAGTGGGGATCAGTGATAATCTGATAAGAATCTCTGTTGGAATCGAAGATAAAGATGATCTGATTGCAGATCTGGAAAATGCTTTTGGAACAGTTTAAAAACTTAAGTAATCACAGATAAATAATTACCTGAATACACGAAAAGGTTAAGAAAATAAAGTTCATAAAATTTGGAACCGAAATTTATCATAATCTTGATTAAATTGATTGGAAAACTAATGTTAATGCAGTCAGAACGAAAAAACAGAAACAAATCGAGTCATGGCGGGCGTACCACCTGTCAAAGATCTTTACTAACATTTACAAAGGAATGGTTTATCATGAAATACAGGTTCATGCTTAAAGATATGCCTGGTTGTACCGGCATGTGCAACATCGCATCGTATTGAGAGTTTACAAAACATTTACCGGAAAATCACTTATAAAGGAAAGGATTTCTTATGAATTTTAAAACATTGACATTAATATCACTTGCCAGCATCACATTTTCTTCAGATGCACAGACTGCTGCGCCTTCAGCTATAACCATTACACCTTACGGACTTGCACATTACAGAGTGAGAGGGGATTTTACAACACAAAGCGACAGTGCGGGAAATGAACTGAAGCAGAAAGTTTACAGTAATCGAATTTCCTATTACCTGGGTGTGAAAGCACAGGTGCATGATAAATTATCACTTCAGATTCAGCTTGGAAATGATTGGGTAAACACTGAAGTGGTTTCATACAAAGCAAACAACAATCAGAATTATACAAAAGCACTCTTTCCATATTTTCACCTGGCATTTGCATCCTTTACTCCGGGGCCATTCTCATTTTTATTCGGTAAAATTCCTGTTGAAAGTTATGGACCTCTTGACTTACTCGAAAGATCAATTGCCACTAACACCTATGGAAGTAATGGTGGTCTGGGCGCTTCATTTGTGGGCTGGGCAACAGGAACCAATAACTCGTTAATCGGTTTAAAAGCTGAGATTCCTGTTCTCAAAAATGAAACGAAGCTCTCCATTAATCTTACCTATGCAATAATCGATGGTGACGCAGTATTAAATACGCTTCGGGGCCAGTCGCTCTCAGCTGATCCCAAAAGTAATCCCAGTGAACAGCTATTCATACTCGATATACCATTGAAGGTAAAAAGCCTGAAGCTTACTCCACAGATATTCACGATACTTAACCGCAACAATAACAAATACACAGAAGAGAGTGATAATGAGTATGGAGCCGGGTTGACTGCCGAACTGAAGAGTGGCAAGGTCAGTTTAAGGGCAAAAGGAGGATTTGCGACCTATGATAACCAGAACACAAGGGTGAATTATCCTGTCAATGATACCACACGTACAACACTTGCAGAGCTTGAGCAGTTCGGATTCATTGGAAGTATAGGCACAACAGTTCCTGCAGGTCCGGGAAACATACTGCTTGATGTATCTGTCAGTTCGGATGAGAATAAAAAGAAAAGCGGATCGAAGGTGCTTTATCCATACATAGATGCCAAATACTCATACAGTCCTGTAAAGAACCTCGATTTTGTTCCCAGGCTTAGAGTTTTCATATCGAAGTTTGATGAAACTAATGTGATAGATAAAAAGACATTAGTGCGTCCTGAACTTATTATCCAGGCAAAATTCTGATAAGTACATTATCCGGAAAAATGAAAAGTACTGGTGATTTTTTCCGGATAGTACTCATTAATCAGCATATAGTACGAATTGAAGAATCACCAGGAATCGAATATTGAAGGATTGGTAGAAAAATGGAAAAAAAATATTGGGATGAAGATTTCGAAACTCTTCCACGTCATAAGCTTGAAGCGATTCAACTTGAATCATTAAGAGAACACCTGATATTTGCCTATAATAATTCCGCATATTATAAAAGAAGTTTTGATGAAGCCGGGGTGCATCCGGCAAGGTTAAAGCATCTGGAGGACCTCAGAGCGTACCCATTTATTGATAAAACTGTGGAGCGGGACAGGCAGCTGGCAGTTCCTGATCTGGGTGATTTGGTTGCAGTCCCGGAAAACGATATAGTTTTTGTGTCTGCTTCAAGTGGTTCAACAGGTGTTCCTACTCTGAGCCCATTTACAAAAACCGATTTTGATGAGTTTCAGAATATCCAGTCACGTCTTTTCTGGAGTGCAGGTATGCGGCCAACTGATCGCTACCTTCATGCTCTGAATTTCTCACTCTTTATTGGTGGTCCTGATGTGATTGGTGCTCAGAATATTGGTGCATTGTCAATATGGGGCGGGACACTTCCTTCCGAGCGTCTTCTTTATCTAATGAAGCAGTTCAAACCGACCATAACCTGGACTACACCCTCATATGCCTGGCATCTTGGAGAAGAAGCGCTCAAGCAGGGTATTGACCCCCGTCAGGATCTTTTTATCCGCAAGATAATTGTGGCTGGTGAACCTGGTGGTTCGATCCCTGCTACACGTAAAGCCATTGAAGAAATATGGGGTGCAGATCTCTATGATTTTTATGGCCTGTCCGATATTTTTGGGGCCTGCGCAGGAATGTGCGAGCATAAAGAAGGTTTACATTTGGCTGAAGATCATATTTTTCTGGAAGTATCGGATCCAGATACATTTGAGCCTGTTCCTGATGGTGCTTCCGGAGAGATGGTTCTGACAACTCTCAGAAAGAAAGCGCGACCAATGATCCGCTTCCGTACAGGAGATATCATAAGAAGAACCACTGAACGATGCAGCTGTGGCAGGACAACGTCCAGGATTTCTGTGCTGGGGAGAATTGATGATATGATAATAGTATCTGGAGTTAATCTCTTTCCCAGTGACATCGAATATGTGGTAAGACAACAGTCCGGTTTGACAGGAGAATACAGGATTAAAGTGTATGAAGAAAACCGGCTGGTCAGATTTGATGTAGAAGTTGAAGCCCTGGATGCAAATGCCGTTTCGACTGAACATATTGGAAATCAGATTACCTCACAAATAAAAGTGAAATCAGGGGTTAAACCGAAACTGGTTAGGGTTCACCCGGCAGGGACTCTTCCACGAACCACTCATAAGGCGAAACGTCTGATTGATCTTAGAACCGTTGCGAAAGTTTAAAACCAAAAAAGAGTATCTCCAGATGAAAAGTGAATTAAGAATGGAAATGACAATCCGTAATGCAGCTTTTCTGATAATCATTATGTTTACTATTGTCTTTTCCCAGAATTCAGCGAAGCTGGTCATCGGAGCAACACCTGTTCCTCATGCTGAAATTCTTGAGAAGGCAAAAGATCTTCTTATCAAAGAACATATTGATTTGCAGATAAAAATATTTACGGATTATGTGACTCCCAATATAGCTTTGCAATCAGGTGATATAGATGCAAATTTCTTTCAGCATTTGCCATATTTGATCGATTTCAATGAATCTCATAAACTTGATCTTGTATCGGCTGGTTCTATTCATTTTGAACCGCTTGGTTTGTATTCAAAAAAAATCAAGTCTGTTACTGAATTTAAAAAAGGTGATAGAATAGCGATTCCCAATGATCTTACCAATGAAGCGCGGGCATTATTGTTACTTCACAATAATCATGTAATAACATTAAATAACCCGACAAATATTAAATCAACTGTGAGAGATATACAAGGCTACAGGGTTGCAGTGAAAATAATTGAAATTGAAGCAGCTCAGCTTTCCCGGTCTCTGGCCAGTGTGACGGCTGCAATTATCAATGGAAATTATGCACTGGATGCGGGATTTGATCCATCGGAAGATGCCATTGTTTCGGAAGATGCAAAATCTATAGCTTCTGAGACTTATGGAAATATAATCGCGGTCAGAAAAGAGAATAAGTCCATGACTGAAATTACTGCTTTGATTTCTGTATTGAAATCGGATGAGATTAAAAGGTTTATCAGAGACAAATTCAGAAGTGCAGTTCTGCCGGTTGATTGAAGCTGAAAGAATCATTACAAAGGTAATGAAAATGGAGGAATATTCAGATGAAAGTACTTTTATTAAATAATAACCATGAAGCACCATGTAATCCGGAGTGCTTTCGCTGATAAAACTAATTATCAAATTAATAAAACAAAAAGGAGATATTTATGTTTGTAATTAATAGCAAATTCATGATTCTATTAATAACCGTGTCGCTTATATTTATTAACGCACAGGAAATCTTTTCAGAAAGCAAAAAAATCGTTTTCGGCGTTGCTCCTGGTCCTTATGGAGATCTCATTAAACAGGCAGTAAAACCCGGTCTTGAGAAAAAAGGTTACAAGGTTGAGCTGAAAGAATTCAGTGATTATGTACAGCCGAATCTGGCGTTGTCTAATAAGTCGATAGATGCCAATGCTTTTCAGCACAGTGTGTATCTGGCAAAATTTTCTGCAGACAAGGGCTTGAAACTTTCGTCTTTGATTACTATACCGACAGCTTCGCTTGGTGTCTATTCGAGAAAATTCAAAAATCTCGGTGAGATAAAGGATGGTGCGAGTGTGACAATAGCAAATGATCCAACAAACCTTGCACGTGCACTGAAATACCTGGAGACATTGGGCTTTGTAAAAATCAAAAGCGATATAGATCCGACAAAGGCATCAGAAAAGGATGTTGTTGAAAATCCCAAAAAACTTAAAATCCAGCCGATTGAAGCAGCTCAGCTCCCAAGGTCGATAGAAAGTGCCGATTTTTCCCTGGTCAATGGAAACTATGCAATCTCGGCTGGGATCTGGTCTACTGCCATTCATCGTGAGACTCTGATCGAAGGACATATTAATCTGATAGCTATCCGTACAGAGGATATCGATAAGCAATTTTCCAAAGATATTAAAGAGGTTGTGCTGTCAAAGGAATTCTTTGATACAGTTAATGATCCGAAAAACATTTTCAAGGATTTCCAGAAACCAGACTGGCTTCTGAAAAAGTAAATACGTGAATATTTTTTAACCTGCCTTCCGGAGAAAAATGATCCGGAAGGTACTAGTACGGGATTTATGAAAATGGTTACTCTTAAAAACATATCAGTATTATTCAAAAATGGGCGTAAAGAAATAAATGCAGTCAGGAATACTGATATTACAATAAATGATAGGGAGATATATGGGATTGTAGGGACAAGCGGTGCTGGAAAAAGCACTCTGCTGCGTACTATTAATCTTCTGCAAAAGCCTTCCACAGGTTCTATTATAATCGATGGGGTAGATATTACTGGTGCAAAAGGCAGGGAGCTGCGCTATGTCAGACTGTCAATCGGAATGGTCTTCCAGCATTTTAATCTGCTGCATTCCAGAACTGTTGCTCAAAACGTAGCATTTCCTTTGATAATAGCTGGAAAATCAAAGAAAGAAATCGCTGAGCGTGTACCTGAGTTGCTTCAGCTTGTCGGGCTTTCTGATAAATCGGAATCATATCCATCCAATCTTTCAGGTGGACAGAAACAGCGTGTAGGTATTGCCAGGGCACTGGCTAATAAGCCAAAAATACTTTTATGTGATGAGCCCACATCTGCCCTGGATCTGGATACCACAAGCTCAATTCTGGAGCTGTTGCATGATATTAATCGTAAATTAGGTATAACCATAATCATTATATCACATGAAATGGCGGTGATAAAAAAGATTTGCTCACGGGTTGCTGTCATGAGTGATGGAAGTGTTGTGGAAACAGGTAACACCTTTGATATTTTTGCCAATCCGGCTCACCGGTTTACCCGGCAACTGGTAGAGCATACACTCAACATTGAGATACCTGAAAGCCTGCGAAAGAATGTAAATGGAAAATTGATTAAAGTGGTATATAAAGGAGAAAAAGCAGTTGAACCTGTTCTCTCAGATACCTTTAAACAGTTTGACATACATTTTAATGTCTTGCATGGAAGAATAGAGTATATAGGAGGACAACCGCTGGGTGTATTGATAGTTAATCTAATTGGAGAAGAAAATGCCTTAAACAGGGCAACTGAATATATAAAGTCAAGAACTGCATCTACCGAGGTCTTAAATGGATAAAGCGTATTTATTGTCACTTGGATCTGATCTGGGAAAAGCCTTTTTCGAGTCCACACAGATGGTGGGAATTTCTCTGGCTGCTTCTATTGTTGTTGGAATTCCAATGGGACTTCTTCTTTTTGTTACAGGAAAAAATCTCTTTTGGGAAAACAGAACTGTTAATACTCTGGCAGGACTGATAATCAATGTGATTCGTTCAACACCATTTGTAATCTTATTGGTGTTATTACTTCCAGTCACTCAGATGATAGTAGGTTCCACGATCGGTCCGATTGCTGCATCAGTTCCGTTGGCAGTTGCTGCAATCGTTTTTTATGCCCGGCTTGTAGAGGTATCACTCTGCGAAATCGATCAAGGTGTTATAGAGGCAGCTTTATCATTTGGTGCATCACCTATTCAGATAATACTGGATGTCCTTCTGCCGGAGGTTCTGCCTGGTTTGTTACGGGGACTCACAGTTACTGCGATAAGCCTGATCGGATATTCGGCCATGGCTGGTATTGTCGGTGGTGGTGGGATCGGAGATTTAGCAATACGATTCGGATATTACCGTTACCAAACCGATATCATGTTTATTACCGTTGCCATACTTGTAATAGTTGTACAGATTATTCAGGTTGCAGGTGATAGAGTCGCTTTGAAGTCGACTAAGAAATAAGAGTACCCGCTAATTCATCTTACAAAAGAAACTAAAGGGAATAATCGAGATGGTTGAAATAAGCAGCAGAACGTTATCGTTCACCGAATCTGTGATAAGGCGAATGACAAGAATAGCTAATCAGACCGGTGCTATCAATCTATCACAGGGCTTTCCTGATTTTTCACCACCACAGGAAATTTTGGAATCATTGAAGCATGTTGCAGAGAATGGGCCGCATCAGTATGCAGTTACCTGGGGTTCACAGAAATTCAGAGAAGCATTGGCGGAAAAACAACAAAGGTTCATGAAGATTTCGATAGATCCGGATACAAATATTGTAGTTACCTGCGGAAGTACAGAAGCTATGATGGCTGCCATGATGGCTGTAACCAATCCTGGGGACAAAGTAATTGTATTTTCACCTTTTTACGAAAATTATGCAGCTGATGCAATCTTAACCGGGGCTTTGCCGGTATATGTTACACTTCACGGACCAGATTTTACCTTTGATTTGAAGGAACTTAGAAAAGCTTTTCAATTGCATCCAAAGGCACTGATTCTTTGCAACCCTGGAAACCCAACCGGAAAAGTGTTTACAATAGATGAATTGAAAAGCATCGCTGCTCTTGCGGAGGAATTTGATGTCTTTGTCATAACCGATGAGGTCTACGAACATATCGTTTATGCTCCGTATAGACATACCTATTTTGCCTCTCTGCCTCGCATGTTTGAGAGAACTGTCTCGTGCAGTTCTTTATCAAAAACCTATTCGATAACCGGATGGCGTCTGGGATATATTATTGCTCCACAGAAGGTCATCGATTCTGCAAGGAAGGTTCATGACTTTCTTACTGTGGGAGCATCAGCTCCGTTACAGGAAGCGGCTGTTACTGCTCTTCGTTTTCCGGAAACCTACTATGATGATCTTCGTGAAAAGTATACACAAAAAAGAGCTCTTTTCCTTCAGGCTCTTGATAATGCAGAACTGACCTACAGTACGCCTAATGGAGCCTATTATGTACTGGTCGATGTGTCTGAGTTTAGTGTGCAAAATGATACATTATTCTGTGAATGGATGGCACGAGAGGTTGGTGTTGCGGCAGTACCTGGATCGAGTTTTTTCCGTGACAATATTAACAAGTACATTCGATTCCATTTCGCAAAAAATGACGAGACCATCATTGAAGCAGGGAAAAGATTGAAAGATCTTAGAAAGCTGGTTGAGAAAAAACTATGACTGAAATCGTATGGCATGGAAGAGGCGGGCAGGGGGCATTTACTGCTGCACGACTCTTAGGCATTGCGGCCTCGTTATACTCTGGTAAATTTGCCCTTTCTTTTCCAACTTTCGGTCCGGAACGGAGAGGAGCTCCGGTTATGGGATTCACAAAAATCGATGATTGCCGCATTGCTGACCGCAGTGAATCCTCAGCTGCAAATATCCGGATATTTCTGGATAAAACTTTACTGGATTCAGAGAAAGCATGGATGTTGCATCCTGGCGGATTGATATTGGTAAATTCAGCTGTTCCGGTAAAAACAACAATTAATGATTCACAAGTGATCAGTATTGATGCTACAGCGCTTGCTCTGAGAATTCTCGGCATACCTGTTGTCAACACCGCGATGCTTGGTGCTTTAGCCGGGTTATATGATGTAATTAAACCGGAAGCCATAGAGAAGGCAATTCAATCCGATATGAAACCATCAATTGTTCAAAAAAACCTGCTTCTTTTGCGTGAAGCATATAATCTGACCCGAAAGGAGAAAAGATGATAAGACCATCGATTCAACCTTTCAAGCACCCGGATTCCATCAGGGATTATCCGGTTGGACCTTCATGGAAAGCCGGACACCTTGTCTCAAAAAACAGTGATTATCGTACATTCAGGCCTATTCTTACTGAAGATGCCTGTATAGGATGTCTGTTGTGTTATGTGAGTTGTCCTGATGGTGCCATTTGCAGAAACAATGGAAAGACCAGTTTCGACTACGATTTCTGCAAAGGATGTGGTATATGTTCAAATGAGTGCAAGAGCAAAGCTATAAATATGGAAAGAGAATCCTGAAATGCAGAACATACGGTTTCTTTCAGGTAATGAGGCTGTCGCCTGGGGAGTAAAATTATCATCTCCAAATGTAATTGCCGCTTATCCGATAACGCCACAGACAGTGGCTGTCGAGCGTCTCGCAGAGATGACATCAAATGGAGAATTAAACGCTGAATACCTGCATGTTGAATCTGAACACTCTGCACTCTCTGCTATGATGGGAGCCAGTGCTGTCGGTGCACGCACGTTTACTGCAACATCTTCACAGGGGTTGCTGTATATGGCTGAATGTTTACATTATGCAAGTGGGGGCAGGTTTCCTGTTGTAATGATGAATGCAAACAGATCAGTTGCACTGCCCTGGAGTATTTATGGAGATCAACGTGATTCTTTATCTATGCTTGATTGTGGATGGATTCAGGTTTATGCAGAGGATGCTCAGGAAAGTCTGGACCTTATCATTCAGGCATATAAAATTGCTGAAGATCTCAATGTGCTCACACCGGTGATGGTAAATCTTGACGGATTTGTGCTGACACACACCTACGAGCCGGTCTCTATACCTGAACAGCAGGATGTTAACGCATATCTGCCCAAATATAAAAATCCATATTGCCTGGATCTGGATAACCCCAAAAACGCCGGCTTCAGCACTACTCCCTCAGATAACATGGAGTTCAAATACCAACAGCATCTGGCCATGCAGAACGCAAAAAAAGTAATTAAAGAAGTCGATGAAACTTATGGCAAACACTTTGGAAGAAGATATGGAGGCCTTATTTCAGAGTATCTGACAGACGATGCCGACTGTATTCTGATTACACTGGGAAGCATTGCTGGTACCGTCCGTTCTGTAGTTGATGACCTGCGAAAGAAAGGTATAAAAGCAGGCACAGCAAGAATCCGGTATATGCGGCCTTTTCCGGATACAGAAATAGCCCTTTTGGCAAAAGAGGGAAGAGTATTTGGTGTATTGGAGAAAGATATCTCTTTCGGGTTTGAAGGAACTGTATATACTAATGTTAATTCTGCGCTTGTAAAATCACGTCTACCTGTTAATACACTCAATTTCATCGCCGGTTTGGGTGGCAGGAATATCTCCAGAGAAGATATAGAAAATGTGTTCAATTATCTTGAACGTAAACGAAATGGTGAAAAAATCAATACAGTTAATTTTATCAATTTAGGAGTACCTGATGAATTATAAGCAGGGTATCAGGATTCGGGATTTAACAGATAATGAATATTTTCTGGGTCATAAGGCATGTGGAGGTTGCGGTGGAAGCCTGGCGATTCGTCTGGCCCTCAAAGTACTGGGACCGCGGGTGTTTACTATTCTTCCTGCCGGTTGTATGTCAGCAGTAGGATTTATTTATCCACAGTTGGCATTTGCAGTTAATGCCATGATTTCGACATTTCCGGGAACAGCATCAATGCTTTCCGGTGTCGCAGCCGGAGCTAAAGCATTAGGACTTGAAGATTATTCGATTGTGGGTTTCGCAGGCGACGGCGGTACTGCAGACATAGGGTTGCAGGCATTATCCGGAGCAATCGACCGCAATGACCGTATAATTTATATATGTTACGACAATGAAGCCTATATGAACACCGGTATCCAGAAAAGCGGGCTTACTCCTTTTGGTGCACAGACGACTACGACTCCTTCAGGTTCCGCATCGATCGGGCCAGTAACCCAGAAAAAAAATATGTTTGAAATCGCTGCTGCTCATGGAATTACCTATGCTGCTACTGCTAGTGTTGCTTTTGTTGCAGACCTTTTAAGAAAAATTAATAAAGCTAAAAGTATAAATGGCACCAGTTACATACACATTTTTGCTCCTTGTCCGACCGGCTGGGGATACGATTCATCGCAGACACTTGATATATGCAGAAAAGCGGTAAACAGCGGTTTATGGTATCTTGCAGAATTTGAAAACGGTGATTTCAGTCTTAACTATGATCCTGGTGAGTTCATCCCTGTGAGAAATTATTTATCGGTGCAGAAAAGGTTCAATCATTTGACTGAAGATATGATTTCTTCACTTCAGATGAATCGCGATGCAAAATGGAGAGAGATCAGGCAAAAGTGGAAAAAACCATATGATAAACGTTAATAAAGCATTATTTACAGTCTGCTGGCTGACAAAAAGTGACCAGTAAATACGAAAATACTGAATTATACACATAAAGATGTGAAGTGAACGCATCTGGAAAAAGTTACTGAAAATTTCTGCTCAAACAAAATATATCTTCAGTTAAACCGTATTTCTTAATTAACAGTCTAAGATACTGGTTTCTTTGGCTGCCCGAATGGATACATTTTAAGTTTTCTTATCAGAGTTCCTGTTAAAAATGCATTAAATCCGTCATGCCCGAGTTGTTTTATCTGGAATCCATCCTAAATAATAAAGGAAAAAGATGGATTCTGAATCCAAGTTGATTAATATTTGATCATTTTAACAGAAACTAATTATCAGAGTAGTGGATTTAAATGTATTTGACGCAAATACTTTTTTGAAGTTAGGTAATTGATGAAGTGTAACCAGATTGTATCATGTAAAAATATCAGTAAATCATTTGGTAGCCTGAATGCATTAAGAGGTGTTTCCATTGATATTTATCCGGGTGAATCGGTATCATTAGTAGGTGCAAACGGAGCCGGTAAAACCACTCTCTTTAATATTATCCTGGGATTATTAAGCCCTGATTCCGGTTCATGTGAAATATTGGGGGTTCAAAGTGATAAGATAACAGCTTCAAACAGGGAAAACATCGGATTCGTCGCGGATCATGCAAGCTGTATCCCTTGGGCTTCTGCATTTGATCTGGCAAAGCTCTATGCATCAATATACCACCGATGGAATCAGAAGAGGTTTCTGGATAATACAAAGTTGTGGCAAATAGATATTAATCGCAGATTGAACCAATTATCAAAAGGTCAAAAAAGATTAGCCGAAATTGCCTTGATTACTGCAACTGAACCGAAAATACTGATTCTGGATGAACCATTTAATGGTCTGGACTCGGTTATGCGTATCACCATCCAGAGATTTCTGAAAAATCTTCAAAAGCAAATTGAGCTTAGTATCGTTTATGCTACTCATATAATATCTGAAATCCCAACGATTGCTGATCGAATGGTGATTTTACGTCTGGGTGAAAAAGTGTTTGATCAAAAATTAAATGAGATGACATGTACACCAGAAGAAACTTTTAAGCAACTATACTCCAACGAGCTTAATAGTAATCTGCAATGAGTTTAAAGCAAAAAATATCTATTATAAGATTTATTCTGAAAACTGTCTATTTTTCTCCATCAAATAATCCTGCGGTATTTTTACTGGGAATTATGGCGACTATTTTTATCACTACAGGCAGTATCGGTAAACATGAGGCTGTCCTGGTTATGATGATTATAGGTATTTCAAACCGGCTCATGCCCGCTTTCATCAAAAGGCCGGCGAATGATGGTGAAACTTGCGGAATAACTATTTCGCAGTATTGCAGGTTATTACCAATAAAAGAAAGTGTTTTTTTCACAGGATATTTTATTACCGGTTTATTGTATGCTACAATCCTGTCAGTCTGCCTGCTTCTTGTCGGAATAAAAAATGAGAATCCTCCTGTGATTCCGTCCATTACTCCTGTTAAAACTGTTACCACGATCAACCCGGTATCAAATGAACCGGTTACAAGTGTATCCGGAGTGATTTTTATGCCATATGGTAAAGATCATTTCCAGCCGGTACAATTTGCTATTCCGGTAAAGAGTTCTATTATTTTCGGCAACATTTCTTCAACGGTTATTATAGGAAATGATAAGGTGCACGATTCTGTTCTTGCTGATTTGTATCCAGAAAACCAGGAAGCACATCGTAATGACCTCTCTTTATTGCCTGGAAAGAATAATGCATATTATTCCGATTTACTCAAATCGCTTCCTCAAAAACACAGCAGAATATTGCTTTTCATAATGTTACTGTGTCTGATTGTATTCTTTTTTGATCTTATTAAAATATACGGTTTTTCTGAGAAATCGCCAGGGATGATTAAATTCGCCGAATATCTGGTTTTTTCTTCATATTTTTGCTTATGTATCGCATTAATATGCGACCTTATCCTACCGGAATCCATAATTAACCGCATAACATCACTCTTAACAAATTATAGTAGTTATATTTCCACTGGATATTACTCAGCGATATGCGTGGGAATATGTAGCGTCTTATACTTTATATATTCGCAGGTAAAGTGAAAGCATGCAAAAATTATCTTTTCCATATAAATTAATACTCCATATTCACAGGGCTCTGTTGATTAAATTGCTTACTATGGACACAGTCTTAGGAATAGCCGGATTCATTTTTTTGATTTTACCTCAGCACATATTTGCATTATCAATAGAGAATATAACTTTGCTATTGATGCTGGTAATTTTGTCGCTGGTATATCAAATACATCTGTTCAGAACATATTGTGGAAGTGCATCTTTTTACTTATGTCTGCCTGTGAAAAAAATCCATATTCTGCCTCTATATGTTGCAGGTTCAATTATTCCTGCCTTAATTGCATCAATATTGTATCTGATAAGTCACTTGCTATTATTACTGGCTAAAGTCAATTATAGCGCAGCCGGAATGAGTTTTGAAAACAGAGTTTATTATGTGCTAATATTATTCTCTGCATTGAAAATTCTTCCACTACCCTTATTAATTTTATACAAAAAACATCCGGCTTTGGTACCGGTTTTCTTCATAGGTATTGCAGCTGAATATTTTATCATTTCAATTCTGAGCGAAATGGTTTCGAATTTTTTTAGCATTTCTTCACAGGTAATTGCATTTTTCTTTTTCGCATCCATAGCACTCACATGCCTGAAAATACATACGGATTTAAGATAGTGGATTTACAGAAGATATGGGAAGTATTAAAAACGTAGAGGGCGCAAAGAACCCTGAGAGTGGGGAAGAAGATAGAGAGAAGTATTGGTTGCTTAGAAATTCTTCTTCCTTTAAAAATATAGGATTTCTACTTTAAAGTTGAAATCCTTAGATTTATCTCATTCTTCTCTCTGTATTATCCCACCACCAATAACAGTATCTTTGTCGTATAATACAAGAGATTGCCCGGGACACAGACCGGTGACTGGAAAATCAAATTCAACTACTACATCCGTGTCCCGGGCTTCTGCTACCTGGCATTTGAGCATAGCCGATGATGACCTTATTTTACATGTCAGATCAGCAGTAAATGGCTCAAGCTGGTGAAAGTCGGAAAGTGTAACCCTGGTCTTTGCCAGAAGATCTCTTTCGCCCACCACCACTGACTTTTTGACCGGATCGATATCTATTACATATAGTGGTTTGCTAGATGCAATGCCCAGACCTTTCCGCTGCCCGATAGTGTAATTCCATATACCATCATGTGATCCCAGAACATTTCCTTTAGTATCCACTATCAATCCACCTTCAGTGTTTTCGTTCCCATCTTTCAGGATGCTTCTATAATCACCGGAGAAAAAATCCTGGCTCTCTGCTTTATCCCAGATATGAAGGCCATTGCTTCTGGCAATCTCCCGCACCTGCTCTTTTGACAAATCACCAAGTGGAAACAGGGTTTTTTCCAATTGCTTTTGAGTTAATCTGTATAGAAAATAGGACTGGTCCTTTGACTTATCGTTTGCCCTTAACAGATGAATAGAACCATCTGCACTCTTTTGCACTCTTGCATAATGCCCGGTAGCAAAATAATCGATAGGCAGTTGCTGTTCCTGGAGTAAACCCGGTAATAAACCGAATTTCAGCTGTTGATTGCAGAACACACAAGGATTGGGTGTACAGCCCTGGCGATATGTGTCTTTAAAATAACTTAGAATGTTCCGGGAAAAGGCCTCAACACAATCGATCACGTGAAGCGGAATATCGATTGTCTCACAAATCCTGATTGCATCATCAATATCCTCTTTCTCCTCCGGTCCATAACAGGCATGACGAGTGGGATCGATATCTTCATATGAAGAGTTTTCATCCCAGATTTTCATTATCACCCCGGTAACATTGTGACCCTGACTTTTACACAATACTGCTGCTACAGCAGAATCAACACCGCCACTGATACCTACCGCAATATTCATGGATAGAAATATCCTTTTTCTAAAAAATGATTACACAAAGACCCTTTTACTTAAAAAACGGAGTATACGCTTCAGGTTACTCTTCAAAAAGCCAGGTACTCAGATAGCGTTCACCTGTGTCAGGTAATATTACCACAATCTGTTTACCGGTATTTTCCGGACGTTTAGCAACCTGTAAAGCTGCCCAGAGCGCTGCTCCTGAAGAGATCCCTATGAGAATACCCTCCTGCTTTGCAGCTGATCTGGAAGTCTTGCCAGCATCAATCTCTTTTACTTTTATTATTTCATCAATGATTGAACCGTTGAATATATCCGGTACAAAACCGGCTCCGATTCCCTGAATCTTATGTGGTCCGGGTTGTCCTCCGCTTAACACCGGGGAATTTTCCGGTTCAACTGCAATAATCTTTACATCCGGTTTCCTTGATTTTAACACTTCACCTACACCGGTTATTGTCCCACCGGTACCAACTCCACCTATAACTATATCCACTTTCCCATCAGTATCTCTCCAGATCTCCTCAGCGGTAGTTACTCTATGGATTTCTGGATTTGAAGGATTTTTAAACTGCTGAGGCATGAATGCATCCGGTGTCTGAGCAATAAGTTCTTCTGCTTTAGCAATAGCACCTTTCATTCCTTTGGCACCTTCTGTGAGAACAAGTTCTGCACCGAAAATTTTCAGCAATCTCCTGCGTTCAATACTCATGGTTTCAGGCATTGTAAGAATCAGCCGATACCCCTTTACCGCTGCTACAAATGCCAGTGCAATACCGGTATTCCCACTGGTGGGTTCAATAATAACCGATCCTTTTTTCAACAAACCTTTTTTTTCAGCATCATCGATCATGGCAAATCCGATCCGGTCTTTCACACTGGAGAGGGGATTGAAATATTCCAGTTTTGCGGCAACGCTTGCTTTTCCTTCAGAATTCAAACGGTTTATGGAAAGAAGCGGGGTGTTTCCGATCAGTTTGGTGATATCACTTGCAATTCCCATCAGAGTGCCTCCTTATTCAAAAACATTAGTAAGTTGATAAACATAGTTTAATATAGCTGATTTTTATTATGAACTCAAGCTTTTTCTAATTAACTCTATCATTTTAGTGTGGATTGAGTTATATTTGAATTATGTCATCATTACTAGGTGTTTCACAAAAATGTCAGTATGCGTTGCGGGCACTCTTTGAGTTAGCGTCACGATACCCTTCTGAATCAGTAACCACTGTGGCTGAAATCTCAAAAATCCAGAATATTCCACCCCGTTTTCTGGAACAGATTCTTGCTAAACTTCGAACCGGTGGTTACATAGAATCCAGGCGTGGAAATCAGGGTGGATATGTGTTCTCAGTCTCACCTTCCAGTATTTCAGTTGGAGAAATAATCCGGTTTATCGATGGTGTTGATGAAACTGTAGATTGTCTGAAGAAACCGGAAAGCAATAGATGTCCCTTCAACACTAATTGTGTTTTTAGGGATCTCTGGCAACGGGCTAAATCTGCCATGTCAGAAATCTTTGACTCTACATCTTTTCAGGATCTGGTTGACAAGCAAAAGCAGGGTACGTGCGATTGGGACTTTACTATATAGTAAAATAGTGATGCCTTCTGTTATCTTTGGAATCACGCTTCTTGATTCGCTGCATTTTTTAAGTCTCCGATCAGGTCATCAATATCTTCAAGACCGACTGAAAGCCGGATAAGGTTGTCGGTGATTCCAAGTTGTTGCCTTTCTGAAGTCGGAATTGCAGCATGAGACATCGTTCTGGGATAGGATAGAATTGACTCTACGCCACCAAGACTGACTGCGACATTCCAGATTTTTACCTGTTTCATGATCTTAATAGCCCTCTCCACTGTGTCGGTTTTAACAGAAACGACTGCACCGAACCCGGATGCCTGAGTACTGATTATGTGGTGCCCCCGGTGGCTGCTTAACCCAGGATATAACACCTGACTTGCCCATGCTTGCCCCGAAAGCCATTGTGCCAATGCTTCTGCACTTCTGCATTGTGCATCCATTCTGGCTGAAAGGGTTTTTATACCCCTTGTCAATAGCCAGGAATCGTTCGGGCTCAATATACTACCACAGGTGTTCTGTACTTTTCTTACTGCCCGTGTCTGCTCCGGAAGCTTTGTCATTACCGCACCGGCAATTAGATCACTATGACCACCAAGAAACTTTGTGGCACTGTGGACGCTGATATCTATACCCAGATCAAGTGGGCGGAATAGATAGGGAGTAAGAAAGGTATTATCGATTATCGTAAGTAGATTGTGCTTTTTAGCAATAGAAACCATCGTGGAAATATCGGTTATTTTCAATAAGGGGTTGGATGGTGTTTCCAGTAACAGAATACTGGTGTTTTTTTCAATCGCCATTTCCACACTTTGCGGATCAGTGGTATCTGCAAATGTACAAGTTACTCCGAATTTATCAAGATAGGTGGTTAAAAGCCGGTATGTACCTCCGTAAATATCTCTGGCGGCAACGATATGATCGCCGCTCCGGGTGAATGATGTCAGTGCTGCTGTCAATGCAGCCATACCGGATGAAAAAGCAAATCCGCCATCTGCTCCTTCCAATGATGCCAATAACTTTTCAAGTTCATCACGGGTTGGATTTCCAGAACGGCCGTATTCCCACGACTGTTTTTTTTCGATATCACTCTGATGATACGTAGACGCATGATACACAGGAATGCTCAGAGCACCTGTTAATTCATCCCGGGCTGCAGCTGCATGAAGAATTTCTGTTTTCTTTTTCATAATGATTTCATTTCCCCGAATGCTTAAGTCCATATACTCTTAATATAGATAGTGTCTGTCCTGATGTATCCTTAAAATTAAGCCATGGGGGAGAGAGCCGGAGAAGTTGAAATTGTCATAATATGGAAATAATGGCGGAGATCTCATGACAGGATCTGGAGTACCACATCATCGTGCAGTCCTCCTCTCCACTGGCACGCAGGGAAGGTATACCTTCGCGTTAATGGAATCGTAAGCCTTTCAGGCTAAGGAATGAAATACTGATGCTCCCGCTCCGTAGCCCGAAGGGCTTCGTAATAGCAGCCCAGGGTTTCCTACCCTGGGCTGATCATCTTGTGACATGAAGAATGACAAATCTATAATGAATTTATCCTCTTTTTACCCGATTGCCTGCTTCAGATCTTCTATAAGATCTTTGTAATTTTCTATTCCTACCGATAATCGCAATAAGTCATCGGTTATTCCAATCGATTTTCTGATTTTTTCTGGAATAGCTGCATGGGTTTGAGTTAATGGGTAGGTGATAAGAGATTCCACACCTCCCAGGCTTTCTGCATAAGTAATGTGGTGTACTTTATTGATTATTCTTCTGATTTTTTTCCTGTTGGTGACCCTGAAGGAGATCACAGCACCTGGGCTGGAAGCCTGTCTGAGATGAATCTGACGTCCGGGATGTGTTTTGAGTCCTGGAAAATACACTTGCCTGATGTCCTGATGTTTCTGTAACCATGCAGCAATCTTTGAGGCATTGGAGTGAGCCCGATCCAGCCTTACTGCGAGCGTCTTCATTCCACGAATAGCCAACCAGCAATCAAATGGTGATGCGACTGCACCAGTTGAATTCTGATAAAATGAAATTTTCTCCGCAATTGCCATGTCCTTTGAAACCACTGCTCCGAAAAGCGTGTCGTTATGTCCGGCAAGAAATTTGGTACCACTGTGCACTACTATATCCGCACCCAGACAGAGTGGCTTCTGACAATAAGGTGTCATGAATGTATTGTCAACAATAGTCAGAATATTGTGTGATCTGGCAAGTTCGACAGCTTTTTTGATATCAGTTATCTTCATCAGAGGGTTTGATGGTGTTTCAATGAAAAAACCCTTTACAGTTGAATCGATATGTTGGATAATTTTACTGATATTGGAGAAGTCACAGTAGACTGCTCTCAAATTCCATGGTTTAAATATGTGTTCAAAAAGCCTGAAGGTTCCCCCATACAGATCATCTGATATTAAAAGTGTATCTCCAGGTTTGAAAAGAACCTGCAAGGAAGAGAGTGCTGCCATTCCAGAAGAAAATGCGCTAGCCTTCACTCCTCCTTCTAATTCTGCTAAAGTCTCTTCCAGAACCGTTCTGGTGGGATTGGAGGTCCGGGAATAATCAAAACCGGTAGATTTACCCAGCTTCGGATGGCCAAACGTGGCTGTTTGAAATATTGGAGTACTGATTGCCCCGGTAACAGGCTCACTACATAACCCGGCCTGGGCCAGGACAGTCTCAATTGCCCCAGAATTTGGCATTAATATTCCTATCACAAAAGTTGACCAAATTTATAAACAAGATAATGATTTAAAATAGTAGGTTAAAGTTATATTGTCAATACCGGCATGTTTGAACCCGAAACAATTCAGTTCAAACATGCTTTTATTGAGAATGCAGATTTCTTTGTTGAAGCTTTTTCAGTTATTCGACTATTATATGTTAACACCTTCGTCAAGGAATACCTTAACATCAGCAATGTTTAGAAACACCTGATCGTTGCAACTTATATCAAGTGATTTGAAATGGTTCTTTCTTATTTCTGCAAACACAGTTTCACCATCATCGTCCCGTTTCATTTCGACTCTGATGACCGGACCGGCAGAGCGTACAGAAGTGACTTTTGCGGGTATAAGGTTAGAATCGGCATTTTTTGATAGCTCTATCTCATGGGGGCGGATATATCCGATTGCTTCGGTATTTAGTGCAGAATTATAGTCTGGTGAATTGAAAAGATTTCCGGAATAATCAAATCTGCCATTATCAACTTTCCCTCTGAAAATATTTACATCGCCCAGAAACTGATAAACAAATTTATTAGCTGGATGTTCATAAACATGCTCAGGGGTACCGATCTGTTCAATTACACCCTTATTCATAAGTACAACCCGGTCAGCGATTTCCAAAGCCTCTTCCTGATCATGGGTGACAAAGATACTGGTGATATGCATCTTTTCGTGGAGATGCTTTAACCACCTGCGCAGATCTCTGCGAACGGTAGCGTCAAGCGAGCTGAATGGTTCATCGAGTAAAAGCACCGAGGGTTCTGTAGCCAGTGCACGTGCCAGGGCTACACGCTGGCGCTGTCCACCGGAAAGCTTTCCAGGGTAAGCATCTGCCAGCCATTCCATCTGAATCAGCTTCAATAGCTCTTTAACTTTAGCATTGATCTGTTCTTTGGATTGACGGATTTTTTTAGGCTTGACGGTGAGACCGAAGGCGATATTTTCTGCGACCGTCATATGCTTGAAAAGAGCAAAATGCTGAAATACAAAACCGATATTTCTCTGCTGTGGACTCAAACCGGTTATATCGGCATTGTTCAGGATAATTGAACCTTCATTAGAGCTCTCAAGTCCAGCTATAATTCTCAATAGCGTGGTTTTTCCGCAGCCTGATGGTCCCAGTAATGCGATAAGTTCACCTCTATCAATATTTAAATTGATATTGGAAAGTACCTGATAGTTGTTGAATTTTTTTGAAATATCTCTAATCTGAATCATTGTTATTCATCTTAACCGTTTAGTACTAATTCCGTCAGTAGTGTCAATCTGCTTTGTTATCGATAAATGAGCGTAGAATCAGACTGATAATTGCTATTACCATGAGTATTGATGCAATGCTGAATGCTCCGGCAAAATTATACTCATTATAAAGAATCTCCACATGAAGAGGTACGGTGTTTGTTGCTCCTCTTATATGACCTGATACTACCGAAACTGCACCAAATTCTCCGATTGCACGGGCAGAGCATAACATTACTCCATAAAGAAGTCCCCATTTTATGGATGGAAGGGTAACTTTGATAAACATCTTCAAAGGTTTCGCACCCAACACCAATGCCGCTTCTTCGAACTCTTTGCCGATGGATTGCATAACCGGCATAAGTTCACGTGCTACAAAGGGAAATGTGACAAAACAAGTGGCCAGGATTATTCCAGGAGTAGAGAAAATGATCTTTATATTCAAATCATCAAGAATGTTTCCGAACCATCCTTTCGATCCGAATAATAAAACAAATAGTAAGCCTGAAACAACCGGTGAAACCATAAATGGTACATCTATTAGTGATACCAGGATGTTCTTACCACGAAAGTTAAAACGGGTGATAGCATAAGCCGCCGCCAGTCCAAAAACCGTATTAATGACTACCGCAGATGTTGCTGCAATCAGTGTAAGCTTTATTGCTGCAATAGTGTCATTTTCCAAAAGATTATTGACATAATTTGCGAATCCCTTTGATAATGCCTGTTCAAAGACTATAACCACAGGCAACACCAGAAAAATAAAAGTAAAGATAACAGTAGACGCTATCAACATGTAACGTATCACCGGGGGTTCGAACTGATGCGCCCTGCTGATTTCTGCAGATTGTTTCCGGGTATGTGGCAGATATCCTGACATATCAGACTTCTCCATATTTTCTTCTGCTGTACCATTGAAAAAAATTAATCATAAAAACAATACTGAAAGAGATTAAAAGAAAGACTACTGCAATTGCACTCGCAAAAGTGTAGTCGAATTGTTCGAGTTTGGTCATTATAAGTAATGGTACAATCTCAGTTTTCAGAGGCATGTTCCCTGAAATGAATACTATCGAACCATATTCGCCAAGACCACGTGAAAAAGCAAGGGCTACTCCGGTAAAAATCGCAGGAATGATTTGAGGAAGAATAACCCGGTAAAAAATAACCCACGGGGGAGCACTAAGAACGGCTGCCGCTTGTTCGACATCTGCACTGCATTGCTCCAGAACCGGCTGAATCGATCGTACCACAAATGGAAGACCGATAAATGCAAGGGCCAAAGAGATACCCAATGGCGTATATGCTATCTTTATACCCAATGCTTCCAGATGTTTTCCAATCCACCCGTTCTGAGAATAGAGAGTGGTAAGAGCTATTCCTGCAACCGCTGTTGGAAGAGCAAAAGGAAGATCAATAAGACTATCGATAATTTTTTTCCCTGGGAAATTGTATCTGACCAGTGTCCAGGCAATAAGCAAACCGAAAATCCCATCAAATAAAGCCGCATACACAGAAGTACGTATACTGACAGAAAAAGCAGAAAGAATCCTGGGCGATAAAAGCTGCTTCACCATAGAGTCCGGATTGATTCCGGCAGCCTTGAAAAATAAGGATATTAGCGGTATTAAAACCATTATTGATAGATATATCACCGTAATACCCATAGAAAGACCGAAACCCGGCAGTATACCTTGTCTTCTATCATTAAGGGATGGTGCTCTTTTGACTGATAAAGACATTATTTTTCTCCACTCTGGTAAATCTGATCGAAAACTGCATTGTCAGAAAAATGGATTTTCTGAGCATTTTTCCATCCGCCAAAAACATCGTCAATTGTAAAGAGCTGAATATTTGGGAAAGTAGATCTGTATTTATCTATAGAACTTTGAAGTCTTGGTCTGTAAAAATGCCTGGCTACTATATCCTGAATTTCAGGTGTGTAAAGAAATTCCAGGTATGATTTGGCAATTTCGAAAGTTCCATGCTTTTTTGCATTCTTCTCGACAATCGCAACAGGTGGTTCAGCAAGTATACTCACTGAAGGAACAACTATTTCCACTTTTTCTTTCCCTAATTCTTTTATAGAGAGGAATGCCTCGTTCTCCCAGGCAAGCAAAACATCTCCGATTCCCCTTTGCACAAATGTGTTAGTGGAGCCCCTTGCTCCAGCATCCAGAACAGGTACATTTTTGAAGAGCTTTTTTACAAACTCTCTCGCTTTGTCTTCACTACCATATTTTTTAAGTGCAAAACCCCATGCTGCAAGATAGTTCCAACGGGCTCCTCCGGAAGTCTTTGGATTTGGTGTAATAACTGAAATCCCTTCACGGGTAAGATCATCCCAGTCCTTTATTTTTTTGGGATTACCTTTTCTTACCAGAAATACTATCGTGGATGTGTATGGTGCACTGTTATTTGGAAATTTACTCTGCCAATCCTCTGGCAGAAGTTCCCCATGCTCCGCTATTGCATCGATATCGTATGCCAGTGCCAGAGTAACTACATCAGCATCGAGTCCGTCAATAACCGCACGCGCCTGCTTGCCGGAACCGCCATGGCTGGCTCTGACATTTATATTTTCGCCGGCACTGTTTTTCCAATATTTTGAAAATCTGGCATTAATATCCTGATATAACTCCCTTGTCGGATCATATGATACATTCAGAAGTGTCTTTTCTGCTGAAAAAACAGAAGTTGTAATTAAAACTGATGCTGAAAATGCCTTAAAAATTGATACCCAGCCCATAGAGATCTCCTTTCAGATATTTAATAATTCTCCTATTGAATTTTATTGTAATTCTGGATTCGCCATGCTCTGAAATGTTCATTTATTCCCGAAGGGGGTTAAAGTTAACCAAATTTATCAACAAACTTAATATAAACGATTATGGCTTCTCCTGCAAGATGTTTTTTATAAAACCGATCAACTTAGTATGGATTAAAATCCAGGGGTTTGTTGAAATGCAGACTGGTAGAGAACACTTTCGGAAATTAGTAGATGACAATGAATATCAAAAAATTACAGAATTATGGGTGAATGGTAAAACAATTGATTGGAAAAGCTTACAACATGAGCAGGTTATTTAAAACAATTGTAACTACTCAGGTCCTTTAGTGGCAAAAACTTCAAAACAAGCATATAGTTTTTTCCCAAAGGAATAAAAAACAGTAAATGCTGCAGTGTAAAAACATCAGAACGCATGTAAACAGACAAAATCAGGTAGTATCAGGCAAAGGGATATCCCTTCCATCAGATTTGAAACATTTGATCAAATAATCCAAAGGGTTTTGACCTTGCTTACGAACAGTAGAAACAAATCCTCGAATTCTGCAGAAAGTTTGAGCTCCCGCAATGCTTCGAAAGCACCCGGATATTTTTTGTTTTACTTTGGTCATTCTCAAATCGCGTTCCGCAAGATTGTTATCAAAAGGGACATCAAAATCATACATAAATGCCAATGAAAAGAGACAAACCGCATATATTCCACCTCCTCCAAAACTGGAGTTTACCGAACATTGCGCAGAGATTAGAAAGTGCCAGTGTGGAAGAATCCATGCTGCAGCTTTTCCCGCAGGCATCGAATCCCCGATTCAGTATGGACAAAGAATTCGTGCATATATGATTTATTTCAATGTTGTTCAATTTTTCTACTCTTTGCAATGTGTGTCCGGGATGTCCTTTCTGACCTCCATTTTTGTGTTTTCCTTTGTGGCGCAAACTTTTCGGTATGCGTCCGATATCAGTAGAAGGTGGCTTGCTGCTGTTATGGCTGTTTTTACTTATAATCCCTTTAAGACGGTTAACCTCCTCGTCAAGAGAATTAATCTTGTCTATAAGAGTGGAGATCAAAGAAACAACAGCAGATTTTCCCTAGTCATATATTGCACCGATTTCATCTTCAGACATATTAATAGGCATGAAGATAAACTAATATCGTGGAAGCGGTATTGTATAGTCTCACATGTCAATATTTTGTGTCTTTCAGGGTTCGGATACTAAATGTCGTGGAGATAAACAAAAATAGTGTGAGAAAGAAAAAAACAGGGAATATTGGAAAAAAGGTTTCTTATTCCAGAAAAATTATATTTTTTCTGAACTTTGCGTTCTCCGCGCGCGCTCTGCGTTAATTATTCTGTTTCTTATGTATAGTGCCTGAGTAGTTACAAACAATTAAAAAATAGCACTTATAAAATGATTACTGCTTGATTTTACAAGCATTTTTTGTCGGAAAAAGCTAATGCAATATTTAATTTATACCAGGAAACAATTTAATCGTACAAATCTTTTTTAAAAAAGAGGAGACGTATTTGAATAGAAGAAGTTTTAATAAAATGGTAGCAGCTTCCGGTATTGCTTTTTTTTTGGGAAAGTTTGGTATTAAATCTCTTTTTGCACAGGAGTCTTTAAAAATGCTTTCAACTGAGGATTCAAAGACGATTTCAAAAAAGGCGAAGAAAGAATTTTCAAAATCCGGTTGTTCTGGTGCTATGTACCATTCCTTTAATCAGGCATTTCAATTTCCATATGATACTCAGGGACTCACCCTTGAACAGTATATGCAGGCATTTGGCGGTGGATTAATGCGCAAGGGGTATCAATGTGGCTTACTGACCGGAGCAACAGTTGCAATTGGGGCTGAAGCATTCCATCGATACAAAGATCGTGATACTGCTATTTTGGCAACAATCACTGCAACACAAACATTGCGAAAAGCATTTATCGATCGAAAAGGAACTGTAAATTGCAGAAATATAATAAATATGGATATTTCCACAGGTTGGGGATTAGCTAAGTACATGTTGTCAGGTAAAGCAATTTCCTGCACCAATATGGCTAAGAAGTGGGCGCCTGATGCAATTGAAGCTGCTAACAATGGACTGACTCTTGCCCAAATCGGACAATCAACGCCAGCAATGAATTGTGCATCTGTTATTGCGCAGAAAATGAAAGCTAATGACTTTGAGATGGTATTGGCGTCAGGTTTTGCTGGTGGACTTGGCTTGAGTGGTGATACCTGCGGTGCTATGATCACTGCTGTCTGGATCAACACTGTAAAATGGTATAAAGCTGGAAATGAAGTTAATCTGAGTAATCCGAATGCTGAAAAAACACTGAAAGTATTTAGTGATGCAACCAACGGTGAAACATTATGCAGTAAAATATGCGGCCAACGCTTTACATCCATTGATGAGCATTCGAAGTTTATTAAAAATGGTGGGTGTAAAAAAATTATTGATATCCTTGCTGATTGTTAATTTTTCAAGTTAAACAGAATCCGAATAAATATTATGCCCAAAATTGTTAACCATCTTGAAATACCCAAGCATTTTTTCCGTTTCAAACGGAATGTTTACTTGGACAATAATGCAACAACGTCTGTATGTCCAACAGTTCAGCGAAAAATGAATCGAGTGTTGAAATATAATTACGGCAATCCATCATCGCTTTACAGTGTTGCCAGAAAATCTGCACAAATTATGGCATACGCTCGCCACCTGGTTGCAGATGCAATTAATGCAGAACCTGAGGAGATATTCTTTACTGGGTGTGCAACTGAATCAAATAATGCTGTCCTGAAATCAGTATATAACACTCTTTACCCTGCTAGAAAGAAGATTATTACAACACCTGTAGAGCATCCGTCAATACTTAATACTTTACAGTTTCTCGAAACAAAAGGAGTTCTGGTTAACTTTTGTCCAATAGACAAATACGGACGAGTGATTATTTCTGAATTAGAAAAGCTGGTTGATGATAACACGATGCTAATCTGCTGTATGTTGGCAAATAATGAAATAGGTACAATACAAGATGTGACTACAGTTGCAAGCATCGCAGATAAATATGGCATACTGGTTTTATCTGATTGTGTTCAAGCATTTGGAAAAATACCAATAAATGTAAAAGAGTTGGGAGTTCACTATGCTTCATTCTCAGCACATAAGCTCTATGGGCCTAAAGGTGTAGGCGTGTTATACATAAAAAATAATGCACATCTTCTTCCTATATTACACGGAGGACATCAGGAAAATGGTATGCGGGCTGGGACTGAGAGTACTCATAATATTGCAGGATTCGGTGCAGCTTGTCAAAAAGTCGAGTCCCATCTCAGGAAATCTGAAAAAATACAGAAGTTGAAAGAATTTTTTATTAAAGCCATTAAAGAAATCCGACCTGATTGTATAATCAATTCGCCTAATGACTACTGTTTGCCAAATACGATAAGTATTTCATTCCCGGGAATAAAAAACACTGAGTTGATTGCCATGCTGGATCATTATGGCATTTCAGTATCGGCAGGATCGGCATGCAGCTCGCAAGAAGACAAACCGTCACACGTTCTTCAAGCGATCGGCTTAACTAGTCAGACTGCTAGGGAAACAATTAGGTTAAGCTTAAGCAGCTTTACTTCTAAAAAAGATATCAGGTATGTAATTAGAATATTCAATGCTATTTTTAACGGAAAAATACCTCAAGTAAACTTGATTCTGCCAGCTCAATTAACAGAATCCGTCTTATTTGATCGGAATACATTTATTCTCGACGTACGTCCTGATCTGCTTAGAAAAAAGGATAAAGGGCTTCCGAATTCTCACGAAATACCGTTTGTATTTAATAAGAAATATTTGCATAAGATACCCAAAGATAAACGTATCATAGTAGTTTGCCAAGGTGGATACTTTTCATACATAACCGCTCACTATTTACGCTCCGTGGGGTATACGGACATTTATAGTCTTAGCAATGGTATAATTGGGTGGAAAGCTCAACATATTGATTTGTATAAAAAATATGCTGGTTATAATGTAACCGTTCTTTAGTTAACCTAGTGAGATTACCAATGTCCTCCTGATAGTCTTGTTTTATTTTTTGTAGAATTCGGTATACATCCGATTAAATCTGCTAGAAATTACTGGTAAAATCACTTCTCAAGAAGAAAACTTAAAACAAAATCAGGTTTTATTTAATTTGATACTGGTGTTTTAGTTATTAATTATTGAAATTCAATAAATAATACTTGTAGATCAATATGAGTATAGTTATATTTATATTACTGAGGAGAATTTTGAATGAAATATTTTGGTAAAAACTCATTGTCATCATTTATGAAGGATTTCTTCACATTTCATGTTACATCATAATATTATTACTAATCCTTACTCCTTTCATTTGCGCTGCAATAATTGGGTCATCGACTTCGTTGGGGGAATTGATATTGGAAAAGAGCGCCAGCATCACCATAGAAGATTTTGTTTTAATTAGTGCTGATGATGTAAAAAATTGGAGTATGTTCAGTAAATGGCCACTTGCAGTAAAGATTTTGATACTTCCTTACTTCATGGCTGTTCTCTTTTCTTTGTTTCAGATTGTAAATAATTTTCGTCAATTGTTTACGAATTTTGCTAATAATATTGTGCTTAATAAGAGCAATGTACATGCAATCTCAAAATTGTCCAAATTATTTATCTTTTTTTCATTATTAACTATTAATCCAAGCGCTCTCTTAGTAAGCGTGGTTCTTTTGGTGTTGTGTGAAACTATAAAGAATGGAACAATTCTGAAGGAAGAGCTGGATTTTACAGTGTAGCAATTCGACAATATCGAGTAATGTTTGTAACTAAACATAAATGCGATTCTATATAGTTTAACATTATACTTTTTAATTTTTATTGAATATAAGGCAGGAGAGGGTATGGGTAAGCTTCTGGGACGAAGAAAAGCACTGTCATGTCTTGCCTCGTTAATGGGGATTATGGTGACAAAACCATTGTTTGCGTTAGAAAGGCAGCAGGATGCGATATCTTCTGCATCATGGAATGATACTGTACATGTTGATGTGAAAAATAATGTAGATTCGAAGATATTACTGGTACTCGTCTCTTTCCATAAGAAAAATACTCAAAAGATTGCAATGGCAATGTCAAGTATTCTGAATGCTTCAATTATAGGTCCAAATCAATTTCAAAAAGAGAATCTTGAAAAATATGAATTGATAGGATTTGGATCTGGTATATACGATAACAGGCATCATAAGTCGATTTTAGATATAGCTGCCAACTTACCGGAAAATATCAATAAAAAAGTATTTATCTTTTCAACCAGCGGGGTGTCTCGAGCTGCTTGTGTTAAATTTAAAATGGAACCGGATCCACATATACAGCTTCGAGATGTGCTTATATCAAAAAAATGCGCAATTCTTGGAGAATTCAACTGTAAAGGATGGAATACAAATGGCTTTCTTGAGGTCTTTGGGGGGATGAATAAAGGTAAGCCTAATGAAAAAGACCTTACGCAAGCAAAAGAGTTTGCTTCAAGTTTATCTATTTAACTAAAAAGACTTGCCAGAATCAATGCTAAGTAATAAATGTAAAAAATCCAACTGTTTTATTATTAGATATTATCAAGAAAATTAAAAACAGTGCAGAAACGATCGTTTTCTGCACTGTTTATTCGACTGCCTTGATTATTTTTATTCCAAATATGATTCAATATAGGATAGATCAACAGGTTATTGTTTTTTCTGATAAAACCAGCTCTTTTTCCTGTGGAAAAACTTTACAAACAGAATAGAAACCGTTCAGAATTTTATCCCATGTACCTGACTCATTACATGTGTCAAAATCCATGATGCCAAATAATGCATCCTTAACCTGGCGTCTATACAAGTAAACGTTCTTGTGATTGCATTCAATAATTAGTCTCCTCAGAATAGTATGATGGCAGCTGTAAATATTTTTAAATGCATTTATTCAAGAATTGAGTTATTATCTCCTGGCGAATATTCTAATAAATCCCCAGGTTGACAATTCAATTCTCTGCAAAGAGCATCAATAGTAGCTATACGTATCGCCTTTGCTTTTCCGGTTTTTAAAATTGATAGATTTGAGTCTGTTAACCCAATTCTTTTTGCCAATTCATTGAGTGGTATTTTTCTATCTGCCATCACTCTATCAAGTCTGAAAATAATGCTCATTTTGTCTACTGTAACGTTAAATTCAACATAATCAATTTGTATTGATAATATAATCTGTTGGAATAACGAAAATCAATTAAAAATTATTGAGATTCAATAAATAGCTTTTGAAGATCAATTAGATGTGGAAGTTCAGAGGCATTCTTCAAAACATGTGATGGTTATTAAGAAAAGAATACATTGTTATGTCAGTTACCCGTGACTATATTACTTGGTCAAAAATGGTTTAAAAATGATGTTGCTGAACGAATCAAAGTTCGCAACCCATGCATTTAAGCAGGAATTACAATGAATATTACATATGTCTTGGATAAAGTGAGATCTGGCGAAATTTTGAACCGAAAAGAACTTGCCTGGCTGTTACACTTTCCACCAGAATCAACTCAGGCGTTTCAAATACTTGCTGAATCATTTCGAATATCAAGAGAGTTATCAAAGACAAAAGCAGAAATTCATGCTCAAATTGCCATTAATCTGTCACCGTGCAATTGTGATTGTCTTTTTTGTTCATTTTCAACTGAAAACGGGATTGTACAAAACGTTTCAGAACTTTCTGCAGATGAGGCTATTGAGTATATAAGGCAGTTTGAGGTTGATGGGGCAAATGCAATTTATTTAATGTCTACCGATAACTTTCCTGTTGATCGTTTCGTTGAGATTGCTGCTGAAGTCAAGAGCAAACTCAAGGCGAATACGACAATGATTGCAAATGTCGGTGATCAGTCCTATAAAAATGCATTGAAAATTAAAGATGCTGGTTTTTCAGGTGTATACCATGCGTTGCGGTTACGAGAGGGTATTGATACAGGTATAGAGCCAGAAGTCAGAAAGCAGAGTATTTTGAATTTTAAAGAGGCAGGGCTACAGATTGGAATCTGTGTTGAGCCGGTTGGACCAGAGCATACAAATGATGAGTTGGCTGCCATGATTGAATTTACTGCATCAATTAATCCGTCGTTCAGCGGTGCAATGCGAAGGATTTCGATACCTGGTACGAAAATATCAAAAAGAGGAATGATAAGTGAGTTGCGTATGGCTCAGATTATTGCTACTACAAGGCTTGGAATGCCAAGGACTGTTTTGGGAAACTGTGCACATGAACCCTGTACTTTAGCTGCAGTTGCAGGGGCAAATTTATTTTGGGCTGAGGTTGGAGCCAATCCGCGTGATACAGAGGAAAAAACAGAAGAAGGCAGGGGTGAAACAGTCAATAGTTGCCGAGCCATTTATCATGAATGTGGCTGGGAGATTTGGGATGGACCATCTAGATTTTTCTTATAGATTGATAAAATATGCTGATTTCTGTTATAATTCCTACCTTAAATGAGCAAGCCAACATTGGTGGTTGCCTACATTCTATAAAAGTGCAAAATGTACCAGTGGACATCATTGTTGTAGATGGGGGATCTGTTGATAAAACTGTTGAAATTATCAAAAGTTCTCCTAATGTTACATTATTATATTCAAAACCTGGCAGGGGGGGGCAGATTGCATGTGGGGTAAAATATGCTAAAGGCGAAATAATTGTTGTTCTCCATGCTGATTCAGTCCTCAAGCCACATTCTTTTAGAAGAATCATCGAGCAATTTTCAAAAGACCCTTTAATAGTTGGGGGGGCATTTGGTTTAATCTACCAGACCAGAAATAATTGGCTTAGATTTGCAGTTTTTTTACATAATTTTAAAACTCGATTCACAGGTATAGCATTTGGTGATCAAGCCCAGTTTTACCGGAAAAATGCGCTTGCAGATGGATTTCCTAAGACACGTTTAATGGAAGATGTTGAATTGTCAATAAGGCTCAGAAAATGTGGTAAATTGATATTCCTGCCCAATGGTGTCATCAGTTCAAATCGTCAATGGGTTAAAAATGGTCATTTTTTATATTTTTTCAAAGTTCTATTTTTAACTATGACATACCTTTTTCTACGTTACTTCGGATTGCATTCTGATAGCAATGCTGAATGGTTTTACAAGGTATACTATGGAAGAAAAAAATGAAATGATAGGAATAGTCGTTTTTGCAAAAGCAATCATTTCTGGAATTTCTAAAACACGCATTGCTTCGTTGCACGGAATTGATACAGCTGATAGTATTTATCGTGAATTGCTAAAGGTGACCTCAAATTTAGTGAGTCAGTTCTGCTATCATGTGGCATTTACAGGTGATAGTGAACCCATAGGCTTGAGAGAATATTTTGATGGAGCAATGTCATTTTTTCCACAAGCAGGGGAAACGCTTGGAGAGCGGCTGTATAATGCGTCTAAGCATATGTTTCAAATGGGGTGCTCTGGAGTGATCGCTATTGGATGTGATTGTCCTTACATGCATGTCGATGATTTAAAAAGAGCTATTGATGTGCTTGGAAGAGGTTACCATGTTGCGATTGGACCTGCAAACGATGGCGGCTACTATTTGATAGGTACTAAACCGGCTGCACTTTGCCTTTTTAATGTAAAAAGCTGGAGTCAGCCTACTTTATTTGAAGATACAATGCATTTATTTAAAGAAGGCAAATTCAGCTATATCGTTTTGCCACACCGTTCGGATATAGATACAATGGAAGACTTTATTGCCTGGCAAAATTACCAGAATAATCAGTGATGAGAGGGAGACATTCGCGGGATTGAATTGAAGTGGTGCAAATAATGAAAAGTTTTACTTTATCAGTGAAAAAGAAATAGATGAATAAAGTTAATTCAATGATTTTGTTCCAGATTGCGTTGTTGGCAGGAAAAATGTTCTTATTATGTATGGGAAAAAAGCTGGACTGATAATATATGAATTATTTCTTGTTTAACGCAGTTATAATAATAGCAACATTTTTATCCATACTTCCTGCGCATGCTCTAATAGGGATACTGCCTTTGATTGCTGGTGGTTTATTTATATATTACAAACTACCAAAATTTTATAACGGGTATTCGGAAGCAGCATTAGGCGCAAATGTTTTAACTGTCTTGAGTATCCCGTTATTTGTTACTGCTGGAATCTTTTGGACGCGACTATTTGCAACCCCATGAAAAGTATTACTCTGAAAAACTAAACATTGAAGGCAAAATAGCACTATAATTCAAAGATTCAAAAAAACGGAATCGAAGTTTTATTTAGCTAAAAAATCTCTGCTACAACAATATTCATTTCCTTTTACACAAATTGATATTTATATTTAGTGTCTTGGTTTTAAAAATTACGGAGAGGTGCCCGAGCGGTTTAAGGGGCACGCCTGGAGAGCGTGTGTACGGATCCCGTACCCAGGGTTCAAATCCCTGCCTCTCCGCCATTTTGATTTAAGATTTGAGATTCTAGATTTGAGATTTTTGGGATAAGACAAGAGATTTTAGATTTTCGGAATAAGACAAGAGATTTGAGATTTTTGGAATAAGACAAGAGATTTGAGATTTTTGGGATAAGACAAGAGATTTTAGATTTTCGGAATAAGATAAGAGATTTTAGATTTTCGGAATAAGATAAAGAGAATTGATCTGGGAGGATTAGAGGGAATAGACTGATTAAGAAGGGGAAGAGGAGATATGAATGCTCACGAGATGAAAAGGCGTACAAAAGAGCTTGCCTTGGATGGTATCAAACTCATCTCAGATTTCCCGGAAACAATCGCAGCAAAAGTCATAGCAAACCAGTTGGTTCGTTCTGCAACATCGGTAGGTGCAAACTATAGGGCAGTCTGCAGAGCAAAATCCAAAGCTGATTTTATCGCTAAACTGAATATCGTTCTGGAAGAAGCCGATGAATTAGCTTACTGGTTGGAAATCACCTCCGAATCTGGAATGCTGCGTGCAGAAAAAATCAACCCTCTACTCAATGAGACCGATCAAATTATCTCAATTCTGGTTTCTTCAATCAAAACCAGTAAAAATATTAAGAAAGAAAAATCGTATTAAGTTAATAATAAATCAGAAATGAATCTGAAATTTCTGATTCTTAATAAATCAAAAATCTTAAGGAAATCTGAAATTTCTTAAATTCTTAATAAATCAAAAATCTTAAGGAAATCTGAAATTTCTTAATTCTTAATAAATCAAAAATCTTAAGGAATCTGAAATTTCTTAAATTCTTAATAAATCAAAAATTTTAAGGAAATCTGAAATTTCTTAATTCTTAATAAATCAAAAATTTTAAGGAAATCTGAAATTTCTTAATTCTTAATAAATCAAAAATCTTAAAAATCTAAAATTCTTATTCTTATAAATCAAAAATCGAATATCTGAAATCTAATATCACATTGGGCCAGGCCCTGCGCAACTAAAGGCTGTGAACCCCGCCAGGCCTGGAAGGGAGCAACGGTAAGCAGAAACTTGGTGTGCCGCAGGTAAACTTGGCCCTTTAATTTAGAAAAAAAAAGTTCCTATGAGTTATTTAGTATTTGCCCGAAAATGGCGTCCACTCACATTCGATGATGTTATCGGACAGGAACATATTACAGATACTCTTAAAAAAGCAATCGAGAAAAACCGGGTTGCTCATGCTTTCATTTTTACCGGTACCCGTGGAGTAGGCAAGACTACTTCCGCCAGAATTCTGGCAAGGGCTCTTAATTGTGAAAAGGGGCCCACCCCCAATCCCTGCGGAGAGTGTACCTCATGCAAGGATGTATTAAGTGGGGCAAGTTTTGATGTACTGGAGATAGATGGAGCATCCAATAACTCTGTTGACGATATAAGAGAGTTGCGAGATAACATCGGTTACTCCTCAATGGGAGGAAAATACCGGATTTTTGTTATCGATGAAGTGCATATGCTTTCCAAACCTGCATTCAATGCACTTCTGAAGACACTGGAAGAACCTCCGAAAAACGTAATATTCATATTTGCCACCACAGAACCGCAGAAGATTCCACAGACAATCCATTCCAGATGTCAAAGGTATGATTTCCGCAGAATAGGAGCGGAAAAGATTCTGGAAAGACTTATTCACATCTGTACTACCGAAAAGATCAATTTTGAGCGCTCAGCACTTATGCTTGTCGCACGAAAAGCGGAAGGGAGCATGCGCGATGCCTTGAGTCTTCTTGATCAGGTATACTCTTTCTGCAGAGAAAATCTTACTGAAAAAGAGGTTCGTTCGGTTCTTGGACTGGTGGGGATGGAAGTCTATGACCGGGTCATCGATGCTATCGCCGCAAAAGAAGCGGTTCCGGCTCTCAAGCTTGTACAGGATGTGTTAGTCCAGGGTTTTGATCTTCAGGAGTTTATCCTGGGGCTTCAGGAACATGTGCGTAATCTGCTTTTTGCCAGAATTCCTGGTGCTTTGCAGAGCAGAGGGATAGAGCTGGAAGCTGATACTATAGAGAAATTTGAAAAATCTGCCGCCAGATTTTCTGAGGGTGACCTTCTGAGGATGTCTGAAATTATCAAGAAGGCGGAATATGACCTTAAATGGAGTGCATTTCCCAGATTTGTTGCTGAACTAATGCTTTTAAAGCTGACTTATATGGACAGTACTGTTTCTGTGGAACAGTTGATAAAAGCTCTCGGTGATCCCCAACATGGAACACAACAGATAACTGCAACTGATATTGAAAATCTGAATAGCAATTCGGATTCAAAAAAAAAATCAGCCTGAAACGGATGCCGTTTCGGTTTACACTCAAGCTGAACAGCTATCCAATCGACAAGAAAATTACAAAGAAGAGATTGGAAACGGGGCAGATGATTCCAAAACTCTGCAGCAAGATGAGAACTTTACATCTTTGGTGCCGGTAGAGGATTTGAAGGATCGCTGGACCTCTTTTCTAGAGCTTCTGTTGAGGGAGCATCCAAATCTTGGATCGTTTCTGTCTTTGGCAAGTATCAGTTCCGTTTCAACTGATGGAATCGAGCTGAAATTTTCTGCAGATTATCGATTTCAATACATGGAAGTGACTAAAAAGCAGAACCGCAACGAGATAATCCGGCTGCTTGAAATGTTTACAGGCCATATGCTGGATCTTCAGATCACACTAGATGTAAATGCGGCAAAGCAGGAGGATACTAATTATATTAAACAAATTGGCAACATTCCATCAACGATAGATGACCAGATTGAGAAAGAGCCGATCATTGAGGCTGTACTGGAGATTTTTGATGGAGAAATTCTGTAATTAAGGAGAGAATATGTCAAAGAATATCAGCAAACTGATAAAGCAAGCGCAGAAGGTCCAGGCACAGGTAATGAAAGCCCAGGAGGATCTTCAGAAAAAAGAGGTTGAGGGAACTGCCGGAGGTGGTATGGTGAAGGTGGTTTTAAATGGAGCCAATCAGCTTGTTTCCATAAAAATCGATCCGGAAGTGGTAGATCCCAAAGAAGTGGAGATGCTTGAAGATATGATCATGGCTGCGCATGCCAACGCTTTGGAAAAAATAAAAGAGATGTCTGATTCAACATTCGGTAGTATCACAAATGGTATGAATATCCCCGGGTTATGAGTAGTAATCCGCTGGAAGAACTGGTTAAGGCTCTGTGTCGCCTTCCCACTATCGGACCAAAAAGCGCCTGGCGTCTCGCTCTCCATCTAATGGAACAGCCCGAAGAGGATGCGATAACTCTGGGGGAGACGATCATAGCGACACGCAAGAAACTTACCAGGTGCAAAGTGTGTTATAATTTCAGTGAGCATGAACTCTGCTCTATCTGCTCATCGGCTCAGAGAGATAAAAGTCACATCTGTGTTGTTGAAAAGCCGGCGGATATATTAGCCATCGAAAAATCCGGCAGGTACCGGGGGGTATATCATGTTCTGGGTGGTGTACTGTCTCCCTTAAATGGTATTGGAGTTGACAAATTGAAAATAGCAGAGCTGGGCGCGAGAGTGGATCTGGCAATACCACAGGAACTGATTATCGCTCTTGGAGGCAGTGCTGATGCGGAAACCACTGCGCTTTACCTGGCCAGGCTTTTTAAGAAAAAAAATATCAGGGTAACCCGGCTTGCCAGAGGACTACCTGCCGGAATGGAACTGGAATATGCCGACCAGATCACGCTGGGACAGGCACTTAATGAACGGATAGATATTAACTATGGCGAAGAATAACCCTAAATTATCATTACTTTACTGGATACGAAAAATAGGTGCCAGTCTTTTTTTTCTGGGCTACTTTCCATTTGCATCGGGCACCATAGGATCACTGGCTGCAGTGGGAGGTCTCTGGTTTGTACATTCCAGAGTAGGGGATCTTCACACTGCTGAAAGGCTGCCTCTTTACTGGGGGAGTATATTTATTCTGGTTGCAATAAGTATTTTCCTTTCCAATCAAAGTAAAACCGTTTTTGGCAAGGATGATCCCTCGGAGATAATATTTGATGAGCTGGCTGGGCAGGTGATTACATTTTTCATGATCCCTATCTCATTTAAAACACTGCTTATAGGTTTTCTTCTTTTCCGGTTTTTTGATATTGTAAAACCCTTTCCTATTAATAATATGCAGGATCTTGACGGCGGCGTGGGAGTCACCATGGATGACGTTTTAGCCGGGGTTTTCGCCAATATCAGTCTTTTTCTGATATTGGGAGGGTATCAACTTATCCGGTCCTATTTATAATGATAAGCCAATATCTGTACATTCTGGCTAAATATATCCGTTCACATATTCAGGAAGTTAGTTTTGGTATAACTGCAGTTACCCTGGTATTGGCTGGTCCCTTCATAAACGGGCTATTCAAACACATCACCAGAAATCTGCACTGGTTTCTGCGTTATCTTTTTTTCATAGTTTTATGCACTGCAGGATATGGGTTTCTCACGCAGGTGATCTATCAGGGAGTAAAAAGATGGTTACGGGGACAGTCCTCCATACTGCTTGTAGTGTGGACAGCTGCAATATATATGTTACTGGCATGGATGGCCAAGCGGCAGAAGGATATATAAAAAAGAACAAACACCCAGGATTTGGAAATTGCAAAGTAAAATTAATAAATTGACAGTAAATTATTGACTTAGAATTAAAGTTGACAAAAAATGAGTTAAAATGTAATTTAAAAAAGTTAAGTAACGGTATAATAAAGAATGTACCTATAAAGTCAAATTAATGAGCTGACATAAGTAGAAATTCATTGAGTGCTTCTCTTACTGCCTGAGATCTTATCTGTCTGCGATTGCCTGAGAATGTGAATTTGAAACTCCTGTTTCTTTTCTGTATAGCTACTGCCACATAAACCAGGCCTACCGGTTTTTGCATGGTCCCACCTCCAGGCCCTGCGATTCCTGAGACACTGATTGCACATTCGGTGTCAAACAGTTTGCAGGCGCCCTGAGCCATGGCAATTACAGTCTGTTCACTGACTGCACCGTAGTTCTCAAGAATGTGATCGGGCACCCCTAAAACCATGTGTTTAATCTGATTGTCGTATGCAATAATACCTCCCCGGAAATATGCCGAAGAGCCTGCAATGTCGGTTAGTGCTCCCCCCAGAAGACCTCCGGTACAGGATTCCGCCACTGAAATTTTAAGATTGTGTTCGCTGAGAAATCTTCCTGCTGCCAGTGAAAGCTCTTCTATACTGTTCATAATATGTTTTCCCGCTTTATCTCTTTAAATTGACTGATACCGGGTAGGATCTGTAACAGCTGCATCCATAAACCCTCTTTTTCTTATCAAACAGCTGTCGCAGTTTCCACAGGCAAGCCCATCCGCGGATGGATCATAGCAGCTGTGAGTGATACTGTAATCTATGTTCATGGAAATGCCTGCTTTGATGATTTCCGCTTTTGTCAACGAAATAAGTGGAGTATGAATGGTAATCTTATGGTTTTGCACTGCAGCCCTGGTGGCAAGATTTGCCATTTTCTGAAATGCATCTATAAACTCGGGTCTGCAGTCCGGGTAACCTGAGTAATCAACTGAATTCACTCCGATAAAGATATCATTGCAACCTAAAACCTCAGCCCATCCCAGCGCATAGGAGAGAAAT
Organism: Fibrobacterota bacterium; assembly: GCA_023436145.1. Taxonomy (GTDB): domain Bacteria; phylum Fibrobacterota; class Chitinivibrionia; order Chitinivibrionales; family Chitinispirillaceae; genus JAAYPC01. The sequence continues at coordinate 66,393 of JAEZKP010000047.1, read as the reverse complement.
ATGGTGTTTCTTGCCGGCACATAAGTATTGGGAATTTCTTCATCAGGTTGGGGATTGCGGTTTTTGGGGACATCCATTTCAGAAGTGAGAGAACTTCCTCCAAAAGCCCGCAAGTCTATATTTATTATTCTGTGCTCCTCTGCGTTGAAGAAGGATGCCACCTTTTTGGCACTGTCAAGTTCCACCCGGTGACGCTGACCATAGGAGAAACTCATCGCATAGATTTTAAAACCATCTTTTCTGGCAAATCCACAGCAGGTTGCTGAATCCAGACCACCGCTGACCAGTACTACCGATTTTTTCATATCAAACTCCTCTGCGGTCACCCCAGATTAACTTGTGCAATTGAAGGTTCAGCCGGACAGGTGCATTACGCTCAAGAATCCATTCTGCCAGGGTTTGAGCGGAAAGGCAATTCATGTTCGGTGAAAAGTTTATGGTGCAGGACTCTAAATTTTTGGTAAAAATATGGTCAAGTGCCCAGTTGAAATCAGAAAGATCAGAAATGACATATTTAAGCTCATCATTGCCAGTAAGGGCTGCGATGTTACTTTCCAGAAAAGAACCAGCCATACCGCTTCCCGGACATTTTACATCTACGATCCGGTGGCAGTCTGAGGAAACGCTTTCTATTTCAGTGCTTCCGTTGGTTTCAACCAGAACTGTATATCCCAGCTCAAGAAATCGGTTGCAAAGCTCAGCTGTGTTTTTCTGAATCAGCGGTTCACCACCGGTGATTTGAACAAGTCTGGTTTCATGTTCTGAAACCGAATCGATAATCTCATCGATACTGAGAAGATTACTTTCAGTGAAAGCGTAGGTAGTGTCGCAATAGCTGCATCTGAGATTACATCCGGACAGGCGCACAAATGAACAGATTGAACCACTGAATGTGGATTCGCCCTGGATGCTTTTAAAGATCTCACATACCTCCAGCTTATTCATAGTAAATGGCAGCATTTCCCGGGGTTTCTTGCACTTCGACCCTGACAACATTTCCATTCCAGGAGGCTAGCGCAGCTTTAAGTTGCCCGAAAATAAAACGGGCAATATTTTCCGATGAAGGGTTCAGATCCAGCACTTCATTGAGGTCTTTATGGTCAAACTGGTTAACGATAGTTTTAAGGTGATTTTTAAGGATTTTAAAATCGATACCGATTCCGGCGGCATCCAGTTCGGAACACCTGACAGTAGCTCTGACCAGCCAGTTGTGCCCATGAAGGTTTTCACAGGGCCCCTGGTAGTTTTTTAAACGGTGTGCTGCTGAGAATGATGTCTCAGTGGTTATTTCAAACATAGTACTCCCTGATAAAAAAATAAAAATACATTCAGGTAGGATGATGGAATAATTGGTAATTGGGATTTGTTTAGGATAATGGTGCTTATGAGTTGGAATTTATTTGCGTGTCCTACTTCTTATGCAATCTTATGTTTGTTGAAATTAACCGGACACTTCTGAATCTCTATCTTAAATCTAATTTTCTTTTCTTTTTTTCAAATCAACAATCTCTATCCTAAATCTTAAATTCCTCTTTCTTTTTCTTAAAATCAAAAATCTAATATCTGAAATCTCAAATTCCCTTTTCACCATGCCGGAGCCAGATAAAATCCCCAGCTCCATCCTAGGTCGTTTCGTTGGAATGGATATGCCGCGTAGATCTGTAAAACCAGCAGTCCAAAGAGATTAAATCTGGTTGCTCCTCCCACACTGAAAACCGGAACCCGTTCTTTTGTTTTTGAATTGAGTTCTGGAAGAGGGTGGGAGTTTTTGGTCCAGGCCACACCACCATCCAGAAATGCTACCAGATCGGTTGGCAGATAAGGAAAATTAAAGATACCAAACTGATGGGTGCCAAGTATTGGTAGGCGGAGCTCGATATTAATTACACCGATTCTGGAGCCCAGGAGTCGATTGAACTCAGGGCAGTTTTCCTCATCACCCTCTTCAGAACACTCAGCCAGGTTGTATGAATAGTAACTATAACCTCTTATCCAGGTTTCGTTTCCCACAAAAAGCTCTGAGAGCCTTTCATCCTGGGAATCGCGGAGATATCTTCCATAATGAAGGAATCGGAATGCCAGGGTCACAGGGTTAAAAAGGAAATATTGCCGGTAATCGGCGAGAATAGTTCCAAAAAGAAGTGATCCGGCGGTTTGTTGATATTCCAGACGGAAACGTCTTCCGGTGACTGGTCCGGTAAATCCGAAAAAGGAGAAATCTCCGACATAGGCAACAGAAGTTTGGAACATGTTAAGGGAAGCAGGTTCTTCCTGGACTATATTGTGACGTTCGACAATGCGATTATCAACGACACTGATCTCTTCTGAGCGATAATCATAGCTGATTCTTCCAAACCCGGCTGTAAGCTCCATTCTGCGGTTGGTGGAGAATGGAAACTGCAGAATTGAAGAGATCTGATTATCGTACATTCTCTGATCGGTTAAGGTAACTTTCTGGGCATCTCTGATTTCTCCGTTGATATTAGCGGTATCGTTTCGTACCTCTGCTGTAGTAGCCATATAGGGGATACGGCTGAGAACAAAACCCCAGTTGGGCCGTTTTTTCTGGTTAAGGTAAAAGGCTTCAGCACCAAAGTCTCTTATACCTCCATTAATCTGGGCACCTAGCCCCAGAATATGATCTCCCAGAAGATCGGTGAAAAGAAAGGAGACTCCACCGGCAAACCCAATTCCCAAAGGATCTGCTGCAGCGCCCATGACCAGATTGCCAACATACAGAAGGCGAAGTCTGGGGTTATAGTTGAGTACAGAAAAAGAGGTATCTGAGATTAGTCCTTCGACGGGATTTTCCAGATAGGTATCAACTATGGGGTTTTTATGGGAAACCGGGGGAAGTTTTATGTTTCTGAAGTAATCTTCTTTTTCTGGAACCACATATTGTTCACTGAGGACAGGGGGTTGCATGGTGTTGATTTTATAGTTTGACATATCAAAAACACTGAACGCCAGTTTACCGCCTTTTGCTGCAACTGAAAGAGCCGGTGCCAGCTCGGTGAGTCCGCTTATCCCGGTGGCGATATCGGTGATTTTAAAGAATTGGGAGGTTTGCATGGAATAACAAAAAATATTACTGAAACCATCAGGATCGGAAACAAAATAGATAAATTGACCATCAGGGGAAAATTGTGGATCGAGGTGTTTTGCCCAGTCTGCAATGGAGATATATTCAATTGAGCTATCTATCAGGTTAAAAAGCGCAATTCGCATAGAAGTGGATCTGAGCGAATCCGGATCGGCTCCGGATGATTTATCTGTAATAAAGAGAATGGAATTACCATCAGGAGCCCAGGATGGTTGCAGTTCTGCAAATGGGTCATTGGTAAGTCGTTGCAGTTCTTCCCGGGCGAAGTGGTAAATGAAAAGGTCGCAGATAGCACCCTGTGTTGCGGAAAGCAGAAGCTTATCTCCATCGGGTGACCAGGCTGCACCGGAGATTTCTCCCAGCTCTTTAAACTGAAGGGTGTGTTCGACTCTACCTTTATCAACATTGTAAATAGCAACTCCGTTATCTCCATTTTTAAATACAGGAAGAGCTATTTTTTGTGCATCAGGAGACCAGCTGCCTGATGAGTTGGTAAAGCGTAATGCATCAAAGTGCTCAACAGCCTGGGTACTGCCCAGTTTGTTTTTCACTTTACCGCTTGATGCATCGGCAATAAAAAGATCGATGGAGAAAAGATCTTTAGATGAGAAATAGGCCACAAATGTTCCATCGGGGCTGAGTGCTGGCGAGAGATTTATGGAGGAGTTAGCGATTATTTGAGTTCCGGTTTGGGATGGTTTTTTCTTGTTTAGTATAGCAGTTTTATATTGCTCAGAGATAGCTGATTCCCAATCTTTTGACAAGGTGTCAACCGAAGTCCCCAGAGTGAGTTTAAAGCCCTGGTACCATCCATTCTGCAGAACCGATTCGAAAAGCGGGTTAATGATATCATCACCAAAAACACCGGTTATATAGGCCCAGATAGCATGGCCATAGCGGTAAGGGAAATAGGAGGGATTTTTTCCTACCATTTCTATCGATGGTACGTCTTCAAAAAGAACTGCATCTCTCATCCACATGGAAGTTTGCGGGGCCAAAGATCCTATGGTGAGATATTCGGACATCCCTTCGATAAACCATAGTGGCACCTGTTCTGCACCAGTAATTCCGGCATTGCTGCTTTTCATGATATCGTAATGAAATGCGTGCGCCAGTTCATGCCCGAGGACGTGATTATTTTCGGAATAAACACCAGTGAGCGGGACTACGATACGGTTCATGAACCCTTCGGTAACACCACCGATTTCCTGAGTGAGCAGTTCATTAATGGCATTTGTCTGTTGAAAGTCGGCGTGATTTGCGTAAAGAAGAATGGGCTGATTATTCGGAAGGGGTCTTTGGAAGATCAGTTTGAAACGGTTATACCACCGTTCCAGCATAATTGCAGCATCTTTGACGGCTTCTTTTTCTGAGTTATAGAAATGGATATCAAAAGAGCTGGTTTTAAGAACTTTGAAATCGAAGTTCTCATATTGGACTTTATTTCTACCGAAATATTCTGCCATTACTGGATTTACCGCTAAAATAAAGAAGAAAAACATGCCGATATGGATTTTCATAAGATGGTCTCCTGGTGAAGTGGCAAGTAGTAGTTGTAGTATTCAAGTTAAATGCCAATACAGAGTTCTGGAGGTATGAGTGTTGCTCTGAACTACTCGGGAGGGCAACAGGGTAGAGAAAGAAGACAGGAGGATAGAAGAAATGTCCAGAAAACCGGGAACCGATGTTAACGGTAAACCATTTAGTTTGCAAATGATCCAGATGGTATGGAACAAAGGGGAGATAGTGCCAGGGATCGATCCAACTCAGAAAAGAAAAGATTCATGCGGTGCCTGGATAGAGCGTGGTCAGTACAATATGAAAGAGGACAATGGTACAGGCTGGGAGATTGATCATATTAAGCCAGTTTCCCTGGGTGGAAATGATGATATTAGTAACCTTCAGCCACTTCAATGGCAAAACAATCGCAGTAAAGGAAACAACTATCCAGGTAATGTGTGTTCAGAGGAAGCTGAGGCATGATATTTTTAAGAGCCTCAGCCTGAAAGGTATAATCTGCATTGAGTTTTATGCTGATTTTGTCAAAATCTTAGTCCACCACCACTGGTTGTCCAGATACCACTGAATGGTTTTTTTAATGCCTTGTTCAAAAGTCACCGAAGGTGACCAGCCAAGCTGATTTTTAATAAAACTGGCATCAATAGCATAACGGCGATCATGGCCCAGTCTGTCTTTCACAAATGTAATCAAGGACTGTGGCTTACCCAACTCTGCACAGATCAGTTTGACAATATCTATGTTGTGCCATTCGTTATTTCCCCCGATATTGTAAACGTTGCCAGGAGTTCCTTTTTCCAGCACCAGTTTTATAGCAGAGCAATGATCATTGACAAAAAGCCAGTCTCTGACATTCTTTCCATCCCCATAAACCGGTAAAGGCAGGTCCCTCAATGCATTTGTAATAGTGAGAGGGATAAGTTTTTCAGGGAACTGATATGGACCGTAATTATTGGAACAGCGGGTGATGACAGCCGGGAAATTATAAGTCTCATAGAAGGCTCTGACCAGCAGATCGCTGCCGGCTTTAGAAGCAGAGTAGGGGCTGTTGGGAGCAAGGGGAGTCTTTTCGGTAAAGTAACCGCTTGGTCCCAGGCTACCGTAAACTTCATCAGTGGAAATATGGACAAATCTTTTCTGGTCGAACCGGTCCTGCCAGGATTTTTTTGCATTCTGCAGCAGGATCTGTGTTCCCAGCACATTGGTTTTTACAAAAGCTTCCGGTCCGGTGATACTTCTGTCCACATGTGATTCAGCTGCAAAGTGTACAACAGCATCGAAATCGTGGTTGTCAAATAATTCAGCCACCAGCCTGGAATCATCAATACTGCCTTCAACAAATTGATATGCGGGGTTATTTTCCACAGAGATAAGATTGTCCGGATTACCTGCATATGTCAAAGCATCCAAATTGACAATTTTATAACCTGAATCGGAATCGAGAAGATAATGTACGAAATTGGACCCGATAAAGCCTGCACCACCAGTTACAAGGATTGTTTTCATAATTCATTCTCTCATTTTGATATCGTTTTATATGTGTTGTGATTCATCGGTTAGAAACGTATTGAATGCTTCCTTCCAGTCTTTCATTATATTCATATGAAGTTTTTTAAGATGAGCATTCTCCAGTACACTGTAATGGGGACGGGGAGCAGGCCTAGGGAAGTCGGCTGTTGTACATGGGAGTAATTCCACCTCCATTCCAGCTGCTCTGATTATTTCCAGAGCAAAGTCGTACCAGCTGCAAAATCCTTCATTGGTACAATGAAAAATTCCATAATGGGGTTGATTGATCATCTTTAAGACCTGCGCACATACATCCCTGGTATAAGTGGGAGTGCCAAGCTGGTCATTTACTACGGTCAGAGGCTGTTTTTCCTGCATCTTTTTCCGGGCTATGTTTCTGATGGTCTTTACAAAATTGTTTCCATTGATACCGTATAGCCAGGCGATACGGAAAATCTGATATTTGTCATAATGGGCGGCAATAAGTCTTTCCCCTTCCAGTTTTGATTTGCCGTATACTGTAAGAGGTGAGGTTTGATCCTGCTCTGTGTAAGGGGAGTTTTTTTTGCCGTCAAACACGTAATCGGTACTTATATGAACCATTACTGCACCGGCTTTTTTAGCAGAAAGAGTTATGTTAAGTGTTCCCTGGGCATTGATTGCGAATGCCTGTTCCTGATGAGTTTCGCAATCATCGACCGCCGTATAAGCAGCACAATTTATAACATAATCAGGTTTTATATCAAGAACACAACGTTCAGTCATTACTGGATCTGTAATATCGATTTGAGGATAATCGATCTCAGAGACTGTAAATCCCGCCTGTTTACTCAGCAAAACCATATCTGAGCCAAGCTGACCCTTTGAACCTATAATTAAAACTGATGATTTATTCATTTGACCTTCAAAAGTTCCCTGCATTTTTCCAGAACGGGTTCTAAATAATCCCGGTTTCCGCGTTTAACAGGGAGAACAGGAATATTGTGTTCAATATATTTCCAGTTACTACGAGTATTAAATTTACCAAATTGTTCCATCATTTCGAAAGGTAAAAAATTAGTTTCGGTGTTAGTAAGGATCTGTTCTGCAAGCAGCAGTGACAAAGAAATGTTTTTATTACGAAATCCATTAAAGAGACTTTTAATAAGTTTGGATTGACGGGTGTTGCAATCTTGTGCTCCTGAGATGGAAGGGGAGAGGAAGAGCAAAAGGTTTTTACCAGCCATTTTTTGAGTGCCTGCAGATACCCGCAGTGCAGATGCTGCTTTTTCATCGATATCGACCTGAATACCACCCAGGGCGCCAACAGTACGGATGATATCGTTTTTGTCAAAAACACAGTATTTGGGTATACGTGTATCCAGAATACGTTCCAGAAAAGTGCTTACAAAAACCGGTCCTCCATATAGATATGCCTGACCGATGGTGGAGATATTCTGGGAGAAATGTTCAATAAGAAGTTCCGGCGGGATTCTTATCAGGTGAAAATTACCGGATTCGTATTGAATACTGATCAGGTAAAAGACCGCCGGGGTTCCACAGAAAAGAAAATTGAAGGGCATCAACCGGTTCATATAATTAACTTTTTCCCGGTTGAGTTGTGAAAAACGGTTATTGGCATTGATGTCACTGGAAAGGCGGGTAACTTCAAAAGGTCTGCCATCTTTATATATTGTGGCTGATTGACCAGAGATAAGATTTATTGCGTCACTTTTATCGGTACGCTCAAGAAGTATCAAACCATCCATAAGGTTTACCTGGACATGGTCGTTCTGGGCATCAATCAGAAAATCTGCTCCGGATGCACCTACAGATAAAGATACGGAGTGGGTGAGAATGCGGAACATTTCAGAATCTTTATTGGAATAAACGGTTCTATACCAGCCTATGCCGGATTTATGGAAAAGTTCGACAGTGCTGCGGTTATTTTCCAATTCACCGATCTTATCAAAAATCAATTCAGAGAAATTATCCATATCTATTCTGGAATTGGGACCAATGGAGATTTCCGCCTGAGCGGATGCTTCGGTAAGTATTCTGTCGCCTTTAGAGATCTGCATTCCTTCATGATGAGGCGTATTACGACCATCGCTGGCTATAATGTTTATTTCCCCCAGAAAGAATTCCAGCCGGGCCAGCAGTTTATTTGCATCCATGTCAACTGCATTCTCCAGGGTTCCCACATTGACAGTGGTATTTTCATCTATTTGGTTTGTCAACTGGAAAGCGGAGATATCGGATGTGGGGCGTATACCCGCAACTTTCAGGATCTCAAATTGGGTTGTTCCCTCGGGGATAAGGTAAATACCAGGTTTTCTTACATTCCCATCTACCTTAACCTTTACGGATCGAAATCCTTCGATACCTGCTGCAGGTCTGGAATATTTATAAAGGTAAAAGCCCTGCCAGCAGATTGCAGCTGCCAGCAGGAAGTAGACAGCTGATGTAATGACTTTTTTTTTGAATTTGGCGGACATGAATACCTGCAATCTTGAATTTTAGGGTTTGATAATGGATTTTTCTCTGATTATTCTCCAGCCATCTCTACCAGCTTGCCAGATCGTGGTTATAGAATGGAAAAGAGTGTCATTTGCTGAAATTTCCATAAGGTCAAAAGAGATTTCCTGATAGCTTTCATTACTTTTATTGTTGACTGTTTTTACCAGCTTAAAGAGAGATCCACTTTTCTGATTTGAAAACTGCTGGAGTGTTTTCTTCCGCCACTGATGGAATGTGCCACCCGGGAATACAAAAAGCGAATCGTCATAAAAGTTAAGGAACATTTCCACATTTTTCTCTGATTTCGCCTTAAGCCACAGATTGATGCTATCAAGGAGGTTGACAGTATCCGTTGTTTTGCCCATTGCAGAAGATCGAAACTCAAAACCGTTGTTTTGTATATTCCGGGGCAAGGCCATATCCGGTAAACTGTCATTCAGAGTGTTTTCCTGGCTGTTCTCCGATTCACCTATTCCCAGATATTTGATGGAATCTACTGGTGGTTTATAATTAGCTTGAAACCATATCCTCATTCCTGTCACTGCAAGAAGAGACAACAGCAGAATCCAGAACCTTTTTCTTATGGTAAGCGATCTGATTATCTGGCTCATGGCAGCGATATATTTAGGGAATGCAAATACGATTGAGTTGATCTTATTTTTAAGATTATTTTCAATGTTCAGTCCCAGTTTACGGAAAGAGAAGCGGGAATCATCGAAATCATCTTCGTAAGTATACTTATAGGAGTAGTAGCCATAATAACCATAGTAGTAAGGGTAGTAGTTTTTTGCATGTGAAACACCATTGAGAACTCCCCCGTAAAGACGGCAACCAATTCGTTTGAGCTGGTTCTTTGCCTGTTTTGCTGCTTTCAGAGGTGTCCACAAAGCTCTGGTTATAACCAGACAGCAATCCATTTTGGGAGCCATGGTTATGGTGTCGCTTACCGGAAGAAGTGCTGGTGAATCGAATATTACAATTTCTGCTTTATTTTTAAGTTCCTCTATCAACATGTCAAATCGGATTGTACCCAGCAGTTCAGCTGGGTTGTGGGGACGTTCACCGGAAGTAACCACAAAGAGTCTGGGGTAGCGGGTAGGCTTTATGATTTGTTCCACAGTTGCTGTTCCCATAAGGTAATCAGCTACCCCGGATTGTTTGGGGATGGCAAACAGTGAATGCATTTGTGAACGGCGCAGATCGGCATCGATAAGAATCACAGTTTTACCGTCCAGAGCAAATGTTATAGCCAGATTTGCAGCGAGTGTGGTTTTGCCCTCTCCTTTGACTGCGCTGCAGACCATGAAGGTTTTCAGTTCGTGTGCCGAAGCAATGTGTTTGAGATTGGCACGCAGTGCCCGGAAAGGTTCGAGGATGGTTTTTGTGAGATCTGTTGACTGCTCTATCAGGGCCTGTTCAGCCTCAATGAGTGGAACAATTCCCAAAAGCGGTAATTCCAGCTGTTTTTCAACATCGGCTGGGTCTTTAAGACTCTGATCCAGGTATTCAATAAGAAAAACCAATGCTATTCCCAGAATTAGCCCAATCAGAATACCTACAATTATGTTGGAAAATTTAACATTAGATAAAGCGTTTGAGGGTGTTTGGGCCATCTCCAGAAGCTTCAGATCCGATTCCTGGGAATCCCGTTTAATCTTAGCTTCCTCATATTTGGTTTTAAGCAGTCGCAATGTTTGAATAAGTGATTCGGTTTCTCTTTGCAGATTGGCATATCTCTGTTCAAGAGAGGGCAGTTGCAACAGATCTCTGTTTAATTTATCAATTATCTGCTCCTGGGCAATCCGTTTTGCCTCCAGTGCTGCTTTTTCTATTGTCAGATTGATCAGATCGTGAAGAAGGGCCTGTCTGATGGGGTTTTTCACCATGGTTTTACTGGCCGCTTCCCTAGAGATGCTGTCGATAGCAGCTGATTTGAGATTTTCGATTTGTTGTTTGAGCATTTTCACTTTAAAATGCTCTGCGCTGTATTCTGCAGCTGATGCGTTAAGTTCGAGTTCCAGATCGGCAATTTTAGTCTGAAGAGGGTCCTGGAATGTGATTGACTGTACAATGTCATGGTCCTGGAGGTTTATCTGGGAGTTAAGAGCAGAAAGTCTCTCTTTGCTTTCCAGAAGTGATAGCTGGGTTTTCTGCAGTTCCAGTTCCATTTCTGATAATTTGGAAACTATCAGGTTGGTTTCGCTCGAAAGTTGAACCATCTGATTGGCTTCCTTGAAATCGCGCAGATCGTTTTCTTTAGAGTTTAGATCACTCTGAAGTTTATTGATCTGAGTCTCAAATTTGAAAATAAACCTGGTCAGCTCCTGTGCATTGACATCACGCCGGTAATCGATATAGGTTCTGCAAAGCTCGTTGAGGACGTCGCGTGCGGTGTCCGGATTAGAGTGCTTGAAAGAGAGTTCAATTATATCGTTTTTATTACCGTCGGTTTCACCCTGTTTAATGGAGAGAAAGTTCTTTATAGTCAGTTCAGAAATTTTGTTATCCAGGTTTGATGAAACCATGCTTAGCACGGTATGTGATTTGAGAAGTTCAAGATGTGTGCTGAAAATTTTGTCCCGGTCTACATAATAGCGGTATAAATTGATATCACCGATCATTTCCTGTTCACCGGGGCGGAAAAGAAGCCGGGCATTGGCGATATAGTATTTATCACCGGATAAAAATTTATAAACAGAGAGCAGAGTCATTATCAGCATCACAGTCAGCACGATATTGCGTCGTCTGATAATAACCCCGATATATTTAAGCACGTCAAATTCTTCCTCATCGTCTTCCTCTGGAAACATATTGCTGGTGGAAGGCGGTGTTAACGAAGAAGAACTGAGGGGAGATGGTCTGGAGGGCTGCTCCATTAGAGTAATATGTCTGTGATGATGTGAATTGCTATTTGCAGTATCTGCTTTGTTTTCAGGACTCGGAGCAGATCTGAGAATATCTGATAAGGGTTGTGAAGGCAAATCTGGAGTAGTGAAGGTACTCTTTTCAGCAGTATCCGGAAGGGGCTCTTGCTGATGGTAGATTTTGGGTGAATGGGCACCGGTTTGAACAGATGTGCTTAGGATTGAATTTTCTTCGGGTCCTTTTTCCTCATTGATTTTTTGAAGGATCGCACCGAGACTGAATTTTTTTCTGCCCATTAGGAATGTTCCTGTAGATCATCAATGATTACCTGAATATCTTCACGAGAGATTTCATTCAGGCTTTGAGCAAACCCGTAATTGAGAGCCAATTTACAGAGGCGGTTTATTTCCCTGGGAACACCTGCAGTGCTACGGAAGATAATCTCCAGTCCCAGACTGGTGAAAATCGTACCCTTTTCCAGGCCTGCCACCCGCAAGCGATGCTGGATATATCGTAATGAGTCATTATAATCAAGGTTATTGAGGTGAAATCGCAAAAAAATACGCTGATCTACCTGTTTGAGCCGGCGGATCTTTTCCCGGAGTTCTGGTTGACCCACAAAAAAGATGGTGAGAAAGTTTTCTGTTCTGGAGAAATTATTTGTCAGGTTTTTCAGTTCATCCAGTACATCTTCCTCTATCTGTTGAGCCTCATCAAAAATAAGTACCAGATGCCGTTTTTCTTCATATAAAAGTATTTCCAGTTTTTTTTTAAGAAGCTGAAAGAGCTGGTATTTATCATTTCGCGAAGGAGCTTCCATCTCTTCGATAAGTGCAACACGTGCGTCCCTGAAGGTTATCCTCTGTACAATATCAAAAAGCAAATCGTTAAAGCTGAAATTGCAGTAGTCAAAATCGATAACTTCAAAATTCTGACTGGGAAGAGAATTGATAAGTACATTCTTTGTAATTGTCTTTCCGGACCCGACCTCACCGGTAAGCAATCCCATGCACATATTGCGGTCTTTTATCAGATATAACAGCCGGTCAAGAGCTTCCCGGTGATCATCGCTTTCAAAAAAGAATCTGGTATCGCAGAGTTCTTCAAACGGCTTTTCCTTAAGTTTCCAATATTGCAGATACCCCATCAGGTTGACTCCCTGGTGATAGAGATTAAGTTTTGTGAAACCGCCTCGAAACAATCCCTGATCCGAGATGGTTCATCCTTTAACATAAATGGCCGCATCTCTTTTATAGAAGTTCTTATTTCCGGAGCGAACATTACATATCCGATGTAATAAAGATTTATGGAGAGATATTTTTTCACCATTTCCGCAAAACGGGTCCCTATTTTTATATCATCCGCATTTTTAACCATGTTAAGAACCAGAAAACTGCGGCGTTTATGCAGCCATTCCTTTATTATCTGGACTTCCTGAGGATAATCGTTTTTAAGATTACTGAGCATATCGTTTACAGTAACAAATCCCTTTTTGCTTTGAGGATCAGAAAAGTTACGAATCCGGTTTTGTAACTCGGAATTTCCGGAAAACAATCTGACTATGCCTCTGAGGATTCCGTTTTTAAGGTAACCATAGGCATTTTCAATGGAGGTGGGGAGTCCATCGGTTACAATGATTCCATAAGGAAATGCTGCAAAGAAATCGGTCACATGAAAGCTGCTTCCAGCTCCAAGGTCTACCAGGATGTAATCTGCATCCAGTTTTTTAAGATTATTAATGATTTTCTGTTTTTGAGCAAAATTGGGATTAGCAAGTTCTAGTATATCACTGGCTCCGCTTATCAGCCAGCTTCTTTCAACTAAAGTGGGGACAGCTACTTCACTAAGGCTTTTGCAGTTACCTTTAATAAAATCCTGCAGTCCTGTAGGGGGACGCCTTACTCCCAGACACAGATGCAGATTTGCGCCTCCCAGATCTGCATCTATAAATCCTATCGAAAAACCTTTTTGTGAAAGCGTTGTACCGATATTTGCAGTTATTGTGCTTTTACCGACACCACCCTTGCCTCCACCTATTGAAATAATTATTGGATCTTTCATGAGCAGAAATATTGAATAGGTCGCATCTTCTACCTGGAAATGTTATTTATGGTTAATACTATCTGAAAAGATAGACTTACAATAGTAAGAATCGTACTGATCACTACCCAGGGCACCCTGAAGCTCTCAGGAACATACATGGTATCACCCGGGTAGAGAAGATACTTTTTATTATCATATTTTGCCGACGCTGTCCAGAGTTCTTTCATGTTTGCAGTCACAACAGAACCATCACTGCGTACAATCTTAACGAATCTGGTTTTGGGATTTGTCAAACCACCGCACATTGCCAGTGCTTTCATCATATCGACTGGTTCATAAATCTGGTATTCACCGGCCCGGGTGACAGCCCCGATAATAAAGATTTTATTGGCATAATAAGCTTCTATTGAAACTGAAACTACCGGATTGTTAACATAAGAGGAGAGTTTGCCTTGCATGATTTTAACCAGTTGGGCAGGGGTGATCGTAGCTACATCGATTTCCCCGATTACCGGGTAATTTATCCTGCCATCTGGTCTTATTTTATGTCGGCCGGAAAATTCAGGATGTTCTACCACATTGATCGAGATGACATCGCCAGCTTGTAATACATATTCTTCAGCACTGCTATCTGTAGATGATATCAATGACATTGTGCTTATGATAAAAAGTGTATTTAACCAATTTAATTTTTTTGGCATAGTATAAATGGGCGTTTTACCCGGTTAAAAGAACAGTTTTGAAAACTATACACTTATTCGACAGTATAGTCAACTGCTAAGTTGAATTCAAACAACAAAATATAAGATTTTTAACTTTACTCGCTTACTTTGAACCGGAATCTTCTTAAAAATTGTTTTTGAAGCTGCTAAAAAAAAGAGAATGAAAAACAAATATAGATTAACCAAAAGGGAAAGATCAAAATAATTAAATCACTTTAAAATCAGACAGATATAAATCTCTTCGTTTTTAGTTATTAGTATTCTGAAGAACTTTCTGAAGGTGTGGTATAAGCCGATGAACCTGAAGAAACTGATGGTGAAGGTTCTTCCACAACAGCGGCGGGAGACTCTGTCGATGTCGATGGTGATGATGATTGCGCCTGCGGGGGAGTATGAGAAACCCGTGGCTGTTCTGGAGTCACGACTTTAGGTCGATACACCTTTTTTACCGGTGGTGGTTCAGGTGCTTTTTCTTCTACTTTTGCTGAAATCACCGTATCTTTAACAGCAGTTGAGTCAGTGCTGGTGCTATCGGCTTTGGGGGCAGAAGATAAAAGAGTGGAATCAGGAGCTGTCTTTTCACTGGCTGATCCGATCACAAAACTATACTCTTTCTCTGCATGTTTAAAGCCAATCATCACTGATGAATTGGTGAGGAGTAAAAGAAAAAAGAAAGAGCAAAGAAAGATTAAAACTGCAATTGTACCAAAAATCAGTTTCGTCCTGGGGTTGCGTAAGATTTCCAGGAATTTTTTCCTCTTTTTTTTATTAAATTCAGAAGCTATCCGTAACAGATGAAGTTGTATCTCGCTTAGAAAATGTTTACGCTGGGCAGCCAGATTCTTATCTATAGTGAATAGAGACACCTCTTCTGATTCATTAATGGAAATTTCTGAATTATTTTTAAACCATTCATCGAAATCTGCTGGACGCTCTCCTATGATTTTTCTGAACAGCACCGAAGAATCAGGTAGTATTTTTTCCACTGCATCATTATGGGTGCTTCCATTATGGCGTAAGTTTAAATAATCGATTTCAAAGTAGGGAGCGGCCAGAGTATAAAAGGCTGCTGCGTCTCCTTTGGAGGCTAATAGAATCAGTATTTCTTCTTTTGTAGAGGCGGTTTTTTTCATGGTACTCAAAAATACTACTGGCTTAGTCTTGCTGCAAATAGTTGAATGGATGGTATTCAATAAACAGAAATATTAAATCTGATTCTAAAATATATCATATCGGTTGGAAATATTCATGGACAACATAAAAGAAAACGATCTTTATTACATGCAAATGGCTTTGGATCTGGCATTGGAGGCAAAGGGAAGAACATTTCCTAATCCAGCGGTAGGAGCGGTTGTTGTTTCCGGGGGGGAAGTTGTAGGTAAAGGTGCAACCCAACCCTATGGTGGTCCACATGCCGAGAAGGTTGCCCTGACTCAGGCGGAAAAAAAGGCAATAGGAGCTACTTTGTATGTAACTCTTGAACCATGTTGTCATTTCGGTAAAACCCCTCCATGCACAGATGCAATTATTAATTCCGGGATCAGAAAGGTTGTTTTTTCGATAAAAGATCCAAATCCTCTGGTAGGTGGAAAAGGTGTTTCAAAGCTTCTGCAGCATGGTATTGAAGTCTCAGAAGGATTACTGAAGCAACAGGCAGCAGAACTTAATGAGGATTTTTTCTGGTCTATCTCTACTAAACGAGCTTGGGTCAGTCTGAAGCTGGCTTTGACTCTTGATGGAAAAATTGCAGATTATGCAGGGAACTCAAAATGGATAACCGGAGAAACTGCAAGAGAGTATGTTCATGAATTACGCCGACGCCATGCGGCCATCGCAGTGGGAAGAGGTACTCTTGAAGCCGATGACCCGCGGTTAACGGTTCGCCACAAAGAAGGATATTTCCCTGCACGAATCGTTTTTTCTTCAAATGATCAAATTTCAAAGAATAGTTATTTCTTTCAGCATTCCTCTGATGCCAGAAGTATCGTAGTTGTTAATGGAGGAAATGGTGCTGAGATCAGAACAGAGTCTGGAATCGAACGCTGGTATACCGGGCATAGTGATCCGGGGCAGAGTATGAAAGAATTTGTTCAAATGGCTTACCAGCAGCATCTGACAAGCATCTTTGTAGAGGGGGGCCAGCGCATTGCATCCAGCTTTTTAAAAGCTGGTCTGGTTAATCGACTCTACCTTTTTTATGGAAGCAAAATCCTGGGTGAAGGAAAGGATGGAATCTGTTTTTCAGAGGGGCTGTCCATGCATGAATGTATAGACCTGAAGGAGATAAGACAACAGGCTTTTGATAACGATTTTCTGATAAGCGGGATTCCTCAATATAACCATAGTAAAAAATAAAAGATTGGGATATCTTTCCAGAAACTGAGAACGCATTTTCCAGAAATTGATCATTTTGAGAAATGAATGCTGGTTTAAAGATAGATATCTGTTGCAAAATTGTACTGGCTGGGAGTATTTTTCTCAGTTTTCGGGTTTAAACCGGAAGCGGAATGATTCCATTTTGCGATCGGAGCCCATCCAGGGGCTTGTAGAATCCTGATCAGCTCAAAGACGGTTCAGCTTATGAATCCTTCCGGATCAGAATACAATGCTATTGCAGTTTAAAAGAGAAAAAAATGTTTACCGGACTTATAGAATGTTTAGGGACAGTCAGTTCTGTCCAGCAGCACGGGACATCATTTGTCATCGCAATTGAGGCGGATTGTCCAAATTATGATGTAGCTGAAGGGGGTTCGGTATCCATAGACGGCTCCTGTTTGACTGTTGAAAAAATCAGCGGCAATTTACTTTATTTTTCTGCTGTTCGGGAAACACTGCTGCGCACTACACTCTGCAATATCCATGCCGGAAGAAGAGTGAATATGGAGAGGGCTATTAAGCTGGGGGGAAGGCTTGATGGGCATATGGTATTAGGGCATGTGGATGGGGTGGGGAGTATAGTGAGTGATCAGGATGCTGGAGGAAGTGTGCTGAGGACCATACGGGTTCCTGCAGAATTGAGTAAATTCATGGCTGAGAAGGGATCGGTGGCGATAGACGGAATCAGTCTGACCATTGCCAGAGTTAAGGATGAATTGATTGTGATTTCATTTATTCCTGCGACTATTAAAAAGACCACCATGGCAACTAAAAAAAGCGGGGACCCGGTTAATGTGGAATGTGATGTTTTAGCCCGTTATCTTAAGCGGCTTTTAGAAAAGGATGATCAGCAGGTCTCTGAGGGGACACTGCTTAGCAGGATGGAAAGGTTGGGTTTTTGAAAACTTTTAAAGATATAGAG
Organism: Fibrobacterota bacterium; assembly: GCA_023436145.1. GTDB lineage: Bacteria > Fibrobacterota > Chitinivibrionia > Chitinivibrionales > Chitinispirillaceae > JAAYPC01. Next base: position 48,836 of record JAEZKP010000047.1, on the reverse strand, counting down.
CAGGTAATTGAGGATTTCCGCAATGGTAAATTTATCATCATTGTGGATGATGAGGACCGGGAGAATGAAGGGGATCTGGCCTTTGCCGCAGAAAAATGCACCCCTGAAAAAATTAACTTCATGGCCAGATTTGGCAGGGGGCTGATCTGTATTGCCATGGATGGTAAGAGGTTGGATGAGTTGCAGATACCGATGATGGTTTCCAATAATACATCACGGTTTGGAACTGCTTTTACCGTATCGGTTGAAGCTACCGAGGGTACTACCACCGGAATCTCTGCTGCTGACCGGTCTACCACTATTTTAAAGCTTGTTGATCCTGCAGCCGGACCTAAGGATTTTACCATGCCCGGGCATATGTTTCCCATAAGGGCACGTGATGGTGGGGTGCTTGTACGTTGCGGGCAAACAGAGGCTTCTGTGGATATAGCCCGAATGGCAGGGCTTTTTCCTTCCGGGGTGATTTGCGAGATCATGAATGAGGATGGAACTATGGCCAGAATGCCTCAATTAAAAGAGTTCAGCAAAGAGCATGATATCAAAATCATTTCTGTGGCTGATCTGATCCGTTACCGCAGGGCACATGAAAAGTTTGTCAAAAAAGTCATTTCCACACCTTTACCTACCGCTTTTGGTGATTTTGAGATTACTGCCTATGAGGAGATTCTGAGTGGAGCAGTGCATGTGACTTTACAGAAGGGACCAATTGACCCTGAAAATCCGGTTCTTGTGCGGGTTCATTCGGAATGTTTTACCGGAGATATTCTGGGTTCTTTTCGCTGTGACTGCGGTGATCAGCTTCATACCGCTATGGAGGCCATAAGCAAAAATGGTGGAGTTATCCTTTACTTGCGTCAGGAGGGGAGGGGTATAGGGCTGGCAAACAAACTTAAAGCTTATGCATTGCAGGACCAGGGTTTTGACACTGTGGAAGCTAATGAACAGCTGGGGTTTGCTCCTGATTTACGGGATTATGGTATTGGTGCACAGATTCTCTCTGATCTGGGAATTCGGAAAATAAGATTGATGACCAATAACCCTAGGAAAATAATTGGACTTGAGGGGTATGGTCTGGAAGTAGTTGAGCGTGTTCCTATCGAAATATCTCCCTGTAAAGAAAATGCACGTTATCTGAATACAAAAAAGGAAAAATTGGGTCATTTACTTGAGGGAGGATTGATATGTCAACCGTAATTGAAGGGATGCTGAATGGATCGGGTAAAAAATTCGCACTGGTTGTGAGCAGGTTTAACGAACTTATTACCCGTAAACTCCTGGAAGGTGCGATGGATTGTCTGATAAGACATGGTGCTGACCCTCAGAATATTACGGTCGTCTGGGTACCGGGGGCTTTTGAGATCGCTTCCGCTGCTCAGAAGGTGGCTGGTACTAAAAACTATGATGCAGTAATCTGCCTAGGTGCAGTTATCAGGGGTTCAACTCCTCATTTCGATTATGTAGCTGCAGAAGTGTCAAAGGGAGTGGCTAAGATCAGTCTGGATGAACGCATGCCAGTTATTTTTGGCGTGCTCACAACCGATACAATTGAGCAGGCAGTGGAAAGAGCTGGGACTAAGGCGGGAAACAAAGGGTGGGATGCTGCTTTGAGTGCCATAGAGATGGCTGATCTGTTCTCGAAACTATGATGTACTATTTTGGAGTGCGCTACGTATTCCTTTTTCTATAATTTTTTTGAAAATGGCTTAATAATCTGGATAATGGAAAATGATGGAAAAAACTCAACCTAAAAACGAGGGTATTTATAAAAACCGGCATCGCTCACGGGAGCTGGCTTTACAGACTCTTTATGCTTGCGAGATCGGTACTACTGAGGATTGGCAGAACACGCTGGAAAAGATTGCTGAAGACAGTGCTTTGTCCCAGGAAGTGAAAAAATATGCCAAAGACCTGGTTTGTAATACATTTGATTTTCTGGAACAGATCGATTTACTCATTCAGGAGCGTGCTGCCAACTGGGATTTAAAACGTATGGCCGCAATTGACCGCAATATCCTGAGACTGGCGGTAGCTGAACTTAAAAATTATCCGCAGGTTCCTGCAAAAGTGGTTATTGATGAAGCTGTAGAGCTTGCTAAAACCTACGGAACTGATGATTCCGGGAAATTTGTTAACGGTATTATCGATTCTATTCATAAAAAAATGAAAAAACAATCTGAAACGTCCGGAAAGGAAGGATCCTCTAATGGAACAGATCCACTCGCGATATAATCGCATTTTCGCCCTGGGGGTATTTGCTATAGCGTTTGTCATCTTTGTCATGACTGTAGCTCCTACAGTCGCATTCTGGGATTGTGGTGAATACATTGCTGCCGGACACACAATGGGTGTTCCTCATCCTCCGGGAAATCCGTTTTTTATGCTGTTACTGAGAGTGTCAAGCATCCTTTTTTCTTTCTTTAAGGATGTGGGCTACAGAATGAATTTTTTGGTAGTGCTCTTTAGTGCAGGTACCGCAGCACTTATGTATCTGACTGTGGTGAGAGTGGTTATCTCCTTTTTAGGCACTCCGGATAATTCCTGGAAAAGAATCACCACATATGTGGGTGGTGTAGTGGGTGGATTGTTTGCTGTCAGCGGAAGTACATTCTGGTTCAGTGCTGTGGAAGCTTCTGAAGCGAATGCGGCAATGTTTTGTGTAGCGCTGTGTACCTGGTTGATTATGGTTTGGGCACAGAGTAAAGACCCAAAAAGAGACAAATTACTTCTTCTGCTGGTGTATGCTAGTTTTCTGGGTATTGGAATTCATATGTATTCCATGATTATTCTCATACCTGTTTTCCTTTACATCGTTCTTGTTGACCGGGAAAAGCTTCTTGATTTAAGAATATGGTTGACTGCTATTGCCATTGGAGTTGCGGTTTTGGATCTCAACCTTTTTGTCTCTCTTCCAGGTTTACCTGACAAGGGCATTTCCAGTATTCAGGACGTATTTATGGCTTTGGGCGGAACAGGTATACTCGCCATGATGGTTAATGGAGTGATGACTCTGTGTACAGAGGGGCCCAGCCGCAAAAAATGGCGGTTCTGTTTCTGGGTGGCAACCCTGGCTGTAGTGGGTTTCTCCTCTCATCTTTACATTCCGATCCGCTCTTCACTTAATCCGATTATCGATGAAAATGATCCTCAGACAAAGACTGCTTTTGTAGACTACCTGGCCAGAAAACAGTATGGCTCAGAGAGTATGATTTCCAGGATGTTCTGGCGGCGGGCAAGCTGGGGACATCAGTTCGGTATCGAAGGGCATATGGGTTATGGTGGCTTTCATATGACCCAGTTCTTTCAGTTTAAACCTACCGACAGAGAACAGAATTTTGTGGTAACTGAGTCTACAGGATTTCTCAAGTTGCTGGTGTACCTTACACCCACCTTTTTTATGCTGTTTGGTTGGTATTATGTGTATAAAAGAAATAAAAACGCGGGAGTGTTTCTAATAACTTTGTTCATACTCACATCAGTGGCGATGGTCTTATATATAAATTTCGCTGATGGAACCAGACCGGAAATGAGGGATTATCAATATTGGGTGCAAAATGGTAAGCCCGGACCCATGCCGGTTGTACACAGGGAGGTCAGGGTCCGTGATTATTTCTTTGCGGCTGCATTCATGTATCTTGGTATGTGGATGGGAATCGCTGCCAGTGCTCTTTTACATTCACTTTTCACCAACAAAAACAGAACAATCCGCACCACACTGGCACCAGTGGCTGCTGTGCTTCTTTTTGTTTCTCCGGCACTGCCTATCACTCAGAACTGGGAGAGAAGTTCACGCAAAGGGGATTGGGTTCCCTATGATTATGCCTACAATCTGCTTATGTCCTGTGAGCAGAACGGAATACTTTTTACCAATGGGGACAACGACACTTTCCCCTTATGGGCTCTTCAGGAAGCATATGGTATCCGTAAAGATGTTCGCATAGTGAATTTGAGTCTTCTGAACACCAAGTGGTACATTAAGCAGCTTAGGGATCTGGAGCCCAAAGTGCCCATAACCTGGAATGATGCTGAGATTGATGCTTTGGATCATGTTTTGAACCCGATCACCAAGCCTACTCAGCTTACCATGCCCAATGCAAAAATAGTGATTATGCCGCCTACCAGAAGTGAACTGAATGCTCTGCGTATTCAGGACAATATGGTGGCTCATATTGTGGATGCCAACAAATGGAATAAACCGATCTATTTTGCGGTTACAGTTTCTGATGACAATCTGATGGGACTTGGGCCATATCTGAAAATGCAGGGACTTGCATACAGGGTTATGTCCTCAGTTGTGGAAGAGAAAGACCGGCTTGACATAGCACGGACTGTTCATCTTCTGGATAGCGTTTTTGTGTTCAGAGGTTTGGGTGACGGTACAGCGCGTCTCAACGAGACATCAGAAAAGCTGATGTCAAACTATGCTGCATCTTACATTCAACTGGCGCTATCATTAAGAGATCCATTGCTTAAAATGAAACAGGAGATTGCCCAGTTATCTTCAGATACATCCAAACAGCAGATCTTAACAGAAAAGAAAAAGGTTTATGAGGACACTCTGAACCTGGTAGTGACGCAGTTGGATAAATGCAAATCTCTGATGCCTGAGGATTGGCGGCCAAGAATTCTCACTCATGAAATTCTCATGCTTAATGATCGTCAGCCGGAAGCTGAGCAGAGGATGCGCGAAGCTTTGAAAAAGTTTCCTGATGATGTGCGCTATCTCAAGGCTCTTGCTCAATCACTGGAACAACAACCGGAGAAAAAAGAGGAACATGTAAAGCTTCTCAAGGAGATCCTCCAATTGGGAACTGATCCCTGGAATGATCATCTGTCTCTGGCCAGAGCATATATTGAGTTGAAGCAGTATGACAGTGCATCCAAAGTCATTCAGCAATTTGCCAACGCTCATCCGGGCGACAGACGGGCTGCATCGTTTATTCAACAGATAAAACAGCTCTCCGATAAGACTGCCGATACGGCTATGAAAGCGGATACAGTCGAATCTGTTGTGAACTGATTTATAATTCTTTTGATTCTATCTATCGGGGAAGCTCTTAGTGAGCTTCCTTTTTTTGTAGGTCCTCTAATTTGCTTTATCCCGGTAATTGTTTTCTGGTACTATCCATAGCTGCTTGAAAAATGTATTTTTCATCTGAAACGTTTCCGTAAGCTCAAGGAGTATCTATGTGTAAAAGATTTCTGCTGCTTCTACTCTCGTTTGGCCTCATTTTTCTAATTTTCTGTTTTGGTCCTTTCGACCCGAATAACCCATCCCTGGGTGGTACTGATGATGACACCAACGTGGTCAGCAAACCTCCAACCACCGTATCTGATACCACTATTTTAGCTTACTGGGACTTTTCTGACAGTGGAAACAGTGTTCTGGAAGACCTTTCCAGATATCGCAGTCATGGGATTATTAACGGGTGCAAATGGGTTCAGGGGATTAAAGGGTCTGCGCTCTTCTTTGATGGTAACGATGATTATGTATCAGTTTCCAGGAATGAGCAGCTCAACTTGTATCTGAAAAATTTCACAGTCTCACTTTTTGTTAAATTTCAGCCTGAAAGTACAAACGACAGTCTTCAACTGGACATTATTTCAAAAGGTGAACAGTGTGCATCCGGATTTGGCATAAGTGTCAAAGGAAACAATGTCGTAGGTCACATTAAAAATCAGGGGTGTTCGGAAAAGGACAGTACAGCCATCAGGGATGGTAAATGGCACCATATAGTGCTCCTGCGTCGTGAAGGAAAGGGATATGTCTATTTTGACAAATCGAGTATACATACTTTTAACTGCAATGATACAGTTTCTACTGTTTCACCTTTGAGAATCGGAGTGAACAGCGTGAAAAATGAGGGCTATTTCACTGGTTGCATAGATGAAATAAAGATTTCCAATACTGCCTGGACACAAAGCCAGATCAATGCGGAATATGATCGGTGTTTCTGAAAAAAATATTGTTAATTTAACTTTTCAGGAGTCTTGAAATTTCCTTCATCAATCTCTGTGGTTTAATCTCTTTTAAGCAAGCAATGTCTTTATCAGGACAGTTGAAGCGGTGTGATTTACGGTAATAGGAGTGTGTACAGGGTCTGCATGGATGCTCTGAATGGATTATGATGGCATCTTTGGAAAACGGTCCTGTCCTGCGAAAATCGGATGGTCCCCAGACAGAAACCGAATGGGCACCGGTAAATGCTGCTATATGCATCAGTCCACTATCATTTGAAACGAAAACCTGGCATCGCGATATTTCCTGGTAAAGGGCATTGAGCGAAAGAGACTTCTTGATTGTTACTCCTTCGATGCTTTCAAAATACTGCAATTCCTCGTATTCATCGGGCCCGAAGAAAAGCACCAGTTCATAGCCGGAAGCTTCTTTCTGTACCATGCTTATCAACTGTTTCCAGTAATCTAATGGCCATCTGCGGTAGGAATCTGCGCTTTTACAGCCAACATGGAAGCCAATCCGCTTTTCCTTCTCAGGTTTACTGTGAAAGTATTCTATCTCATCTTCCGCAATGGAAAAACCGGCGGCATTGATTAACCGCAAGTTTTGAAACGTGTCATGAAGACCGGTCTGTACAGGTACACGCTTTGTGGAGAGAAACGATAATGATCCTATACTGTCATCAGGGTATGCTGCTGCAACCCGGACCTTTGCACCACAAAGAAAATGGAGCAGATTATAGTGGGGGCGTGCAGATGGAAATGACAGTATGGAAAGATCATAGGATTCTTTACGGATTTCTGACAGGGTAATAAGTGCGTCTTTAATTTTACCGGGAATAAAAAACTTCTTCTGATAAAGATTCTTAAATGGTTCCCACTGCTCGGCTATATAATCGACAGACTTGAGATAGGTGACAATATCAAAAGGAATTTTTTTATCGTGGAGTTTTTTCAAAACAGGGTAGAGGATTATCAGATTACCAATTCCATAAGGCATTAAAAAGAGAAGTTTCATTCTGCATTTCCTTTGATTTACCATTTATCCGGAGGGTCGAAGCACCACAAGCAGTTGACCCTTTTGAAGCAGCTAAGCAAGCATAAAATAGTATTACGGGCGAAATCTGACAAAAATGTTCATACGGCTGATAACTGTCTGCTTCTTATTACCATAACTGCCACTTACAGCTGTGTTTTCACGGGAAACTCACTAATTCAGTTAAAATCGAGATAAAAACAGATATTTTTAATTTTCTGCAGGTGCTATACGTATTTTATTTTTCTTTATTTTCTGATTTTACGGAGGATTCGTGCCCAGGTTTTCAAAGAGCTTTACTGGAATATTGAAGCTGATTATCACACTGTCCGTAGTGGCATTTTTGGTTCGGAAGCTGGGATGGAATCAGATTATAGACACGGTTTTACATTCAGATCCTCTATGGTTGACCGCCTCGATTGCGGTTTTCATTGCCAGTGGATGGCTGGGAGTAATACAGTGGATAATTCTGCTTAAGAACCGTGGGATACCTCTTAAATTCTGGAATGCGTTCCGGTTATATTTTGTCGGGTTGTTTTTCAACAACTTTATCATGGGGGGTATTGTTGGTGATGCTGTCAAGGTGGCTTCATTAAAATCCCAGCGGGGAAAGGGGCTGGCCGGACTGGCAGCTACATTTCTTGACAGATTTGCCGGGCTGTGGGCAATGTGCGGTTTTGCTGTAGCCGGCAGTATTATCCTTCTGCAGCGTGGTGCCTTGAACAATGGTAAAATCGGTACTGCAGTACTGGCACTGATGGTTACCTTTGTGATGTTTGTGGGTATTATGATCTTTCTTATCTCCAAACCGATACAGAAGGTTTTTTTCAGAGTGACCGATTCCTTTGACATCGTAAGAAGATTGCGTGTAAAGGAGATCATCTCTGAGATGCTTATTGAGGCAAGTGATTTTCATGTACTGGGCAAAGTGGCATTCTTTTCCATTATCACCCAGTTTTTAAGAATCGGAGTGCATATTCTGGTAGCTGCTTCACTGGGACTTCTCTCGGGTAGCAACTTTCAGTATTTTTTTATTTTTGTACCGCTGATGGCTATGTTTATGACTATACCATTACCTTTTGGGATAAGAGAGGCAATTGGGGGAACTCTGTTTGCACTTGCAGGATTTCCTGAGCATGAAGCGTATGTGATGGGCTTTCTGGCCTCTCTGGTTGGTATCGGTGCCAGTTGTCTTGGCGGATTGTTTTTTGTAACAGATAAAATGGGCATTCATGGAAAGAAAAATAATCAGGGAAAAAGCGATGAGAAAAGTATCGATTGTAGTACCGCTGCACAATGAAAGCGAGAGCCTTCCTTTACTGGTAAAGGCTATTTCTGAAGTACTGACACCCATGGATTTAGACCACGAGATCGTTATGGTGGACGATGGGAGTACAGATGATTCTTTTGAAGTACTTAAGCAACTCCGTACTCAGTATGGCTCCAGTCTGCGTCTTTTCCGTTTCTGCCGCAATTATGGAAAGTCTGCTGCGTTGAGTGTTGGAATAAAGGAAGCCCGGGGCGAAGTGATAATTACCATGGATGCAGATTTACAGGATGATCCCAAAGCCATCCCTGAAATGTTGCAGAAAATTGACGAAGGCTGGGATGTGGTCAGTGGATGGAAAAAGAAACGTTATGATCCGGTTTCGTTTACTTTCCCTTCTAAAATCTGGAATTTTGTAACCTCTATTCTCTCTGGTGTAAAACTTCATGATTTTAATTGCGGGTTTAAGGCTTATCGGGCTGAAGCTGCCAAATCACTGGATATTTATGGTGACCGCCACAGATATCTGCCCGCCCTGGCACACTGGGACGGGTTCAGTGTTACCGAGATTCCAGTCCCTCATCATGCCCGTCAATTCGGTAAGTCAAAATACGGCTTCGGTAAATTTTTCAGTGGAACACTGGATATGCTAACCCTGCTTTTTTTACGTAAATACTTCAAAAGACCGTTGCATTTTTTCGGCTTTTTCGGTTTTCTACTGATCATGACCGGGAGTTTGTTACTGGGATATTTCGGTGTAGAATGGGCGCTCACCGGGCACATGAGAGTTCGTCCTCTGGTAGTACTTTCTATGGGTGCAGTAATTGTCGGGGCACAGTTGTTTTTCTTCGGATTTCTGGCAGAAATGATTATCCATATGGCTCCAAAGGATTCCTATTTAATCCGGGAAAAAATCGAGTGATTCTCTTCCGGATCTGTAGCCTGAAGGGCTTCTGTTATACATAGCGCAGGGTTTCCTACCCTGGGCTAACCATGGAGGATCTGGTCATTAGGTGGTCTTGATCTGTCATGGTCATGCGGAATCATCGTGATCCTGAGGGATGGTGGTCATATGGAATCGAGTGTTATACGGCATCGTGGTCATCCCACGCAGGGAAGGAATCCCTGCGTTAAAGGAACGTAAGCCTTTCAGGCTAGGGAATGATATACGGGTATACACATCCGGCTCCGTAGCCCGAAGGGCTTCTGTTATATATAGCGCAGGGTTTCCTACCCTGGGCTAACCATGGCAGGTTTGGTCATCAGGTGGTCCTGATCTGTCATGGTCATACGGAGTCATCGTGATCCTGAGGGATCGGGTCATACGGGCATCGTGATAGTATGGGTCATCCCACGCAGGGAAGGAATCCCTGCGTTAAAGGAACGTAAGCCTTTCAGGCTAGGGAATGATATACGGGTATGCACATCACATCTGGCTCCGTAGATCGAAGGGCTTCTGTTATATATAGCGCAGGGTTTCCTACCCTGGGCTACCCATGGAGGATCTGGTTATCAGGTAGTCCTGATCTGTCATGGTCATACGGAGTCATCGTGATCCTGAGGGGATCCGATGAACTCTGCAAAAGCCATTCATGCCAGGTATAGTCGAGGTACTAAATCTCTTTTTTCACAATTACTTACTATAATACTTCCCAAGAAAAAAACAACTGGATATAATCTTCTCCGAAAGTATTTTTCCTGAATCTGTTTAGAAAACTACCCAAGGAGGTTTAAGATGTTGCGATTTAACGTACTTCTTTTAGCTGCATTATTCATGAGTTCGGCGGCATTTGCCGGGGATGAAAATTCCGCTGATGAGCAGTCAAAGCCACAGCAGGAGCAAACTCAGAAAAACGAAACAGAAGAGAAAAAAGCGGATCTTCCGCCCAGTGTCGGTCAGAAAGAGTCCCCATCCTGGGAGATAGGGGCAGGAGTAGTTACAGTTAATAACGAGCAATGGACAAGACTGGCAGTTGGAGTAGATGTCCCTATCTGGAAATTTGGCGTCTTCTTCGATCTGGAGCTGTTTATCGACGCGGATGGGAAATTTTCCAACAAAGGGTGGAATTTTAAAGATGAACCGCTGGAAGCAATAACCCGAAAAATCCGCTATATCCGTTTTGGCCATGAAGACGATCCGCTTTTCATTAAATTCGGAGGACTTTCCAGTGTTACGTTCGGTTACGGGTTGGTGATGGATCGTTTCACAAATATGCTTCATTATCCTGATCAGAAACTTCTTGGATTGCAATTCTACCTTAACGATATCAGCCCCATTGGAATTTCTCTGCAGACTGTGCTTGCTGATTTCAAAGAGTTAAATGATGATGGTGGTCTGGCTGGCGTACGTTTGGCCATTAAACCGTTCAAGCCATCAAATGCACCCATACTCAGTGGAATAAGTTTCGGTGGAACTTATGTAAGGGATTTTAACCAGTATGCACCGGCCAGAAAATGGAAAGTTCGTGAACCCAACTCTGTAAGATTATACGATTATCTGCTTTCCATAGATATTGCGGAACATGAAGCATTGGATACAGTGATGAGTTTCGGACTGGGGGATCCCAGAGAGGATATTGTTAAATATCTTGATGAGTTGAGAGCCAAAGAGGAGGAGGATGCTTACGGTTTGATCGGTGGTGATGTAGGAATTCCGATCATCAGTACAAAACTGCTCGGACTTGACCTTTACGGACAGGCAGCGATCCGTGATGATGGAAAACATGGATGGGGTATAGGAGCACCAGGTGTAGCGGTAAAAGCTGGTCCGATTTGGGCTAATGTGGAATATCGTCGTTCACAAGGCAGATTTGATTTCAATCATTTCAATACCTACTATCTTGACGAACGGCTAACCAGAGATCCTTTGGCTTTCACTAAAGAGGATCTTCTGAGCTCCAATACTCTTAACGGTATATATGGAAAACTGGGCGGTAACATTGCCGGTATTCTGATACTGGATGGCTCTTACCAATACCTGATCGCCAAGGAGAAGGAGGGGGAGAAAAGAGATAAGGATCAGCGTTTTGAAGCGGTTGCAGCTGCTGGTGAAATTCTTACAGAAAAAATCCCCAAACTTAACAGAGCAGAATTTTACTATAATAAAACTAATATTGGTAATCTGGATGACAAGTTTTTTGACAAAACAGAATATATGTACTATGGATACAGGGTTGGTTTTGAGATCACCAGTGGAGCTACTCTGATTTGGGATTCCCGTTATGGATTTAAACGTGATAACAAAGGAGATCTCAAATCCAATAACTTTATCAGTGTGCAGACTGCTATCTGTTTCTGATCCGGTAATGATTAGTTTTAGTAAATTCCTGCCTGATGGCGGGAATTTTCCGGATGTTTTTGAGAAGAATTGATTTAAGGATAATTGTATTCAGGCTCGGATCTTGCTTTTAGTAAAACAAAGATCCATGCCTGAACGATTCAGGACGCCATGGGTTGACTGTTTTATGAGGGTTTTCGTTTTTCATATGTTTTTGGAGTTTAAATGAGTGATTTTTCACCCATGATGCGCCGTATTCGTGCTGAGAAATCTCTGAAATTCAAGATCCCTAAAAAAGGTAGAATCCGATTATTGCTGATACTGCTATTATTCGGTGCCGCCTTTAAATTGGGTGGAGCATTATTAGTATCGAATACTCAGAAGTCTACTAATAAATCAGCGGATAAAAAGAGTGAATCTGTAAAAAGTGCAGCTTCTGTGGTTATTGATTCCACAAAAGAGAAGTCTTCAAAGTTGAGTTTCTCTGAGATGGCCACGATCTTAAAAAAGTCCTCTACAGAAATGCTCAATAAAACTGATACGATTAAACACCTGCAAGACACTCTTATCTATCATTACACCCTGGATTCATCGCTGCAAAAGCTTGGGAACACTCTGATGAGAAGGTATAAACCACTCTACGGTGCAGTGATTGCCATGCATCCTAACACCGGCAGAGTTCTTTCCATCGTTTCTTTCAAGCATGACAGTGTTTCCGATCTGGGTAATCTCTCCTTTCGCAGTCTCTTTCCTGCAGCCTCTGTTTTCAAAACAATTACTGCTGCGGCAGCTATTGAGGAGGCTTCCTTTGAAGCGCAGAGTATGGTGAAACATGTCGGAAGAAACCATACCCTTTATAAATATCAGTTAGAAAAAGAGCTGAACCAGTTTATCGAAATGTCCTTTGAGAAGGCGTATGCTTTGTCCATTAATCCGGTTTTTGCCAGAATCGGGATCTATTCACTGGGAAAGCAGAAGCTGGAGAATTACTGCCGTAAGTTTGCTTTCAATACAGCGATTCCTTTTGAGCTGGATATTGAAATGTCACATGTGGGTTCTTGTGATTCCATTTTCGATCTGGCAGAACTTGCCTCTGGTTTTAACCAGCAGACAACAATCTCTCCGTTGCATGGAGTATTGATGGCCAGTGCTATTTCTGAAAATGGGAAGATGCCTTATCCGTTTGTGGTAGACAGTGTTATCAGTAAAGACAGTTGTGTTTACAAAGCTCAGAGCAGAGTTTGGAAAACTCCTATAAAGGCACATACTGCCGGGGAGCTCAGAAAAATGATGAAAGGGGTATCCAGTTACGGTACTGCCCGAAAATCCTTCAAGTATATTCGTCAATCGGCCCGCTTTAATAATATTGAATATGGGGGTAAAACCGGTTCTGTTGATAAAGATGGGATCGGAAGGGTAGACTGGTTTATCGGATTTGCCCGGGATCCCTCTGACTCCACTCAGAGAATCGCTGTCAGTGTGGTCACTGCTCACGGAGCATACTGGACTGTGCATTCCAGTTTTATAGCTGCCGAATATTTCAGATATTATCTTAAAAATGTTCAGGATGAACAAAAAAAAGTTCTGAATGAAAAAACCGCAGTAACACTCGATTTTACACCAGGTAAATTGAATCAAAGAGCCCAGCTATAACATGCAGAACAAAAACTCATTCAGATCCGCTTTTATTGCGTTAATTGGAAGACCAAACAGTGGAAAATCCACATTGATGAACACAGTTCTGGAGGAACAGCTCTCAGTTGTCACTCCTCTTCCACAGACCACCCGCCGCAATCTCAGGGGAATATTAACTACCGATAATCTTCAGCTGATTTTCGTGGATACTCCGGGTATTCACCAGGGAAAACATGTCTTTAATCAATCCATGATAAAACAGGCCAGCAGCGTTGTACAAGAGCAGGGGATCGATATTATCTGTTATATTGTGGATCTCTCCAGGGAGTTTGGGCAGGAAGAGGCGAGTATTGCAGAGATGATATCCGGTGTAAATGTAAATACAATTCTGGTATTTAATAAAATCGATATTGTCGAAAATCCGGAAAAAAAGATACATCAGTTTTATGAGCTCTTTCCTCAGTTTTCGAATACACCTCAAATACAGATCTCCGCTAATTCATCCGAAGCCAAAAAGAAATTTCTTGATGCTCTGGATCCTTTTCTTGCTGAAGGACCCTGTTATTTTGATCCAGATGAGATTACAGATGCTAATCTGCGTTTTTTCGCTGCAGAATACATCCGAAAACAGATAATCCTGAATACCAGAGAAGAAGTTCCACATGCCTGTTTTGTGGAGATCGAGTCCTACAAAGAAGATGAAGACCGGCATCGTATCGATGCTACTATTCACGTGGAAACCACTGGCCAGAGGGGGATTATCGTAGGTAAGGCTGGATCGGTTATTACCAGAATCCGTAAAAATGCCGAAAAAGAGATGTCTTCATTGGTACAAATGCCGGTTTCTATCACCTGTCATATTAAAATTACTCCCAAATGGAGAGATAATGAGGGATTTCTCAGGCTGATGGGTTTACCTGTAAAGTAAACACGACCGGAAATTTTCTGCTTTACCATAACTGAGAAATTCATCATTGGCAAATTCCTGCCACTGGGGATCTATCCCCAATGACAGATTATCCCAGAAATAGCCTGCGATAAAGCCACCTTCGCCTTTCCACAGCATCTGGAGCATTTTGCGGGCTTCAGAACGGATAAGCTGTTCGTTGTGTGATTGAAGTGTGGTGTGAATGTCAACCGGACACCAGAATGAAACACGGAATTTATCCCGCAATGTCTGAAGTACATCTAGCCCGATTGATCCGGGACTGTCGATTTGAATACAATCGATACCACAGGAAACCAGTTCCGGTATAAGGGCGATTTCCTGAAAAGAGTGCATAATCACTTTTAAACCCAGACTGTGAGCATGAGCACATAGCGCCTGGATACGTGGTCTGAATTCGTCTTTCCATAATGTCGGGCCCAGCGGTATTTGATATGTGTCGCCCAGGTCCTCTATTATCATGATTGAATCTGCACCTGCCTCCTTGAATTTATCGGTCTGTATTTTCAGAACCGAATCTATCCGGTCGTGGAGATGGTGAATGGAGTCCATATCGGTAATGACTAATGAGAGATAATTATCAACCAGTGAGTTGGCTATTTCGAAAGTGCTTCCGGTCAGAACTCCTATATGCCAGTATTGGGGATTGTTCTGAAAAGCGTATCTGGTGTTAGTGTAAAGGGCAGGGTTGCTGAAATCGGGAAACTTATAGGAATCGATGTTCTGAAACTTTTGCAACCCTCCCCTGATAATTTTTCCTTTAGAGCTGTAACTGGTTTTCTGCCATTCATTACCCCATTCATCAACTCTTCTCCAGTCCAGTTCACCAACCCGTTTCCACTTATTCTGTGCGTTCGCGACATGAATTCCGGTCCACACAAAATCAGAAGGATAGAACGAATGCGCAACCCTTGGGGGACATTGAAAATCCAATGTGCGTTGTACTATCTCTTTACTGTTCATATCGGCTGTTGAGTGGCACGGTGTGGCCGGTATTGGACTTTACGCATCAGTGATGGACTCAGAAAAGCTACATACAATGCCGAGAGCCCCACTATTGCATAGATAAAAGGAGCTGCCGTACCGAAAATGGCTGCCACCAGATCAAAACCAAAAAAACCTACTAATCCCCAGTTAATTCCGCCAATTATTAACAGCACCAATGCTGTCCAGTCAAGACCATTAAGTGTTTTCATGCAACCTCCTTGTTACATTTATATTACGGACATTTTCTGATATCCGTAAAATTATCTGATTAACCGTTTTTATTGTGACCGGATAAAAAACCTTCTGAAACCAGGCTGTTTTGGTAACCGGGATTAATAACCTCCAAATTCGATCGAATAACCGGCCATGAAAAGAAAAACGTAGTTTCGTACACTTGCCGCCGGTTCAGCATTAAAAACATTTATAGCGCCAAGATTGTAACGGAAATCCAAAACCACTTTTCCCGGGCCAACAGGAATGCCAAAATCAATACCGGTGGAGAGTCCCAGATCTATGGTGTTGGTATAGCGTTCAAAAAGCTCTCCAACCACTATATCATCATCGCCAGTAAAGGCCTCCTGCAGCGCATCGGGAGCATTCATCAAACGTGCCCGGAACATCCATGAGAGGTATGGACCAAAATAGATCTGCGGTCTGAATAATACCGGAATGGTAATCTTGGCCAGCCAGGGCATTTGCAGATAATCAGCAAATACATCTACTGAGAATTCCTCTCCCCCGAAACTTCCTTCCCAGTTTTTTCCACCCCGCACATAGAGTATTTCTGTTTGTACCGAGAAGAGGTCGGGTAGAAGATGGCGGGTGTTGAATAAACCTACGGTAAACCAGTACAGGTTTTGCTCGTCAAGATCAGGAGATGCAGCTCTGAGTTGATTGTTCAGATTTTCGGTTCCATCACCCCAGAAGTTGGAGATGGTGAAACCTCCTTTGATACCAAATGTTCTGTCTTGTCCGTTGATACTCACCCATGTAGAGATAATGATCACCAGCATGACAGCCATTCTTTTCATGTCGCCTCCTTTTTCAAAATAGGGTTTAGTCAGCCAATAAAGAATGCAAAGGGTATGCCTGAGCTCAGCACAGAAATCCATAATGGGGGAGGCAATTCCTCTGAATATCATCATCTCAGTTAATATTTACGGTATCAGATTTTTATTCAAAACAGTTCACTTGCATTTCCCCCCTAGTCCATACTATATTGACTACCATGAAAAAATTAGAACTGCTTATGGACGAACATGCGCTGGATCTGGCACTCACCCGTATTACTCATCAAATACTGGAAAGAAATAAGGATCTGAACAATTTCGGTATTGTGGGGATGCAGACCAGAGGGGTCTTTTTGGCTTCACGTATTGTAAAAAAAATCAATGAGTTGGAAAAAAGGTCCCTGGTTTCGGGAATTCTTGATGCCACTTTGTACCGGGATGATTACCGTACCGCTTTCAGACACCCGGAGGTGAAAATCACCGATATACCTTTTGATATCAGTGGCATGAATCTGGTGCTGGTTGATGATGTTCTTTATACCGGCAGATCGGTCAGGGCTGCACTGGATGCCTTAATGGATCTGGGAAGACCCAAAACGATTCAGCTGGCGGTGCTGGTGGACAGGGGCAATCGTGAACTGCCAATCAGAGCAGATTATGTGGGCAAAAAAATCACTACTCTTCGCAATCAGGAAGTTTCCTTGAAAGTAAAGGAGATTGATAGCGAGGATTCACTATGGCTGATGGAACTGGAGGAAAGCGACTAGTCGATGGGACTTCACATCCAGCATCTTTTAGGACTGGAGGGCGTTTCCAGGGAAGATATCACTCTGATTCTTGACACAGCTGATTCTTTCTACGAAGTTCTCCAAAGAGAGATTAAAGTCGTCCCCACTCTCCGGGGAAAAACTATTGTCAATCTATTTTACGAAAACAGCACCCGTACCAGAATCTCTTTTGAACTGGCCGAAAAACGGCTCAGTGCAAGCCCGCTTAATTTTTCTGCGTCAACAAGTTCTGTAAACAAAGGCGAAACTCTCAAAGATACCATTCGCAACATCGAGGCAATGAAGATCGATATGGTAGTGGTAAGGCACTGTTCTGCCGGAGTTCCTTTATTTCTTACCAAGTGCACAGGCGCGGTAATTATCAATGCCGGTGACGGGCTTCATGAACATCCTACCCAGGCTCTTCTGGATATGATGACAATCCGGCAAAAACTCGGCAAACTGCAGGGGCTTAAAGTGGCTATCATTGGCGATGTCTTCCATAGCCGGGTAGCCCGATCAAATGCATGGGGAATGAGTACCATGGGGATGAATGTGGTTCTATGCGGTCCTCCCACTCTGCTCCCGCAACATCGGGAAAGTATCGGTGTCCCGGTTACTGATAATCTGGAGGAGGCTCTTGATGGGGCAGATGTGATCATGCCTTTGCGACTGCAGCTGGAAAGACAGGCCAGCGGCGCTTTCCCCACCATCCGTGAATACCGGGATCGCTATGGGCTGGATCTCGAAAAATTATCTACTCTCTCTAAAGATGTACTCATTATGCACCCTGGACCCATTAACAGAGGAATCGAATTGGCTTCCGATGTTGCTGACGGACCCAAATCTGTAATACTGGAGCAGGTTACTAATGGTGTAGCGGTCCGTATGGCGGTGCTTTATCTGCTCGGAGGCGGTGAAAATGGTTAAAAAACAAAACGGTACTGTATATTATCCTCTAAATAGCTCAAAAAAGACACAACCGATATTGCTTATCAACGGAAGGGTCATAGATCCGGTGAATAACCTCGACGGTATTTATCATCTGTTGATTGAAAACGGCAAAATCAAATCGGTTTCAGAGCAGATCCCTGCTTTCAGTTCTGATTTACAAACCATCGATGTCAGAAACAAATGGGTGGTTCCTGGACTTATGGATATGCATGTGCATCTGAGGGAACCCGGAAGAGAGGATAAGGAAACCATTGCTACCGGAACCCAGGCTGCTGCTGCAGGTGGGTTTACTTCTGTAGCCTGTATGCCTAATACCACTCCTGCTCTGGATGAGGAATCAAAAATACGGTATGTTATTCAGCATGGAGAAGATTGCCCCTGCAGAATTTATCCTATCGGTGCCATTACCAAGAGTCTCGAGGGTGAAGAGCTTGCTCCCATGGGGGAGATGGTAAAGGCTGGAGCAAAGGCTGTATCTGATGATGGCAAGTCGGTTGCCAAATCCAATATAATGAGAAATGCGCTTAACTATTCCAAATCTTTCAATATCCCGGTTATTTGCCATAGTGAAGATATGGCGCTGAGTCAGAAGGGTCACATGAACGAGGGTATCGTTTCCACCAGACTCGGTATACGGGGTATTCCTACAATTGCAGAGGAGATCGCTGTAGCCAGAGACCTTCTTCTGGCAGAATACACGGGTGCGCGTGTACATATTGCACATGTGTCAACTGCCGGATCTGTACGTCTGGTGCGTGATGCCAAGAGTCGTGGTGTCAAGGTGACCGCCGAAACCTGTCCTCACTATTTCACTTTAACCGATGAGGATGTCGGCGATTATGATACCAATAAGAAAATGAATCCGCCACTGCGTACGGCTTCAGACAGGGAAGCAGTGATAAAAGGGCTGGTTGATGGTACAATCGATGTTATTGCCAGTGATCATGCACCTCATGTGTCAGAGGAAAAGGATGTGGAATTTGATGCTGCTGCTTTTGGGGTAATAGGCCTGGAAACTTCTGTAGGTATAGTGATGACCTACCTGGTGGCAAAAAATCTTCTGTCTGCTTCTGACATGATAAAGAAGATGAGTGTGGAGCCAAACCGTATCATGGGACTCTCAGGTGGAACACTCTCAATAGGTGCAGATGCAGATATCACCATTATCGATCCTGAAGCAAGCTGGACAGTTAATCCGAATCATTTCTTTTCAAAGTCCCGCAATACAGCTTTCAGCGGTTTTTCTCTTAAAGGTTGTGCCTGGATGACAATTCTGGGCGGAAAAGTAGTTTTTAAAAGAGAAATTTGAGGGAAAGCAAAGAAATACGAATGTGTGAAATTCGAAACAGGCTGAAGAATCAGCGGTGTTTCGAACTTTTTCTTTTGTTTTGTGCTGATGATTTCTGATGTCGGTTTACTTAATTCATTTTATTTATCTGAAAACTGCAATGAAAAACGGGTATTTTTCATTTATGCATCTGTTAATTTTATTCTGCATTGTCAGTATATTCGCTGAGAACTCTTCTGATTCTGTTTCCATTATCATACAGCATGCCAGATCCCAGACCGGGGTAACCCGGTTTTATGATCCTTCATACGTGAAGCTGAACTATCCTGGAGGAGATGTTTCGGCTGAACGAGGGGTTTGCACCGATGTAATAATTAGGGCATTGAGGGCGGCAGGAGTGGATCTTCAGAAAGAGATACATGAGGATATGAAGTTGCATTTTGATAAGTATCCGAAGCTCTGGGGACTTAAGAAGCCCGATTCCAACATTGATCATCGAAGAGTTCCAAATATTGTGACATTTTTGAAAAGAAGAGGTAAGGAAATAGCTGTTACCAACAGAGGGGCGGACTATTTACCAGGTGATATTGTGGTATGGAGAATCCCCGGAGACCTTGATCACATTGGTTTAGTGGTGAATGTTACTGTTGAAAACAGCGACCGCTTTGCGGTTGTCCACAATATCGGCAGAGGTGCACAGATGGAGGATGTTCTTTTTGAATATAAAATAACCGGCCATTTCCGATATTTTGAGGAAAGTGGGGAAGTAGGAGACAAAAAATAAACATGGGTAATTTTAGTTATCCATTTCATTTTAGTTCCCCTGATATCTGCCAGAAATTATATTCTACCATCAAATTCAAAACGGGGTGTGGCGCAGCCTGGTAGCGCACGTGGTTTGGGACCACGGTGTCGGGGGTTCAAATCCCTCTACCCCGAAAATAATTTGAGATTGTAGATTTGTGATTTAAGATTGGGAGTGGGAATTTTTGATTTGAGAGAGATTTCAGATCAGGATAAGAAGTCTAAGATCTGAAGTTGAGGTAATCAAGAATTCTGATTTCTGGTTCCAAAGAATCAAGAATCAAAAATTCTGGTTTTCGGTTTCTAAGAATCAAGAATCAAAAATTCTGAATTTCTGGTTTCTTAAGAATCAAAAATCATAAATTCTGAATTTCCGTTCTCCAGTTCCGAAAATCAAAAATCTACAATCTGAAATCTCAAATTCTCTTTTGCCCCTGTAGCTCATTTGGATAGAGCATCTGCCTTCTAAGCAGAGGGTAACAGGTTCGAATCCTGTCAGGGGTATTTTAATTTGAGCTTGGAGATCTCAGATTTTAGATTTGTGGGATAAGAGTAGGATTTTGGGATTTTTGATTTGTAGGATAAGACCTAAAGATTCTAAGTAGTTGTTAAAGTTCTTCAGTTTCTGCCCTCCTTTATTGATACCTTAAATTTGACAGCTTTTGAAATGTGTGCGGTTGTTTATCGCATAAGTTTTGTATTTACTGATTTTAGCCGTAAACCGTTTATTACAGTGTTGCCCTGCAAGTATATTATTTATAATTACAAGGGAAGTATAATTATCTTAGAATAAGTAATTTACTAAAAAAGGATTCTGAATTGAACGGACAATTACGTATCTTAATTCTGTTAAGTTTTGCAATAATCCTGTTTCCTGGCTGCGATGAGCAAAGTTATCATCCTCAACTTGAGATTAGCCTGGTGCAATCCGGCCTTCTGAAGCAGCTCCTGGTCGTAACAGGGAAGGCGATTGAGGGAAATACATATAGAGTGTTAAATGATGCTTGTACTCTTTCCGTGTTGTTCATTCGGACTCATCCACGAGACAGTGTTCCATTGACTGTAATAATTCACAACATTGCTCCTGTGAACGATGGAGGTTTTCATGGTATCTGGACAATTCCCGACTCGCTTCTGATAGCAGATACTGTCAAGGTTTATGGTTGCATATCCGATGTCGAGAATGAACGGTCTTGCGTGGAGCAGATAGATGCTCTGAGGTAATCGCTAGAGTAAAACATATGCAGTTGGATAACTCAACTTGTGATTTATCAGAAAAAAACTAAAACTGAGCTATCTTAAGTAATATGTTCCTGATCGATAAACAAATTCTATGTGCACACTTCTTCATTTGTAATGTTTTCTGCAACATCAATAATTGCAGATATATTAAATTTGCCAGAAGATTTATTGTTGTCTTTCTGTGTTTTTGCTGAATTTATCACTAATTGCGCAAAATTGAAAAATGTTTCTGCATGAAATCGCAGGACATCATTTGTAATCTCTTTGTCATCTTTTGATAGTTTACAAAGTTTTTCGAGTAAACTTTTTACTTGAAGAGCATGCATTTTGATTTTTTCAGTGATTGTCATTTCTGGCAAGAGGCCGATTTCAAGATTTAAGCCAAGAGCACCAGCATAGTCTAAAATATCTCCTAGGTTTAAATTTTTATCTTTGGAGTTTTCGATCTTGGAAATTCGACTTTGGCCACAATGCATTTTTTCAGACAGTTGCTTTTGTGTAATACCAGCTTTACACCTAAGCGCAATCAGTAACCTGATTAAATTTCGATCTTCAATTTCTTCACTGACTTGTTCTGTAAATTGTTTTTCAACCTCGAGTCCTTTAAGCATGTCGGTCACTGACCTGTATGTCTTTTCCATGCTTAACCCCTTTCTGTTTGTGTAATTCTGCTAAGATATGCCGCCTCCAATCAGATATTAGCACGAAGGCTTTTAACGAAGTTTTCACAAATTTTAATGTTCTCCTTTTGGCTTTTTTTATCACCTATTGTAATTACCCAGATCTTGTGAGATTCTTTTTCTGCATAGATATACAATCGTGTCGCTTTCAATGAGCCGCCTTTTCCCTGCTGTGTTATTGCCTTTATCCCATGCGGTTCAGGGTGCAACCAGCCGTGGATTACTTTTTGTGGTTCATCACACAGGTTTAGTTCCTCTTTGTATGTTTCCAATCTTTCAAGCACTGCACATGATTCATCAGGAAATTTTTTTAAGTACTTTTTTAATTCACGTTCAAATAAATCTGTAGGAACCAAAATCCATTCATGATAGCTATGGAAAATGTTGCCAAGCATTTGAAATATTCCTTTTCGGAATTTATTAGAGTCATATCATGCAATAAATATTCCGATTAAGAATATAAATAAATTGCATTTTTAATCAAGTTCAATTCTAAATTTTATTAAATTTTCACCTAACTTTATCGATATCTGACAATAAACCAGGCATTTCGCTTGGTATAGATGAATTATGCTGTAACGGACTGGACTTGGACCTTTTATACTGGAAATCTTCCGGTTTCGTTTACGGTGTTTATGAACAACAGTTAACACTGTCTTAGATGCCTTCGCGCCTCAGCGGCTTTGCATGATAACTCTCGAAATCCGGATAGAATGAAGGACTCTACATCACGGCTGAATGAAAAGAAGATTGTTCTCACGCAGAGCCGCCCGCCTTCCGTAGCACTCTTTGTGCGCCCACACTCCGCAGTAGTCTGCTACGAAGGGCGTGAAGGATATGCAGATGCCACGGAGGTTTAAGAAATAGATGAGTTTATTAATTTACCTACCTCAACAAGTCCGATAGCTTCAAACTATCACCCTCAAAAGTAGCTTAAGCTCTGATTTTCAGCTCTGCAATTCACATTTTTACCGGCATAAAAATTGATAATAGATATAAGTACAGGGAGGTTCCTATGAAAACTCTAATTTTTATGTCATTTCTGGTATTCTCTTTTTTCCTGGCCTGTCAGCAGTACCCTTCATCCCCACATTATAATACAAACCCCGTTAATCCATCCGACCCCATCGATGAAAACCCTGTCAATAATCCGGGAAATACTTATAACGAATTTTTTGACAACTCATCAATGACTTTCCGAAGAGTCTACAGTGATTCCGGCCCAACAAACGCCCAATCGGTCATAAAGACATCAGATGGCGGCTATGCACTTATAGGAACTGCCGGTAATCAATTTTACCTGATTAAAACCGATGCCTGTGGAAACGCCCGGTGGAAGAAGAAGTATGGTCAATCCGGTATAAGGCACACTGGAATGAGTTTGCGTCAAACTCCGGATGGTGGTTTCATTCTTATAGGTTCTGAGGATTTTGATGATGGCCTTGATAAGGTCAAAATAGTTAAGACCGATAAAAACGGTAAACTGCGATGGCAAAGAAGTTTCGATGATCTATTAGTCTATTACATCACTGATATAGCTCTGACTCATGATAACGGATATGTCGGTCTGGCTTATCATCGTTCTGTTCGGGGAGCAACGGTGTTTAAATTAAACTCCGGAGGTCATCTTCTCTGGGTAAAAACTTACAGCTACGGTGAGTATCCCACCCAGGGGCGTTCAATCGAAAAATGTTCTGACAATGGTTTTATCATTACCGGTTGGACCTTGCTCGGTGATGAAAATGAAGACATCTTTCTGCTGAAAATCGATGCTGATGGCAATGAGCAATGGCAGAGTGTCTGGGGTGAAAAAGAGCAGGACATTGGTAATCAGGTTATTCAAACCAGTGATGGTGGCTATGTCGTAGTAGGCAAAATAACCAAAGAATTTAATTATTTGTCCTATATTTCCCTGTCAAAAACCGATTCCCAGGGAAAGTTGCTGTGGACCCAGAAGCACCTGCTTAGAGATGCTATCGCCGGCTATTCAGTTCAGCAGTTATCCGATCAGTCTTTTATTGTGTTAGGATATTACTATAATGAAACTATACTTCTGAAAACCGGTTCTGATGGTACTTATCAATGGCACAAGTCATACGATCAAAGTGTATTAAAGAGTGGGTTCGATCTGGTTATTGCATCTGATGGTGGATATGTCATAGCAGCTACTATGAATAACAGTTCTACTGCATTTGATACAAGAGCCGGACTTATCAAGACCGATGCCAGTGGTAATTTCTAAAATAAAAAGAAGGGGAAACGGTTCTGTGAGAAGAAAGCCTTAACATTTTAAGATTCATTTGAGGTGTTATAGAGGGTAATAATGCTATTATTTATTACCCTTTCTTATCTTTTCTGTGCCACTGTGAAAGTCACATTGTCTCCATTCCAGGTGCCTCCTTCAGGAATGATCTTCTCATTGAAGCTGAGAACATCAAATGAATGATCCATGAGTATCTTTTTAAGTTTGTCATGAGAAAAAAGATGAGTCCAGAATCGATAAATTTCCGGATTTGAATCATCGGTAAAGATAGTGTGCTGAAAGAGAATCACTTCCTCTTCCTCATAGTAAAAGGAATCTGAGAGACACAGATAAGGTTTCTCTTTCCAGAACCCGGAATTCATACACTCCCAGGTTTTTGAAGACAACTTTTCTTTCACCTGTTTATTATTGCTGACATCAAAAATGAAAAGCCCGCCCGGCTTAAGTACCCTGTGTACATGAGAGAGAACCTTACACCGGTCTTCCGGCAATAACACCCCAAAATCGGTGTAGATAAGTGTGACCAGATCATAAGTATTCTGCTCAAGTCCCAGGTTGACATAATTCTCATTTCGGTATTCTATTTCCAATCCTTTCTCCGTCGCGCTTTTCTGTGCATATGCGATTGAATGAGTGGAAAAATCCACACCTGTCACAGAATGCCCTTTCTTTGCAAACAGCTCGCAGTACAACCCTGGCCCGCAACCCAGATCTGCAATTTTGAGTGGGTGATTGTTTAATTGAGAAAGAATCCATTCGGATGTTTTCTGTATGATATCAGGCTTGCGACTGGCCAGGTCGGTCTCCGGGTCCAAATGAATTTGAAGCAGATTTCTGGAAATATAGGGATCGGTCCACATAGTGGAAGTCGATGGTGAATAGATCTGGGGTTTTTCGCAGAGTTTGAGTATTTCTGAAATCTTCATCCAATTGTCCTGGAACGAGTTCAGGTTTAAATCCCCCAGAGGTGAATTCTTTACAGAGAAGGATTTCACCTCCGGGACAATAAATCTAAAATACATGTTCGGAGAATAAATGACTCAGGTTATTCATCAAAACAGTTGTTGGAAGGGATTGTATTACTACAGAGACGCGGAGATTACAAGAGGGGAAATGATTTATCCGTAGAGTCTGTGGCACTGTGGTGCACCGATAGTTATTTCCCCAGAGGTGATTTCTTTACAGAGAATGATTTCATCTCCGGGGAATTTCCTTATTTTTCTGATTCACTGAATTTATTGATCGATTTGGATTTCATATAATCTCCGATTTTTACACAGTGATCATGATCACCTTCAGAAAGTATTTGTAATACCTCGATCGCTCTGCATCTCTCCTTTGAATTCATCACATGCTGAAGATGGGAATCTCCGGCAGACTGTTCCAACTGCAAAGCAATGACGAAACAATCCAGATGTGAGGGGGGCTGTCCACTATCGATATTATTAAGTATCTTCCTGATCCTATCGTTGACACTATTTAAACTCTCCAGTGATGATGAAAAAAGAAGCTTATGAAGTTCCGGTGTCTTAAGGATTAATTCCTGGTTGGACTGAAGAAGTCTGGCATGACTGTCCTCCTCCTTTGCAAGACCATTCCAGAAATCAGCATCTTTTGGATATGCTCCGGAAAATGCCCAGTACAGTTTGGCCATGTTCTGTTCGATATTTATAAGTGTTTCCATAAAAATCATCAACTCTGCATTCATTTTTTCTCTCCATAGAATGAATTATTCTGTAGGACTGTAGGATAGAAATTTTATTTTAAAAAGTGTTTTGGATCAAGTGCATTTTATCTTCGGTGGAATACTGTCTGGGTGGGTAGTTGTGACGTGATTGCCACTCAGGATTTTGGAATTGGTCACGCAGAGCCGCTGGAAGTGTAGCGTCTGGATATAGTTTGCAAATAGGATCATTTTTTGTGACTGTGTAAGAGGTTGGAAGAAAAGGATTTGGACGTGCTCACGCGGAGTCGCGAAGGCGCAGAGTCTGGATAAAAGGTAAAAAAGAGGTGATGATGGAGGTATCAGAAAAATATGGTTATGCTTCAACAGAAAGATTGTTTTCAAATTTTTCCAGAACCATTTCCACCGTTATCTCTTTTAAACAGATATTTTCACCCCTTTGACAAACAGGCCCCTTCTGGCGGCATGGACGGCAATTTACAGGTACTATACAGAAATGAACATTTTTCCCCATTGGATGTATTCTTTCAAAAAATCCGGGGCCCCAAATAATGGTTGCTGGTTTTCCAACAAGTGAGGCATAATGTGCAGGTCCGGAGTCACTCCCAATAAAGGCACTACACTGGTCTATCTGATCCATGAGATCGTTAACAGACGAAAGAGCTTTGAAGGAAACCGCTGGATTGCTCTGCAAATTATCAGGAATGTCAAGACTATTGAATTCATTTGGAGTACCTATTATTCTTACTTTGTAACCGCGGTCTACCAGCTTTCCGGTAAGTTCAAAGTACCGTGGCCACTGCCGGGGTTTCCATGATGCAAACGGATGAACCGTTACCCATCCATTAGCAGCAGTCTCTGTGTTGATCCGGGGGCTAAATTCTTTTACCTTTGTAATCTCTGTAAATACTTTGCTGAGAACATCAAAATTGTGGGTATCCGGTGAGTAGCTCAGAATATTATCATATAATAACTTTACACCCTTGTAAACGTAGTGCTCCGTTTCCTGCAATAGTCCTGTCTTTTGAGTGGATTTCGATTGATTCACCAGAAATCCCCCCCAGACATTCATACTCAGGTTAACGGCATGGCTGAAAGATGTCTCTCTGACCATTTTAAGAAGTTCTGAAAACCTTCCGACACTACTATTGTCAAAAGGAATAAAAGTAATGGGGATATTCAGATGATCAATCACCTCTTTGTTGATGGGAGGACTAATCAGCACTATTTCGATGCCTTTATTCTGGAGCTGCTGTATGAAAGGAACAAGCAGGAAGAAATCACCCAGTCGGTCGAACTTGGTGATTAGTATACGATTAGGAGAAATGTCCGGACGGTTTTCACGAAAAGATCTGGATGAATGATAGGTCCAATAGTATTTGGCACAGCGGAGAATTAGTTTTTTCATTTTTATAGTCCCGGCCGATCCTTTTTCCCCGGAGGTGAAATCCTTCTCTGTAAAGAATTCACCTCCGGGATAACAGACCTGTCTGTTTTCGGTTTCCAGGCCAAATTTTCCCATTTTCTCTTTTAAAAATCGGGAAAAGCTAAAGATAATTCAGGAGAAATAAAAGTCCAAATTTCTAATTTGATCAGTTTGGAATCAAAAAACGATTCTTCTCCCATAATTTCATAGAGGAAGGAGTAGTTATCAGACGTACTCAGGAAAAAATGCATATGTGATATTAATAAGGATTTAGCCGGGTTAGATCTTTGCGTCTGCAGAAGGGTTCCAGTCTTTCCCTGATCCTTTTCCCCGGAGGTGATAGGTTGTCTATTAAGAAATCATCTCCGGGGGAGAAGTTGTGCCGGAATTAAAAAATAACGCAACATAGAAGTTAAGTGCTTTGGAAGTGTACCCATGAAAAAAATGCAAATGTGATATTGATAATGACTTAGCTGGGTTCGGATCTTTGCGTCTGCAGAAAGGTTCCGATCTTTCTCTGATCCTTTTCCCCGGAGGTGAATGGTTTTCTTTTAAGAAATCACCTCCGGGGGAGAACCAAACTCGGCCCGTTCCCGGGCGACAATGGCTGGAACTAAAGTTGCTTCTCCTTCTGCTTTATCCACCACCTGAAATAAAGGAACCACTGACCATGAGCACCAAACCCAGAATCATCGTCCCACAGGTCTTCTATCAGATTTTCTCTGAAGGTACAGAAGAAATTCAGATCTTCGGTAAAGATTTACTTAAAAAATTCTTCTTGAAACTGTTGACGCGAATCTGCAAAAAATATCATCTCACATGTTATACCTTTTCCTTAACCAGTAACCAATACTATCTCTTGCTTAAATCCAGTGAACAGTCAATTTCAGTTGCCATGCAGAATTTTAATTCCGTTATTGCCAAAAAATTCAATATGACTAATAAACGTCATGGAACTGTTTTTGCCACCCGCTTTAATTCGTTGGTGATAGAGCAGACCCGTTTAAAAGAAGTGGTTCGGTTTATTCACTTGCAACCGGTGGATAAAGGCGAGTGCTCCTTAGAACAGTTAGATCATTATAAATGGAGCGGCCATCATTCTATTGTGACCAATAATTCCAATGAACTCCTGAATACCCAGTCGGTACTTGATCTCTTTGACCTCTCTGATCCGGTAAAAAAATATAAGGAATATATGTGCCTTGATACTTTGGATAATGAAGGTGAAAAAATAATACAGCATTTAAAAGATGCCAACAGCGGAAAACTCAACTTTCACAAACGGGAAGCCTGGGTTCTGGGAAGTCCTCAATTCGTGAAAAAGATCTTGAATTTAGACAGTTGCAGACGTGCCAGAATCGCTCGTCATGTGAGTGAGAATGTGACTATGGAAAAAGTTGTAGAAGAAGTGACCCGATCCCTTAGTCTCCCTGCCCGGGAAATATTTAGACAAGGCTTATTCGATGTCAAATCTACAGCAAGAGAGCTTTTTGCATACATGGGTAAGTTACGTTTCGATTTCTCAGGCGCACAGATTGCCAGGCATCTGAAGGTAACTGAATCTGCAGTTTCCAGAATGATTAGCAGGTTTGACAATATAGAGTGCAAGGACTTCTTTATAAATTTGGTAAATGCAGAATTTACATAACCTATCCTGAAAAGCTAAAAAAACATCATATTTATTTTCACCCGACTGCCTTTCAATAAAGTCAGTATATCTAATTTTATTGTTTCTTAAAAGTTTTTGGTGATATATTGTTATTAGAAATTAGTTGTTTCCTTTATTGCAACCTATAAGCGCTTAATGTCTAAAAGATCACCTGTACTGTGTAATCATACTTTTTTAAGGGAGGAATTCTACAGATAGTTCTGAACCATACCTTTTTTTAACCATTTTTTTTCTTCAGGTCTGTTCCCAGAGGTGATTTGGATAAAAATAACCATTCACCTCTGGGGCAGAGACGGAAAGAAGAGGCCCGGTTTAGCTACCCACTATCTCCTCACTCTTGAAAAATACTCAGACAGAAATCATTTTATATAACCTGCAAACTGGAGGCAACACTAAATGTACAAAAAAATCTATGAATATCTCCTCTCTCATGCTATCATAGTCATGATTATCGGGTTTTTGGTCGCCCTGGGAGGACTTTTGGTTTATATGCAGACCCGTTTTATGGGAAACTTCGTTCCACAACTAGCTTTTGGTGTGACTATAGCCGGTTTTGTAATTTATATTGTAGGACGAGTTTTAGTCGCCACTCAACGCAGAAGAAAAAATGCTGTTTTTCGTAGAGATTCTAATACATAATAATGGTATAATGCTTCTATATCCCTTTCTTTGATGGTTTAACACTGACTGAGTTATTGGCTCTGGAAAAATCACCTAAATAAATATTACTTTTCAGGGCTATTTCAATAGTTATACTTATGAACAAAAGGATTGTACGTGAAAGTTCAGGATCTTCTTCAGAAAAACGCCATTCTCATTGACCTCAATAGCATCGATAAACGGGAAGTGCTCACACAAATGGCCCGCTTTATGGCCTCTTTGTATGGATTGCAGGACGGGGATGGGATATCACAGAAAATTCTGGAACGTGAAAGTGACATGTCCACAGGAATCGGTTACGGGATTGCCATACCACATGCGAGAATTTCTGGTATTGACCGCCTTTATATGGTGGCTGCACGCCACAAAAATGGCATCGAGTTCAATGCTATCGATGAACAACCGGTCCATCTGCTTTTCATGATGATCTCCCCAATGAACACTTCCGCAGAACACACTCAGATACTTTCTTCTCTTTCAAGGATCATGTCTTATGAGGATGTCAGGAAAAAATTACTCAATGTCAATACAGCCGAGCAGTTTCTTGATGTCATCATAAAGAGTGAAAATAAGTACATTGAATAAAGGAGACGCCAGTCTGTGGTGGCCGTCTCTATTAGTTCAGTAACTTAAGAGCAAATGCTGTATGGGCAGCAATTCCGGTTTTGATCGCTCTTTCGTCAGGATTGAATTTTGAACAGTGGATTCCATTTTCTGCAGATCTTTTTTTGTCATCTGCAACACCCAGATGCACAAATATTCCTGGTACGAGTTCCTGATAGTACGAGAAATCCTCTGCATACATCGAAGGGTTTACTCTTTTAGCTATGGAGTGTGGGCCAGCAAGTTCGCAGAATTCAGTGGTAAACTGATTTATTAGTTCGGGGTTGTTGAAACCTGGCGGGTAGGAACGGTTAAAGGAGACCTCTGCTGTTGCCCGGTAGGATTTGGCTGTTGATTTAACCATTTCTTCTATTCGCTTTATCATTAGGTCCATGCATTCCTTGGAGTGTGTACGGAGAGTCCCCTGCATGATTGCCTGATCAGGGATTATATTTCTGATGCTTCCTGCATGCAAAGATCCAATGGAGAGAGTTGCGGGTGTGAACCTGGATATTTCTCTGCTGATAAGAGTCTGCAGTTGAGTAATTATTGCTGCAGCGCAGATTACCGGGTCTATGGTTTTCTCCGGTGTCCCTCCATGTCCACCTTTACCATTAATGGTAACGTCAAAGGTGGTTACTCC
Source organism: Fibrobacterota bacterium (assembly GCA_023436145.1). Taxonomy (GTDB): domain Bacteria; phylum Fibrobacterota; class Chitinivibrionia; order Chitinivibrionales; family Chitinispirillaceae; genus JAAYPC01. The sequence continues at coordinate 18,040 of JAEZKP010000047.1, read as the reverse complement.
GGCAAAATCCATCCCCTCTTTAACTCCAATAATATTATAAGGATGGTCTGTGGACACATGCAATCCAAAAACCGCATCTGCTTTCTTGGGAAATATTCCACCTTTAATAAATCTGTAAGCTCCACCGGGTTCAACCTCTTCTGATGGCTGGAAAAGAAATAATATGCTGCCCTTCCATCTGTTTTTAATATTATTCAGTATAGAGGCCGCACCCAGAAGTACAGCTGTATGTAAATCATGACCGCAGGCATGCATAATGCCCTTTTTTCTGGATGCATAAGGTAAACCAGTCTGCTCTTCTATTGGCAGCGCGTCCATGTCTGCACGAAGCACTATCAGTTTGCCTCTACCGTTATTCAATGATGCGGTTACGGCGGTTTTGTCAAGATGAAAGGATGGTTTCAGGCCAATCTTCTTAAGTTGATCATAAACCACTCTTGCCGTTTCTTTTTCAGATCCTGAGAGTTCCGGATTCTGGTGAATAATCCTGCGGATACCTGTCGTTTCAGGTAAAATACTATCGATCAGTGAATCCAGTTCTTTATCATTAATAGTAAGGCTCATATTTACCTTTGCAGCATTTTTTCACGTTTCTTGAAAAAGTGAATTAGGGGGTCGACATATCCGGTTTCTGTGGAAATTCGTATCTCATCGATACCGGAAGTTTTAAAAAGATTGCTGATAAATTCCTGTCTATTCTTCATTTCCTGTGTGTAAAACATTCTGAACTGTTTACTTCCTGAATCCACCAGGACTGTTGCTCCGGTTTCTGCATCTTCAAGCTCAATAAGCCCCGAATCAGGGAAAACCATTTCTCTGGGATCATTGACCCGGATAGCTATCAGGTCATGCCTTTTAGAGGAAATTCTCAGTGCTGCATCAAATGGAGATGCAAAGAAATCGGAAACCAGAAAGGTCACTGCTTTTTTGGTCTGCACACGATTAAGAAATTTGAGTGCCTCAGTTACATTGGTTCCCGGATGTGCCGGTTTAAAAAACAGCAGTTCTCTAATCACATGCAGCACATGGTTTTTACCTTTTTTTGGGGGAATGTAAAGTTCTACATCCGATGTAAAAATTATGAGCCCAACCCGGTCATTATTCTTAATGGCAGAAAAAGCCAGAAGCGCACAGAGTTCTACCGCGATCTCACCTTTGAGTTTGTTAACAGTTCCGAAATTACCGGATGCGGATGCATCGACCATGAGCATTACAGTCAACTCACGTTCTTCTACATGCTTTTTGACATATGGATCTCCCATACGGGCAGTGACATTCCAGTCAATTGTACGTATATCATCTCCATCGATATATCCCCGAACCTCGGAAAATTCCATACCTTTACCTTTAAAAGCACTGTGATATCCTCCGGATATTATCGAATCGACAATACGCTTGGTCTTGATTTCTATATGGCGGACTTTTTGAAGAACTTCTTTTGGTATCATAGTCTACTCAAATCGAGATCCTTAATGATCTTTTGGAGTTCCGATATGTGTTGCTTTTTTGTATTTATTCTTATTTGCATATAAATAAGTAACAGCAGAGTGATAAGGTTTATCCCGCTGGCAATCAGTAGCATAAGATTTGATTTTTCCCGTCTTTTCTGTTCCAGAACCTTCTGTTCTTCATTGTGGAGAAATTCAGTGTGTCTGGTTCGAATAAGTTGAACAGTTTTCTGATCTGCATTACCTGTGATTAAAAGACCATTGCTTTTTTGGAAACTCTTTATGCTGGCAGGGAGTTCATCTCCGGAAAATCCCAGGATCGAAAGGAGGTTTATGAGTTCAGCCCGCATAAGTTTTTTCTGTTCCCGGGCAATCTCACGTAACTCCTCTCCGGTGGGATAGAGCAGTCCGAACGGGTACTGTTCGGTGAGGCGGGTGTAAAGAAGACCGGCCCGTTCATAATCATCAGTTTTCTGATAATGCAGTGCCAGTTCAAAAAGCGCATCATCTGCCACGTCTGATTCCGGATAGTTTTCGATGATCTGCTGCATGATAAAAAGCATCTTATCAAAATCACCCATCTGACGGTATGTCTTGGCTTTCCATAACATGGACAGGGGTCTGGGATCGACAGAATCTGCATAGGAGAAGTTTTTCAAGGCATTCTTAAAATCACTATTTTGAAAATATTCCAGTCCTGAGCGAAAATAAAGTTCAGGTGGATCTTTTTTACGTCCGATATGCAGGTCGGCAGAGTTTGCTCTTTTAGATTTTGCAATACCTGCAGAAGTGCCGGTGCTTTTTTTCTGCCGGTCTCTTTCGCTTTTGTCAACAAATATGATTCCTTTTACCGGATCATAAACCAGAACCTTCTCTGCATACAGGATGGAATATGTTGTACAGCAGAGAAGAATAGCCAGAAATTGACACTGTAAAGCAGTCCTGTTCATACAGACTCCGTAAGAAGATCATGGAACTTCAACACTGTCAAAAATCTTCTGCACTATATCTTCAGGAGTAATATTTTCTGCCTCTGCCTCATAAGTGGTGATAACCCGGTGTCTTAGTACATCCATTCCCACACTCTTGACATCTTCAGGTGTCACATAGCCTCTTCCTCTGATAAAAGCATGAGCTCTGGCTGCACGGGTTAAAAACAGAGTGGCCCTGGGGGATGCACCATAGGAGATTAGATCCTTAATGTCAGCCAGTCCTGAATTTTGAGGTTCCCGGGTGGCAAAAACGATGTTAATGATATAATCTTCCACTTTGGAATCCATATATATATCACCAACTATCTTACGTGCAGCCATAATCTTATCTACCGAAATCACCTTTGAAACCTCCGGTATCTCACCTTTGGCCATTCTCTGAAGAATCAGTTTTTCCTCTTCTTTTGAGGGGTAAGCGATCTTGAGTTTAAGCATAAAGCGATCCACTTGTGCTTCAGGAAGCGGGTAAGTACCTTCCTGCTCTATCGGGTTTTGAGTGGCCAGAACCAGAAATGGTTCTTCCAACTTATAGGTGGTTTCTCCGATAGTAACCTGACGTTCCTGCATTGCTTCCAGAAGTGCACTCTGTACCTTTGCCGGAGCACGGTTGATTTCGTCTGCAAGAATGATATTTGAGAAAAGAGGGCCTTTTTTTGCCACAAATTCGCTGGTTCTCTGATTGTAGATCATTGTTCCTACCAGATCTGCCGGGAGTAGATCCGGGGTAAATTGAATCCTTTTATAATCGGTGTCGATTACCTTGGCCAGTGTAGAGATAGCCAGTGTTTTAGCTAATCCCGGCACACCTTCCAAAAGAATATGACCTCTGGTGAGAAGGCCTATAAGTAAACGGTCAATCATTTTTGGTTGACCGACAATTACCTTCCCCAATTCATTTCTCAGAAGGGTGACAAAAGTACTCTCTTCTTTCACCATCTCATTTAATTGTGCGATATCTGCTCCCATGAGCTCCTCCGACTTATGCAAAAATAATTCATGATTTTCCGGATATTGACTTCTCCGGGGATCTACTGAAGCTTGATACAATTATTTATTACGTACGACGTAATATTATTATTTTTAGAAGTATCAATATAAATCCCCTTGAATCCGGGAAACTTCTAATATACCATTTTACCTGAACTTTCCAAAACCAGGATATGATCACAATATTTAAAATCGTCGAATTTATACTTCTATTTCTAATTTTAAACAAACTGTTTCATATTATACTTCCAGGAAAAAGAAGAAAAACAGTCTTCCATTCATCCAGGGAAAATAAAAGGTTTGATGGTTCCGGAAGAGATATCAGCGATGCCGATTATGAGGAGATTAGTTGATAAAAATACCGGTGCAAAGGGAGAGAAAATGAAGCTTGCAATCATCGAAATATCAAAATGTAAAGTGATTAAACCCTCAGGGCGTATTGATTGGGAAAATGCCCGCAGATTGGATAAAGAGATTCAGAATATTATCAATGAAGGATACTGCCGCATAGCCTTCAATCTGGATGATGTCACTTTTATCTGTAGCGGAGGAATCGGTGCACTGGTTTACAACCTTAATAAAGTGAAAAAGATGGGCGGCGCAATTTACATCATCTCGTCTAATGAATACATTAACTACATTTTTGAGACTCTGAAATTTGATCTTGTTTTTGAAGGTTACCAATACAAATCTTTCGAGGAGTTCGCAAGTAATGTACTTGAAAAAGAGTATATATGAGCTTTTTAAATGCGGAACCGCTTTTTTTTACCACAATCTTTAAAGAACGAATATGGGGCGGCTCCACACTGGCTTCCGCTCTTAACAAAAATATCCCTTCCGGAAAATTAATAGGCGAATCCTGGGAAATTTGCGGCTTCGGCCCTGACCAGAGCATTGTTAGTCAGGGACCACTCACCGGTAAAAGCCTGGGTCAGCTTTTCAATGATGCCAGAGATGGTCTAATCAACAACTATCCTTCATCCACTTTTCCATTACTGGTTAAATTTCTGGATGCAGCAGCTAACTTATCCGTTCAGATACACCCGGATCGGGAATTTGCCAGGGCACACGGAATGGGTGATTGCGGTAAAACAGAATGCTGGTACATACTGGATGCATCTGAAGATGCGCAACTGATTCTGGGTTTTAAACAGAAAGTCAGCTCAGATGAGATCCGCTACGCCATTAAAAATGACTCATTACATCATTTGCTTAACTATGTCAATGTACACCCGGGTGAGGTATACTACATCCCTGCAGGTACTGTCCATGCAATTCTGGGCGGAAATCTTATCTGTGAGATTCAGGAGCCTTCGGATACCACTTTGCGCCTTTATGACTGGGGGAGAACCGATTTTTCTGGAAACCGCAGAGAACTTCACATTGAACAATCATTGCAGACGGTTGATTTGACACCTCATAATTACCGGATCGAGCCGGTTATTCTTAATCATGGTACTTATCAGCACTCCTATCGAATTGCATGCCGTTACTTCACTATAGAGGAATATTATCTGACAAGTAGTACTACCTTGCGCCTTCCCCCAAAAGAATACGTACGGATTCTTACAGGTTTAAATGAAACTGTTACCCTGCACTATCCTTCCGGAATGCAAAAGCTTCAGAGGGGCCAAACCATTCTGCTTCCTTCGGTACTGGGTGATGTGGATGTATCCGGTGATGCTTCTGCACGTTTTCTTTGCATTTCCGTTCCTGATTTAAAAAAAGACATCGTTAACCCGTTATTGCACCACGATATTCCTCCCTCCCTTATAAAAAAACTGGGAGGGTTTGAAGAGAAAAACGATCTGCTTTCCTTGCTTTAGGACTTTCCAAATCGGAAAGATCCCAGCCTTCAATGGAATTTTTTTTGTCTGTTTTCCCTTATATTGATATCGTTTGTATCTCTCCATGGTTTCATTTTACTCCTGAATTCCGAAGCCCTGGATATCAAAAGTCATATATCGTTTGAATTAAACGTATTTTTATTAGGCAGGGTAATTTTATTGGATTCTGCCATTATGCTTATTAACAAGGGGGAGATTATGATGTCTTCAACCAGCGCGAGAAAAAGAGCTGACAGTGTATATGAGGAGAGTTTCGCGAATCCTCAATTTGAGCAGGGTAGGAAAAACGTTCCCCAGGCTGAACTGGAACACGTTTCCCCACAATCATCAGAACCACAATATCCTGGTCAAGAGTCAATGATTAATCCTGAGTCAACTGATTCGCAATCAATAAAAAGGCTGGTGTCTGAACATTTGCAGAAAATAAGCGATTGTTTGAACCAGATATATGATCTCACATCTGAAATTCAGTTGGAAAAAGAAAATATTAAAAGAGTAATGCAGAATCTTCGCAGTTAAAGAGTGCAAAGATCTTTGATTTTCTGTTTTTCAAACCGGCTTTAAACCGGCTTGAAAAACAGAAAACCCGGACAGGTCTTTGCGTTCTCTATAGTTTTTTTCCGTAGAATCCTTTTCACGACCGCTCTTCCAGTGAAAAATACCTTTTATAGAAATCGGCAGTTGACATAATTTCTATATCAATTATCAAACTGATGATCTCATCTTTTTCTATCACTGTATCCCTTTCAGGGCGGTCGTCGAGGGTTACAAACGGTTCCACTCTCTGGTGCATCATAGTTGCCCCCTATGTAGGATCTTCGTAGTTTTGATAATACTGAACTAAACTTAATCATATGTTTATTACTATTTTCGGACTTTTTTAAATGGAACTTAATATAGTTCCTCTATAAAAAATTCGTTAAATTAAACTGTTTTATTGCGGCTAATGCCTTTTTAAAACCGCGGTCATAAGGTATTTTAAAACATATTCGATAATCTCCAATCAGAGCTCTACTGTCCACAAACAGAAAAAAACATCAAATATCGGGGATAGGGGCTAAACGTGCAGGGAGGAACATGTCTATCTCATTTTTTTCAGGCAATTTTCCATACACTTTGTTATTATGCATCGGATTAATTATTCAGATCTCATCGGCACAGGATAAATTGGCGATTCTTGCCGGTGATATTAAAAGTGGACCCTCAGTCTATTATTCCACTGATGCCTACTCCTATTTCTCAAGAACATCTCAGAATATTGAACCCCAGGTAGAAAAGGAAGTCGCATTTAAAAGCTTTCGGGCTGCAACCTCCCTGGCAAACATGGGTTCCCGGGCAATCGGGGCGGTACCAGTGCTCTTAGAAACCTTTCCCAGAGCATGCCACGTAAGTATCATTAAAAACGCCCGATATGCGGGAGAAGGAACTTTTGAGGACTGGGTGCAAACCTATATCACCAGCGAAAGAAATAAATTTCTGCTTGCATCTCCTTTTCTGGATTATAACTCCATGTCTCTTTGTGAGCAGCACATAGAGTCCTCTTCTGAAATTGAATATCTGGATAAGGCTGCAGGAAAGCGAGGAAGAGTAAACATAGTAATTATTTTCACTCTAAATATCGGTAGCTGTGCCCTGGAGAAAATTACAGGGATGAACCTGGGCAACGATTCTGCTGCCTGGAAAAAGTGGTGGGATGAGGGGGGGAATTCACAACTCACTGAAACTGCTTCAGTTGAACCAGTGGTAAGTGGCCCCGCTCTTTCCAGCGGACAGACATTTAACGAAATTCAGGTAAAGGGTAAATACCGGATGAGTCTGGCTACCGGAGATGAGTTAATCGGTATAGTGGAATCAAAAGATGACACATCTTTGATACTGGAGACTACAGAGGGTAAACCTTATGCATTCGGGCATCATCTGCTTAAGAGGTTTGAATTACTGGTCCCGCCTCCACCTAAAAAAAGTCCACCTTCACCTCAGAAGAGTTCTGATATCTCTGAAGTAAAAGTAATTTCATATGATGAATTGAAAGCCAAACCCGGGTATGGGGGTATCGTTGAGGTCCGGATTTCAAATGGATCGGTTTTCAAAGGTAAAATCATTTCTGTGGATGAATCAATGTTGAACATTAACATTGAAGGCTCCAATATTCCCATTGCTAAAACAGTAATCACTCAGATCTCCTTAATACCGGCTGAACAAAAACCCGATGAAAAAGTGCCTCCAAAAAAGCCCAAACAGCAGACTCCTGATACAATTTTTGTCAGAAACTCTGAAACTGATGAATTTGGCAAAATCAAAGAGGATCTTGTCTTTACCGGAGAAATCAGCACTGTAAATAATCAGTCAGTAGTAATTAAACTTGCTGATGGGAGCTCAAAGGAGATCCCGCGCGCCCAGGTCTCCCGTATTATTAAGCACTCCACCAGCAATTATGAGGAAACTATAAAGCGATATGCAAAACCACTGTTCTGCCCTGATGACATGTTTCTGGTTGATATACCTCCGGGTAAACAGGGAAGACCATTTTTCAAAGTATGTGTCGACCGCTATGAGTATCCTAACCAAAGAGATGTTGTTCCTCAGGGAAACGTTTCTTATAAAGATGCTCAGCAGTTTTGTCAAAAAAGAGGCAAGCGTTTATGTACTCAGGATGAGTGGCAGTGGGCTTGTAGTGGTCTTGAGGGATATACTTATCCATACGGGTGGAACCGGGATGACAACAAGTGTAACACCGATGGTACTAAAGCCGCGGAGCGTTCCGGAAGCCGTCTTAACTGTGTAAGTAAATATGGCGGTTACGACATGGTTGGTAATATTTTTGAATGGGTAACCGGGACCGGTAACGAACCAATGCTTATGGGCGGTCCATATTCCAAATGCCAGACAGTGTCACCTGGAGTTGGGGGAGGGGCAAAACCTCAAACCGGATTCAGGTGTTGCAAAAGCAACTAGGTTCAGTAGAAGTTCGTGGGTGAGCTATTTTAGGGAGCTCACTCAATATCCTTAATTTATTATAGGGCAATTTATTTTAAAGGATAATTTTTCATCCCTGTTAGGCCTGTCTTCAGGAAAAAACAGTCCGATAACGTTTAATACTCTTGATTAACTGCTTCTGCCATCACTGGTGCCAGCTCATCAACTATTTTTACCAGAATTGATTCGGAAAAATAATACCCACTCTCAATTCGTCTTTTTATTGATAAAATATATTCCTCTTTAGCCTGGCCTTCCATCCATAGAAATCGGCCTTTTCTTATTGAATTGTGGACCGTGTCTTTCATGTTACCATCCCTGGTTTAATGCTGTCATACTTACTTCTTCCACTGTTATAATTATCGACTATGGCAATATTTTTCTTGAGTTAAAAAAGGTAATCAGTGCTCCTGGTTTGAATTTGTGGGTGGTATTCATGTGCTTCACAACTGCTTAATAAAAAAATAGGGCAGTAACTGCCCTGTTTTTTTATTCGGAAAATGTTTCCAGTGCTATCCTATTGCTTCAATACCTTCTTCTCCGGTACGGATACGGATACATTGGGGCAGATCCAGAACAAAAATCTTTCCATCACCGATTTTGCCTGTACGGGCTCCTCTGATGATGGCATCAACTGTGGGTTGAACAAAATTTTCATTAACTGCGATCTCTAATCTGACTTTCTTTAACAGATTGACTTCTATTATGCTGCCCCTGTAACTTTCTGTATAGCCACCCTGTTGTCCGCAACCGATAACATTTGTAACAGTCATTTTTCGGACATCAGCGTCCAGAAGAGCTTTTTTAACATCAGGCAACTTTGTTGGCTGTATAATTGCCACGACCAGTTTCATTTTTTACCTCCTTAATTGATGTAACTTTCTTTGCTGGTTCACTTACAATAACCGGGCTGACATCTTCAGTAGTGAAAATCTGGAATCCACTATAACCCTCTAATCCCATCTCACCAACATCAAGGCCACCGATCTCTTCTTCACGCGATACCCGCAAACCCAAAATTGCTTTTATTATGGCCCAGAGTGTAAATGAACTGGCCAGAACAGTAGCACCAACAGCCAGTATACCAATCACCTGAGTTCCAAGCTGAGCAAATCCACCTCCATAAAAAAGTCCTGCATTGCCATTAAAATACTGCGGCACAGCAAAAAGACCCACAGCCAGGGTTCCCCAGACGCCATTGACAAGATGTACAGAGAGTGCACCTACTGGATCGTCAATGTGAAGTTTGTCAAATGCGTAAACAGCAAATACTACGATTATTCCAGCTATAAATCCTATTATTAATGCACCAACCGGAGAGACAACTGCACAGGGTGCGGTTATTCCCACCAGTCCTGCCAGACATCCGTTTATAATCATCGAAAGATCAGGTTTACCGTTGGTAATCCATGATGTAACCATAGCGCCTAAAATCCCTGTACAGGATGCCAATGCAGTAGTTAAGGCAATACGTGGTACATTGACATCCATGGCCAGCTGGCTTCCAGGATTAAACCCAAACCAGCCTAACCAGAGTATAAAACCACCTAAAGTAGCCAATGGTATGGAATGTCCCAATATAGCGCGCTGTGAGCCATCCGGACGGTATTTACCGATGCGTGGTCCTAAAAGGATGATTCCGGTAAGTGCACACCAGCCTCCTACAGAATGAACTGCAGTGGAACCGGCAAAATCATGAAATCCCATAGCTGAAAGCCAGCCGCCTCCCCAGATCCAGTGACCTGTCAATGGATAAATAAAAGCCACCATTAACAATCCAAAAAGCAGGAAGGAGATCAGCTTTATTCGCTCAGCAACTGCTCCGGATATAATTGAACATCCTGCAGAAGCGAAAGCAAGCTGGAAAAAGAAAAAGACAAAAAGCGGTATGTTGGTTACCGGACTGCTTGCCGCCTCATTTACCAAAAAAGAGTTGGTTCCAATTATCTCTCCCTTTCCAAACATGAACCCGTATCCTACTGCCCAATAGGCAATTGCGGCAATTGCAAAGACTACAAAGTTTTTGGCCAGAATATTAACCACATTCTTTGCACGACAGAATCCGCTCTCAACAAATGCGAATCCGGCATTCATGAAAAAGACCAGAAATGCGGCCATCAATACCCATAAAGTATCAACCATATTATATCCAGATCCATCATCGGCTAATATGGTACCTGCAAATGCTACCAGAAACAAGGTAGCTTTACCTAAATGTTTTCTCATTACATCCTCCTAATAAAAAGAAACTTTCAACATACGATCCCGGGTCATTCGTTCTGCCTGCCTTTTTATGCAATAAGCATACCAACTATCGTTTGTATTAGTTTTAAGGGTTGTTAAACTGCTTCGGACACAATTTTGTACGAAATTGTGCAGTGTATAACAAATAAGTATCAGTAGGGGATCAAAACTGAACTGGAAATTTCACTTACTGAGCAACTCACGAATTACAAATAAAAACTCCCACCCGAAACTATGTTCAAGTGAGAGTCTCTCCTGAGCTGGATGCTCCGATTAGGGATTAAAATTTAAAGCTCTGAATTTTCAATCAAGAATTGCGGTATATGAAATTTTCGGCTGTGTCGCTGCCGTACGGCTTCATAAAGAATAACTGCACTGGCACAGGCTACATTTAAAGAATCAACATTGGAAACCATAGGGATTTGGACTTCTATATCACATTGGCTTAAAACTTCTGGACTGATACCGGTCCCCTCATTTCCCAAAACGATGCAACTGTTTTTACTTAAATCTGTCATGAACAGATCCTGACTCTGGGCTCTGGGGTGGGCTGCAACTATCTGGAAATGGTGAATCTCACGAAGCTGCTCCAGAGTAGATACCAGATTATTTGAATAAACTATCGGGAGGTTGAACAGCGTACCCATTGAATTTCTTACCGCCCTTCGCAGAAATGGATCTGTGGATCTTTCACCTGCAATTACAGCCAGTACTCCGTTTGCTGCACAATTTCTGATAATGATCCCTGTATTTTCCGCACTTTCCAGTCGATCCAATGCAACTATGATTGCTGGTTCTGTGCAATTGACCATAATCTGCTCCAGAGAGCGCTGCTGTGGAATTTTACCCACAGCCATTATTCCCTGATGATACTTAAAACCAACAATGGCTTTTAAAAGTGGCTCACTTGTAGTATAGATTTTTATCTTTTCCGATTTTTTTTCAAGTATCGGATAGTAATAATCCAGAAGATCTGAAACCACCAGGACTGATACTGTGCACAGGTTGCTCTCAAGAAACCGGTTAACCACTTTATCACCCTCAACCACAAACAAACCTTGTTTTCTGTGATGCTCAGGCCGCCTTAAAGTACGATAGACTTCAATTTCGGCTGCATCCGGCGATGAGATCTCTTTTATCAGCTCTATCATCAGCTAACCTCTTATTTTTTTGGATATTTATGAAATTGCCTGGCTTTAAATCGCTTAAAATTAATATCAAGGAGTATAAAATGCACTTTGATTCTTATCCAAATGTTTTGTATAATCTATAGGTATTGTTCTGAAAAGATACATTCCGAAGTGGTTGTGAAAGGAAATTGTGGTTAGATATACATTAGAGCAGGTCCAGGAGGATATGGTTCTGGGTGAGTCGATTGTTCTGCCTTCAGGAGAGCTTCTTCTGGCTGCAGGCTATAGAATCAAGGAACGGTATCGTGAAAGACTAAAACAATTAGGTTACCGCAATGTCCTTATCGATGTTGAAGGTACTGAGAGCGTAAATCCGGAAGATGTCGTATCAGAGGCGGCACAGCGGGAGATGAGCCAGTCCATCGATTCTTCATCAAAAGAACTATCCAATGCTATTGAACATTTCCGCATCAAAAGTACAGATAAGATAAAAGATATATTAAAAGAGAATAAGCAATATCTGAACAAGTTTATAATGAATAATGGAATGGTTAAGGCTCTGGATAAGTTTGTGGAAGAAATCATGAGTCAATCATCGATAGTGCTTAATCTCTCTGCCATGCAGCAGACCCAACCCAGTCTTCTGGGGCATGCACTGAATGTTACCATAACTTCACTTTGTATTGGTAAAAAGTACAAATTATCTTATGAGGAGATGAAACAGCTTGGTATTGGTGCGCTCAATTACGAACTGGGCTTGATTGCTTTACCAAAAGAGTTACTTACCAAGAAAATAACCGAATACAGTGCTGAGGAGCTTAAAGCCTATCAGCAACACACTGTCTACGGCTTTCTGATGCTTTCTCAAAATCATGCAATCCCTTCAACCAGTGCAGCTGTTGCTTTGCAGCATCATGAGCGGCAGAACGGTACGGGATTTCCACAAGGTATAAAGGGTGATAACCGCCCCCCTCTAAAAGACTTTTCCAGACAGAACATGATACACAGGTTCGCTGAAATTGTAGCAGTAGCAGATTGCTATGATTCATACATCTCAGGAAGGCCGCGTGAAGGGATTGAACCCTGCAACATAAAGGTTGCCCTCAGAAACATAATTGAAATGGGTGGAAATCTGCTTAATGCGGACATCATTAAAACTCTGACTACTATTGTTCCCTTATTTCCAGTCGGTGCGAGAATTAAAATAGTCAATGCTCCAACTCCCCAACTTGTCGGCTATTATGGGGTGGTAGCCCGCGATAATCCGGAAAATCTGGAAAACCCCCAGATTGTAATATATGAAACAAAAAACCATCAGAAAGTTAAACCAATTCTGATAGACATGGCTAAACACAAGGGTTTTACTCTGGAACTGGTGATTTGAATAATTGTTTACTAAATAGCATCTCAGACTCAACAGCCTGCTTATTGTGATGCAGGATTGTTTCACAATTTTGCAGAGCAAACCTGGGGATCTGAAGAGAGGAACTGGTTGCCCCTTACTCTTAATTGCTCAATCGAAGAAGCTGATTGTACAACTCTGAACAGTTCATGGCCAAAGAAAAAATTTCTGGCATAATAGGATGTGAATTCCTTTATTCTGCCTATAGCTTTTTCTGGAGGGAAATCTTCACAGATGTAATCAATATGACGGTTCCATACTTCTGCGAAGTCGATATCTCCGGATTCGCCTGTTATATCCCGGAAAACCCAGGGTTTTATAACTGACATTCGGCCTATCATCAGAGCATCACATACTCCTGAAGAGAGCAGCTTTAATGCAGTCCTGTCACAGATGTCTCCATTAGCGATTAGCGGGAGTTCGGTTTGAGATCTGATCCAGCTGAAAAGGTCCCAGCGGGCTTCTCTCTTCAGTTTTTCATCAGAAAACCTGGGATGAACGCAGATTCCATCGACTCCGCATTGTCGGAACAGACTGATACGTGCTATAAATCGATCCTCCCAGCCCTGCTCATTATTTCCCAGCCGGCACTTAACTGTCAATATACCTTTCCAGTATTCTCTCAGTTTATGAAGAGTGGTTTTAAGCAATTCGAAATTATCAAAAAGCGATTTTCCACAACCATCTTTTTTTACAGCTGGTGCAGGGCACCCAAGATTGATGTCTATTGCAAATGGTTCTATGCTTATAACCCGTTCAATTATTTCCTTTAAAGGTTCGTTGCCAGATAGTTTCAACTGATATACAACTTTTCCTTCGACGGCTCTTTTTTTGGTAAATGGGGATTGGCTAAGGTTTTCTACCAGAAGGGCTTTTGCAGAGAGCATCTCAGTGTATAGACATCCGTAACCCCCAAAGCCCGCCAGAAGACGCCTGAATGCACTATGGGTAAGTCCGGCCATTGGGGCACAAAGTAAAGGAGGTGAAATAAAATTGTTTTGTAAAGTAAGAGGTCTGGTTATTGATTCCACAGAAAAACAGCCTTAAAAAGAATACCGACTAAAAGATATAAAATGAAAGTAAGAAATCCGCTGTGAAGATATTCCATGCAGCTGTTATGAATCTGGGCTGTGTCGGATCTGAGCAGGTTTCTGACAGATTGATTTATTTTTACATCGGCTAAATGATATGCAATCAAGGGAAGAAAAAGGCCGGTCATGGCAAATATAAGAATAGGTATAAGAGCCAATCCCCAGAATTCGACTGCTATTATGGTATTTATAAAAAACAAGAGCAAAGAAATCATGATGAGTGGGGAAAATGCCTTTAAAGAACGTTGATAAGAGTCCTGAAAAACAGTTGCATCTTCATAAAGCTGCGTCTTATTTATGTTGGCCAAAACTTTTGGATACTCATTGAGTCTGGTTTGCAGCGAAGCAGTAAACTTTACGGTATGCTCCATAAATAAAGGTATTTTCAGTACTTTATCCGATGTACTGAACTTAAGAAAACCACGTAATCCGGGCATCCTTATATATTCAAGGCTGGTAATATCTGAAAAGCAAACCGATGTGGTTCCGGAGAACCCTTTTTTAATAATCTGATTATCTGTAATCATTATTGAAATACGACGCATCTCACCTTTAAAAAATTTGTAAAGTAAGAACAGAATCAGAGCTGTCATATTCAGGAGAACTGATGCTTTGAGTGCAGACCGAAGGATCTCTTCGTATGCTAAAAGAGAAAAAACGGGAGGAAACCAGGAGATGATGCAAAAGGAGGCGATTGCATACAGAAACAACATCTCCAGATAAAGAAATCGTGCTTGCAGCCTGAATACTTCATTTTTAAAGCTTTCGCTCATGTTTTAAATCCAATCTTTCTTCAGGTATTTGATAGATCCCTCGGTGAAACGATTAAACCTTGTCGTTCATTACAGCATAATCTTAGCCGGCGAACCTTTTTTCCTCAAAAAATAGTATACATTTTACCCGGACTGCCAATCAACTCTGAAAATGGATTGCTCAAAAGGTCCTCCTTTTCCGTGGGAAAGGCCATTTGAAGTGAAGGAAAAGCCATGGTCTGAGGTAATTATCAGCTTCCGTTTTTCTGACCTGCATAAATCAAGAAGCGAGGGAATGTTTCTGGTCAAAATATTCTCAAGAAATGCAGGCATCTCATGAAGGTGGATATTACCCTTATGTGCCTTTTCATCTATGGCCGAAACTCTTATCAATAGTGGTTTGCCTGGTTTCGATTTTGGAATAAGGTCTTTCCATAAATGGTCTTCATTTCCTGATATGGTCAAATAGGTAATTTCTAAATCATTCAGCTTCTCCGAAGGATCGCTTTCTGCAGGAAAATCGAAAAGTTCATTTATACTATCCAACGTCATACTCGGTGAAGAAAGTCTGTGGATACTGGTATTTGCATCATCGAAAAGTGAGGAACTGGTGTTCTGAAGCTCCAGCCAGACATCGATTGAGACGCCATCTATCAGGATGATTGTGGAATTGTCGGTATAATTTATTTTTTTAACAGGAGGAAGCGTTTGAAACCAGTCGCTGCTATCGACAGTCAGCTTCTCAATTATTCCTTGAATGGACCTTTTCAATTGAGAATCAGTCCAGGGGTCATTATACAGAAATGATGTCTGAAGACGTGTGCGTAATTTCATGGGAAATGCAAACGCCCGATTTCTGGAAAATTCTTTTAATGCAATAAGCCGCCTTTTAACATGCAAACCTTCCGAACTGTCCAGAAATTGAGAATACAGTTGCTCCGGGACTTTTTCTGTAGCATTCAATACACGATCACTGAGTATTTTCCAGGCAGCCTGGATGGCGGAATAATGCAGAGGTTCCTTGCATAAAAATTCGAAGAGATCAGCTGTAGAGCTCCGTTCAAAAATCATCATGAGTTTATTTGATGGAAACTGCTGCTCAAGTATTGAGGATAAAGACTGCACTTGTGCACTTGTAATTTTTGATTCCTGAACCGAATGCTGAAAAATTTTCTGGTGAAGAAAAGGCCAGAGCAGGTACTCTGCTGTTTCATATTCAGATGAGATGGAATTCTGGTCTATTGCAAGAATCGTTTCATCGGATGTCTTGCCAAGCCACTGGTTGAATATTTCTCTTATTTGTGAAGGGGTAAGACGGCGTCCTGAAAGCTGGTTTCTTAGGATATCAAGATCTCTGTTCTCTACTGCTGTGTAACCGCAAAGTGCTTTATTTAATTCTGCTATAGTTAAGTCATCTAACAAATCGCATAAAGCAAGAGAACCATTGGTGTCATTATTCTTTAGGAATGTATGCAGATTATGAAGCCGTTCTGATGCACATCTGTCTATATCCCGTAACGCAAATGACCGTGCCGAAAGAGCTTCGATCACCTGAGGTGTACAAAGAATTGATGCATAATCATGTAAAATGGTTTCAATAGCAGTTTCCGGATCAGTTGAAGTTTTTTGCTCCGGAGCAGTACCACACTGATATCCGCAACTGCACATAGGAGAGCGGAGCAACTCCTCTGCAGTGTTTCTGGTGCAGACTGCCGGTGATGGCTTCTCCAGTTCATCCAGAAGATGTTGCGTGCCTATTGGGCGGTCAAGAGTGGTAACTGCCGTAAGCCGCCGGATTGTTTGTAATGCTTTTAAGGAATGTCTGGATACAACAGCTCTTTTTCGGGATTTCTGAAAATTTGCGTGATCGGAGGAATATTTCTGCATATAACTGTTACGAAATGCCTCAAAAGCTGCCTGCAGCTGTTCGCCTTCATCTGGAATAATCATCAAATCAGGTTGACGCAACATCATTAGTACCGTATCTCTGCTCTGATTTGTATCTTTATCTGTAGATGATGCTTCGAGAACCGAATGGTGGTGCAGGTAATGATTTACAAAAACTATTCTTTCCCCATGATGGCCAAGGAATTTTTCCAGTTGCCGAAGGTGGGTAATATCACCAGAGGTCAAACCGGAGTTTCTCCACGAAATCAGGAAGCGTTCCAATCCTTCACGTGCGTTATAAGATATCTTTATCTCTTCCAGTACTCTGGAAAGAGATACACATTTACGGTTAATGTTATCAAAATCAAAATTACTAAACGCTGAAAATCCTGAAAGGGCTTTGATTTTATGATCCAGCTCGTTTATCAGTGAAGCTCCACTTGTTTTAAATTTCAAAACCGCCTGCCAGATATCACGCTGCTGCCGGAGCCCAAAAGATTCACCGGGTATAGATCCGCATAAAAATGAACAGGAACCTGTAATCGTTTCCCGGTCAGCCTGTTTGATAAGCTCTCCAGGAGCAACTGACTCGACCTGATCGATGTTTGTCAATCTGATAAAATCGATGGGTACAGTACGTCCTCTGTTTATTAATGAGATGTGACCGCAGTAGGCAAGCGATGCGATGAGAAAGCATGCCAGATCGCGTGGAGTGCCATATACACCAGTTTGCAATTTCAAAAGCAGGTCTGATACCGGAACTTGACCTGAGACTGGCAGCAGTCCGAAAAACCATGAAAGAAACTGATTAGTAACAGGATTGGGAGCCAGCAGATAATTGCCGGATTTTACCTCAACCAGGCCTAAAGGGACAACCATAGTCTCTATTGCTTCAGTTAAACCCTGTGTCCGTGCATCTTTAAGGGAAATCAATCCTGGTATTATGAATTCATCGAAAAGTCGTTGATAGTAACGCAGTGATGGGGGAATACTTCTGGAGGCAATCTCCTTGAAACGGGGATACCGGGTTTCCAGGATCTGCTCAGCGGCAGCTTCTATGATCCTATCAAATCGTTTTATTTCTCGCGCTGCAGGTTCCAGTTCGATAGTGCAATCGCAGAAATTGCCCATATAAATCTGCTGTAATAGATGTTGGTGAACTGCTGGTTCCAGTTTTTTTATCATCTCTTTAAGCTGAGGGATCTGGGGAATATCTGAGGGGTTAGCTGTTCTGAGTTCCCCGGCAGTCATTCTGCATGCAAAATACTCCTTCAGTAATGAATT
>JAEZKP010000040.1 GCA_023436145.1 Fibrobacterota bacterium | reverse complement strand
TTTGTGGGGATTGTGTCCGCAAAAAAGAAGGTTTTTTACAAGACCAGCGCAGGAGAGCACATGTTCATGGTTGTTGGGGAGAGTGCTGATTTCATGAAAGCAAATCTGATGGCTGGCAAATTATATTATGCGCTGGTTACTCCGCGCATGGGTGCCATGAAAGCAAGGTTTTCTTTAAGGCCGGTAACAAAAGGCGAGCTGACTCAAGGGGAATTTAAATCCTGGGAAAAGGCTTGCGAGCTTACGGAAAACACACCAGAAGCTTATCAATGGGCAAAGAAAAATTCCGGAAGCATAAAGTCTAAAAGAGCGAAATATTGGCCGGTATGGGATGGAAAAGCCGATTTTGATAAAACAATTCTTCGGGAAGATGATTGCTTTTAACAGGTTATCACTGAGAAAAGATTTTCAGTATTAACTCTGGCCAGAAATTTTTCAGGGCCTCCTCGAAAGGCTAACTGGCTCGATAGAGGAGGGGATACAGGCAAGTGCAGTTACATTAACCTGATTCGGATGGATTGCTTGGCGAGACGAATTATTTATGGAAAATAAGGTACGTCTTAATGCAATACAGGAAGATATTACTAAGCTGACAGTTGATGCAATTGTTAATGCTGCAAATCAAAGCCTGCTTGGTGGAGGTGGTGTAGACGGTGCCATACATCGTGCTGCAGGACCCAAATTATTGGAGGAATGCCGAACCATAGGAGGGTGTGCTGTTGGAGATGCAAAAATTACTTCAGGCTATAATCTTCCTTCAAAATATGTAATTCATACGGTAGGCCCAATCTGGAGAGGCGGCACCAGTGGTGAACCGAAACTTTTAGAAAGCTGCTATCTTTCATCTCTGCACCTGGCAGTTAAATTCGGATGTCATAGCATTGCATTTCCTTGCATAAGCACAGGTGTTTTTGGGTATCCTGCGGATTTGGCGGCCAAAATAGCAGTTGATACATGTTCTTCTTTTATCAAAAATCATGAATATGATTTGGAAATTATTTTCGTATGTTTTTTAAGAAGTGATCTGGTGATTTATCAGAGACTTCTTGAAAATGTAAAGCTATCGTGAGATACATTTAGAAGAATAATGACTTCGTGGTGATGGTAAACTGGTCGGGGATCAAAAAGCATAAGATGGCCTGGGGAAAAACCTTCAATCAGTTATTTCAATCTGGACAATGGCTGGTTTCAGTTTAAAATTATTTGAATGTCAATTATCAAATCTCTGACCTCAAACTAACAATACAGACCCGGTTATTTAAAAATGTATTGTCCCTACGGGACAAAGATCTTCTGGTGGTGGTCAATTTTGCTAGAAATATATTGCCCCTATGGGGCAAGAATGCGTAGTGTTATTTACATTTTGATATAAAATGTAATTCCTCTTCAAAGCTCTGTTAGTGTCTTGTAGTCTTCATATGTCATTCCTGCGATGGTTAACCTTGATAAATAGTCCTGTAGCATTGCTGGATACCCCTGAACTTCAAGAGATGTGGGAATTGGCTCAAATTATTTTTATGTAACGAACAGAAAACAATAAAACAAGGAGAAGCGGATCGTTTCCGGAACAAGAAGAGGGTTTTGAGTTGTTAAAAAGAAAAATATTACAAAGAGAATCTGGAATTATCACCTATGGAATAACACCACCCAAGAAATCCAATTCTCATGAAAAAATAGTGGAAATAGCTGAAAAACAAATAGAAAGACTGAATGGATTGAATATCGATGGTCTGGTGATTTATGATATACAGGACGAGTCAGAACGAACAAGCGAAAACCGGCCTTTTCCATTTCTGCCAACCATCGATTCAAGTGTTTACGGGATGAATTATCTGAAGGATCTGGATGTACCTAAGATTATTTACAAATCTGTTGGTAAGTATAATGAAAGTGAACTGTTTAAATTTATCGACGCGGATTCCAATGATGATAAATTCTCTGTATTTGTGGGCGCATCATCTTCGAACCAAGTCAATTCAATGAGGTTGGATGATGCTTACAGCCTGTGTAAGCGTTATGGTTCCAAAATAATTCTGGGTGGTGTGACTATTCCTGAAAGACATATTACCAAATATAATGAGCACCTCAGGGTAATAAAAAAGATTGAAAATGGGTGTAAATATTTTATTTCCCAGGCGGTTTATAATGTAGAGGCTTCAAAAAACTTCTTGTCAGATTACTATTATTATTGCCAGAATAACAGCAGGGAGATGGTTCCGATATTATTTACTCTCACCCCGTGTGGATCATTAAAAACACTTGAATTTATGAAGTGGTTGGGTATAAATATACCACGATGGATAGAAAATGATTTACAGAATTCTGAGGATATTCTGAATAAGTCGGTTGAGGTATTAAAAAAGCAATTTATTGAGCTGCTGGATTTTTCAAAAGACAAAAAAATACCAATCGGGTGTAATGTGGAAAGTGTATCTGTAAGAAAAGTAGAAATAGATGCATCAATACAACTGGTAAAAGATGTCATGAAAATACTGGAAACAGGGACATGAGAGAGGAGGAGAGGACATATTCATTCTTCCAACCTGTGGTGTGTGAACTTGTCTTAAGTATCATTGTAAAATTGATGAATTATATGAGGTTTTCAGGAAAAGGAAAATAAAACGCAGAGAGCGCAGGAAATGCAAAGGTAAAAGAGGGTCGTACCGGGTTTATCTCCTTCATAATCAAGTGATTATATCGATTTATCTGTAAAATTTTAATCGATTAATCTGATGGCTGGCCGGTAGTGTCAATAATTTTTCGCACATTGCCTTGAGTTAACCATTCCAATCTGGTTTGGGTATTGGTTCTTAGGCAGCTGCCTCAAAATTTTTTCTTCATTAAGTACTTCCATATTTAGGTACCTTTTTGTACTCCACTTGATCCGGCTATATGATGTAGACGTACTGCAGCCAGCATTAGGCAGATTCACCGTCCGGGAAGCTTCCCACTACGTTTGTGCGCCTCCTGTTATAAGTTAAAAATGGCAGCTGTTATGCATTGAAAATTCAAATATTAGAATTATTAAATTATCCTTATTTGAAAACAAAAACAGCATATAGTAAAAAAAGCTCTCAGAAAGACTATCCTCATATTATATTGAATACAAGACTTGTTGAATTTGGAATGCTTTTTTATGTTTTGTGTAACGAACAGATTTTATGCGTTATGACATTAGTCATTCTATCCCTTATTAACTATTATTACGGCTTTTATATTTTCGAAATCTAATCAATATAAATTTTTTATATTATTTATTACTCGGCATCAGTTGGGGTTACAATATTGTTGCAAAACTAATTGTACCGATTAAAGTCCCGGGGATGTTAAGGCAAACCAGGACATAAATCCTTACATAGAAATTATAAATATATTCCTTAAGGGAGGTAGGCTATGCGCCAACGTTTAATGTTTTATTTTCTATTATTAATCGGGCTGTCGATCAATGCCCAGAGTGTTAAAATATCAGGAAAAGTCACAAATCAGGCAGGGAAACCTATATCTAAAGCAAATGTCGAGCTGGTTAATGTTGGATTAAAGGACACTACCGATTCAGATGGTGCTTTTTCGATTGCAACTACTAATATTCAAGCTTCTTTTAAATCAGAACCCAGACCGATAACCTTAACCGGAGGTTCACTGGACTTCAGCCTGATCAAACCTTCTTCAGTGAAGATCGAGATATTTGATGTAAATGGAGCTCTAATTAAAAAGGTGGTGCAACAGAATGCCCAGGCGGGATTGTACCGTTTTAATGTTGATGAGATCTCCCATACAAGTAAATTGCTTGTAATTAGGGTTTCAACTGACCAGCAAAAGGTGATGTTTCGCTACATTCCAATGGATAATGGCAAATACATTGTTAATTCCTCTTCTAAAAACTTCAGTGCAGTCAGCAGTAAACTGGCAAAAATAGCAGATGTTGTGGATACAATCAGAGTTACTGCTGATAATTATAAAAGTAAGTCAATTCCACTCAATACACTTGATACTACCGGAATTGAAATTAAGCTGGACACTGCTGCAGAAACAAATGCAACTGTTCATCTTGACCAGGAAAAACAGACCATCCAGGGTTTTGGTATCAACGCGACCATTATGCCTAGCGGCAAATCGCTCCCCTGGAAACAACTTTTCACTTCCGATCTCACTACTAAAGATGCACTCGGTCTGTCCATCCTGCGTATAGGAATGCATGAAAATGGCGGCCATAGAAGTGTACCAAACGATTGGGAAACAGCGAGATCCACCTACGGTGCCAAAATTATCGGGTCGTGCTGGAGTGCACCTAGAGAAATGAAGAGTAATGGAAAAACGACTGCGGGTGGTTACTTGAAAACGGCAAACTATGCTGACTGGGCAAAAAAAATAGCCCAATACGCGGCTTCAAACAAGCTTTATGCAATGTCGATTGCTAATGAGTCCGATTTTGCGTCTTGTGGTTCTGGTTCAGGTGAAAAGCCGTGTAGTCCACCGCTTACTGACGAATACGAATCAATGGTGTACACCGGAAAGCAGATGGTGGAATTCGTTAAAGCGGCAAGGAAAGCGTTCGACCAATATGCTCCTGATGTTAAAATGATTGCACCCGAAGCATCATTGTGGATCCACGTGTGGAGTAATCTATCTTGCATTGATCAGTATAAAAGCTCCGATCCACATGGTTGTGGATGCTTCTCAAATGATATAAACGATGCTGCAGAGATTGCTAAATGCGCTCAAAAGTGTAAAGATGGGGATGGCTATGACTACGGCCACTGGCTGGCTAAGGACACCGAAGCTTGGAACGCGGTCGACATATTGGGTGTGCACCAGTATGAATCACAGGTGGCGTACCCGTGGCCTGCAGATGTCACTGGGGGCAAGAGGACCAAGGAGATTTGGCAAACCGAAATGTCCGGTGTGATGTACTGGCCTGAACAGGGACCGAGTACGGACATCAAAAATGGTGTCGCTGTCGGACGATGGATACAATCCGGACTTATGGTTGGCGAAGCTTCGGCTTGGTGCTATTGGTGGTATGAAGCTTACTATCAGAACGACAATGAGGGATTGGCACTGATAAAAGGGAGTAATTCCATAGCTAAACGCTACTACACCTTTGGTAATTACAGCCGTTATATTCGTCCTGATCACAAAATTGTTAACATTACAGCAACAGACAAGCTTCCTGCAAAAGTGCTTCTTACAGCCTCAAAAGATGATGCCGGTAAAGTTGTTATTGTTGCGGTTAACGAGACAGAATCTGAGCAAACTGTACCGATTACTATCACTGGTGGAACTGTTCCGGCATCTTTTACACCAATTGTAACAAATAATAATGAGAACTGGGCAGAAAAGTCTGCGGTTACGGCAACTGATGGTGTTCTGACTGTCAAGCTTGAAAAAATGTCCGTTACAACATTTGTAAGTAAGTAACCAGTAGCTGAGTTGAACTCAGCCTTTAATCTTGGTAAATTTAAGGGGACTGTATAAGTCCCCTTTTTTATTAGCGCTCCAAGTTGCAATACAGCTTCGACGTTTTGATGGGCTGCGGCATTCCGTATGATGATCATTATTATTATTTAGGGGCACTCATCTTAATAAACAATAAATAAAGAGAGTGATTCAGAAGTGTCCGGTTAATTTAATAAACATAAGATTTCATAAGAAGTAGGGCACGCAATAAATTCCAAATCACAAATACCAAATCCTAAACAAATCCCAATTACCAATTATTCAAAATCCAAACAAGAATAGAGCAGGTAGAGGCCGCTATCCTGTTTCAAATTTCCGATATCGAATTCTCTATTCATACTCCTGTTCCTGTTTAGAATTTGGGTTTTGTTTGGAATTTAAGATTTGTGATTTGGTGCTTTCTGGTCTGAAAATCCAAATTTCAAGCTGTTTTTTGCAGTAATCCATTGTTAAATTAACCGGACACTACTGAGAGTGATTAAGAAATAACCGGATAAGTTTGAGAAAATTAATAAACAGATAAATAAAAACCAGGATTTAGATTGTATAAATTACTGGAAAGATACCGGAGAAAGAGGTTTTAAAACGCAGAGTGCGCTGAGTTACTATGTTATGAAAGGTGAAAAAAGTTGCGACATTAAAAAATAGACTACCTTCCTAATAAGAAAATTCATTGCTCGTCTGACTATTTATTTACACAATGCCATAGCCGGAACTTCACGTATTCTAAAAGAATACGGAATTTAAGAATGATGGGTGATTACAGCTTAATTTTGTACTATATTTGAAAATAAATGGTTAAAAATATGTTATTTATTTACCACAAATAACAGGAAAAGGAGCTTCGCCATGAATAAAGCTGTCCACTTAAAATTTAGTATTCACTCAAAACAAATACACATCCTGATAGCAGTACTACTGATAACTTCTGTAGCTGCAATTTTTTGTTCATGCAATCATGAAACTCTCCCGACTACACCCCAGGAGCAGCTATCATTTACAGCTCAGGATACTGCAGACATAATGGCACTCGCAAAAACGGTTTATCCGGGAGAAATTGAGAATATCGCCATTTCAACGGCCAGAAGTATGTCTGACGTAAAGTTAAAGAAAGTGGTGCCTCCAGCATCATTAAATGCTATTGCGCCACCAATAAATTATGTTGATGTTATATTCAAACCGGAGCATATCACCGATAAAATAAAACGTTACAGTAGAATATACATATCAAATATTACATGGGAGGAATCGGAATATTTGCTTTCCGATAGTTCCAAAATCATAAGAAACAACTGGATCACATCGCCGGACTATCTTTCAAAAATTGATAAGACCATATTAATACTGGATTCCTGTATCATAGAGGCAGTTGTTATCAATGCTGATGTTGATACTGTAGAACAGCTGCTTAATCTTATCAGTGCATCTGGTTATCTCACCGATTCTATAAATACCGATATGGGAGCCATTGATGTCAGAAAGGTTACTTCGGTAGAATGGCTGACTGACTCTGAAACTTACAATGTTCTGATTGGCATCAGAAACATTCATTATTACATTCTCTATAAGGATGGAAAAGTGGTCAGCTTCCAAGAGATATATCTCACTTATTAAGTTGTAATATTACTGGCCGTCCCGGTTTAGAATATTTTGAATTGCAGCTCGGGATGATCAGCACAAACTGGCCTTTTTAAGCAGATTTTTTCTGGAGAGAGGGTCGGACCTTGCTTATCTCCTTCATAATCAAGTGATTAAATCAAATTATCTGTAAAAATTTAATAGCTTAATTTGTTGGGGAATTAACTTTCTTTGCTTTTCTTTTACTATATTGTTTATAGATACGCCGGAAAAGCCCCGGATACTTTACCCTTAAAGCGACCTATATTACCAACGTGGTTTCGTCCTCCGTATTCATTCTTATGAAGAAGGAGGATGTGTACGCTGCGGATAGAATCCTAAGAGTTGTATTTGTAATTTGCCAACTGCCTTCTAAGGAATGAAGAAAAGGAAAAAAGAAGAATGAATTTTAAAACAAGCTTTGTAACAGAAAGACTAATTTTAAGAAAGCCGACAATTGAAGATGCAAATGCAATTTTTAAAATTATGCACAAGATAAAGATGTGACAAAGTATTTAACATGGATGCCACATAAATCGGTCGAGACTACAAAAGGTTTTTTGGAATGGTGTTTGAAACGAGCAGATAATGGCAAATACTTCCCTTTTGTAATACTTTTAAAAAGCACTGATCATTTAATTGGAATGATTGACTTCTCTATTGAAGATCATAAAGCATCCTTCGGATATGTCCTTGCTAAAGATTATTGGAATAAAGGCTATATGTCTGAAGCGCTTACGATTCTCACAAATGAACTATTTAAAACAGATGAAATTTCTCGTGCTTGGGCAGTTTGTGATATCGAAAACAATGCATCAATGCGGGTAATGGAAAAAGCAGGCATGGAATATGAAGGAATATTAAAAAGGTGGTTGTTAAACCTAAACATTTCGGCAATTCCGAGAGATTGTCATGCTTATGCAAAAGTAAAATAATTGTTATGGAAATTTGAAGATTAAAAGGACGATTGGTAAACTGACAAACAACATCATCAAATCAAAATGCCTGCCGCAGACGCAATACAGGCACGGCTGTGCCGAGGCCCATTGTGAAAAATGTTACAATACATGAAACGAAAGATTATTAAAGGAATCATTTTAACAATTATTGCATTAGTATTTTTGATCGGGATCTTTAAAATCAAGAGATTCTTCGAGATTGATGAATGTTTGGATGCTGGCGGAAGATGGAATTATGAAACTAATCAATGTGAATACAAATAAGCCCTCCGAAACGGAAACAACGAATACCGGAGAACGTTGGTGTCCATATCTACTTGCACGGAAAGAGAAACCAGATGCGTGCAGAAAATCCGCCTGGGAAACTGGAAACAAGAAAACCGGAGATAGAATTATAAAGATAATGGAAAAAGTAAGAAAATTAAGTAAAACAGAAAGCAATCAAGATGATCAGAAAAATTTAAAGGATAAAAGAATGAAAATACTGGAAACTGAGCGATTAATTCTTGAAACAATTGAACAGGAAAGATTTGAAGATTTAGCGGAATTGTTGGCGAATGCTAAAGTGCATAAATTTTTTCCTAAGACCTTGAATAAGCAAGAATCCCGGGAATTTCTAAATGAAATCCAGAAAAGGCAGAACCAGGATGGCTTGTCCTTTTGGGCAGTAATAAGAAAAAAAGATAAGAGATTTCTTGGAATATGTGGATTGTTTAAGCAAAACATTGATAATATAGACGAAATTGAAGTCGGATACAGAATTAATGATGAGTTCTGGGGTAACGGTTATGGAACTGAAGCAGCAAAAGGCTGTATAACCTATGCAAAGAATATATTAGGATTATCTTCAGTTATTAGTCTTATTCTTAAAGACAATAAACAATCCATACGAGTGGCTGAGAAGAATGGATTAATATTGGAAAAGGAAACAATGTTTCATGATAAAATTCATCAGGTATATAGAATTAGATTTAAATAAAAGATTTGAATTAAGAGGGGTGGGGGAAACAGTAATTCTTAAAGATTGCCAGAACAAACCCGAGAGCTTGTACTCAGAAGACCAGTTATGATATTATTATATGACCGTAATCAAGATATTAAGGAATAAATGACTTTAAATAGAAAATACTGGTATTATCGAAGAAAGCTTCTGGGGTTACATCGAATCACAAATAAACGAAATTGCAGTTTCCTGCGATCACTACGATCCGCAGATTCTTAAGAACTTAAGACCAGGCTTAAATTTTGAATCCTTTTTATCAGGAATAATACAACTTAACAAATGTGCTTCTGAAATACATGTAAAGGCCTACTCTCTGCTTACACTCGATTTAAAAGAGAATATAGAAAGGCATCTTGATTTTCTTCTTGTGTGTAATTTTAAAGAGATCGTTCTTCAACCAGATATAACCGATTGGGGAGGAAACTACCCGGAGACGGGCAATAGTGCTTTGTCGCATGAAGAGCTAAAAGAAATAAAAGAGCGTGCAAAAGAATGGTCTGAGAAGAACGATGGGACTACTGTCGTATTTCAAAAATCCAGATATTCCCAAAAGAGTCCATGTCCATGGCCGTTTCATTACAGCTATATCACTGCGGATTTGTTCGTTCAACCCTGCTGTATTTGCACCAATCCGTCCATCTTTAACCTTGGAAATCTTAACCACAGGAATCGGGAATTCAGTGGAATATGGAACCGCACTGCGTTTTTTAAATTCCGTGATATTTATCTAAACGGCAAACTTCCGGATTTCTGCCGCTCTTGCTATGCTTCAAACAAAAGGGAGTAACTGAAGGTTCCGGGTTCAGAAGGAATATAATGATGGAAACAATAATGAAGGTGATCAAAGAGTATACGATTAAAAGTTTTCCATCAAGCAGACAATTCACAATAGATGTTGGTACAATCGGGATGCGAAAGCATCATATAAAAGCATTGATTGAAATTGATGTCACTGAATCCAGAAATAAAATTAAAAACAAAAGAAGTGAGTCTGGTATAAAAATATCATTTACGTCATGGATTCTGAAATGCATAAGTCAGGCGGTAAGTGAGCATAAACAGGTTCATGCTTTGAGAAAAGGGAAGAATAAATTAGTGATCTTTAATGACATCGATATTTCTGTTCTTGTGGAAAAAGAGGTTGAAAATGATCTTGTGCCAATCCCTCTTGTTCTGAGAAATACGAACAAAATGTCTGTATCGGATATCTATAATGAGATTGAAAGAGCTAAAAAAGAAAACTTAAATGATAATAAAAATTATGTCATGGAACAAAACAGGAAAAAGACACCTGGCAAGTTATTTTCTATATTGCCGCAATTTATCAGGCTATTTATTTGGAAAATATTGCTCTCTAATCCTTATCGCGTAAAAAAAATGATGGGGACTGTTGTTGTTACCTCACTGGGAATGGTGGGAAATGTAAATGGATGGCTGATTCCCTTTAGCATACATCCTGTATGTTTTGCAATCGGTTCAATTGTTAAAAAACCAGGGGTAAATAAAAACAATATTGAAATGCGGGAGTTTATGGAAATGACCATACTGTTTGACCACGATGTAATTGACGGAGCACCAGCTGCAAGATTTGTGGATAGACTATCAGAACTAATTGAAAAGGGATATGATTTATAAAGCCCTGAAGGGTAATAAAATGTCAATTAATGTCAAGTTTCCGAATTGAAAGTGAAGAACAATGGATAAAAATGTTTCTACGTTTAACGTGAGATCAGATGCGTATTTCAGGGATAGACCATTATATCCACAATCGTTATACCGCTTTTTGTTTGAGAATTGTAATGAAACAAATATCGCATGGGATAGTGGTTGTGGAAACGGTCAGGTTTCAATAGATCTTGTTTCACGGTTCAATTCTGTTGAAGCAACTGATATCAGTGAAAATCAGATCTCCAATTCATACAAGCACGATAAAATTCACTATTCGCTTCAGAAATCAGAGAAAACCACTTTTCCAGATAATCATTTTGATCTGGTTTGTGCAGCGCAATGCCTGCATTGGTTCGATTTGGAAAAGTATTTTCAGGAAGTAAAAAGAGTTTTAAAACCTGATGGACTATTCGGATGTTGGGGATATGGCGATTTTAAAATTAGAGAAGAGATTGATACGATATTAAAAGAAAAGTTATTGTTTAAGATTGATCCATTCTGGGCTCCAGGCAACAGAATCATTCAGAATGGATATAAAGGTATTAAATTTCCGTTTCATGAAATTACTGTTCCTGAAATTGAAATGACAATGGAGTGGAATGTTGAACAATTTGCCAGATACCTTAACACCTGGTCTGCAGTTAAGTTATATAATGATGAATTCAAAACAGATATTATTAAAAAGGTTACACCTCATCTCGATAAATGTTTTAGTAATAAAGAAAAGATTCTCTTTGATTTTACATTATATTGCGGTAGAAATCAAAAAAGCTGAAAACTATTTATTTTTGTTCAAAATGTCCCAATTCCGTCAATTATAGCCACTTAGTACAGATGTGTGATACTCTGGCTATACAGAGATCCAATGATTACGATTTAACTGAAAGGACCTTTAAAAACGCAGGATCAAAAGACAAACTTTGTACAAAGGATACACTGAATGATCCTTATCAACATTTCCTGAGATCATTTTCCTTTCTCATTCACGAATCAAGATACAGTGTATCAAATGACAGTTTGTTTATCACTCATCAAACTAGATATATGCTATTTATTGATAGTGTAAAAGCAAATACAGAATATTTTAAAAAGAAGAAAATATCAGAAAATGATAAAAAAATTCTGAGGAATTTATAAAACTACTGATGAAAGTCTGGGACGAAATGGATTAATCTGAATGAGCTGATAAGATATCAGCTAAGCACTCTTTTTGTACGTAAACACAGCAAGCACATTAAAAAAAACCGCAAAACCGCACAGCGCATAAAACTGCACCGTAAGTTCTCCAAAACCACTTCCTTTCAGATAAACCGACCTCATCACCTGAATGAAATATTTAAGCGGGCTGAAAATACTGATTGTCTGAGCCCATTGAGGCATGTTGGCTACCGGAGTGTAAAGTCCACTCAGGAAAATAAAGGTCATAATAAAGAAAAACATCAGAAACATCGCCTGTTGAACTGTTGTGGCAAAGTTAGAAATGGTCAGGCCAAAACCGGAAAATGCAAGAACAAAAATGGATGCGAAAAGATAAATCGTCAGTATATTTCCTTTAGGAACCAAACCATATACAAATAATGCAACCCCGAAACAGACTGTAAGAACAATAAATCCGATTACCCAGTACGGAATTAATTTAGACAATATAAAAGTGAGCCGTTTTACTGGTGTCACATTGATCTGCTCTATTGTGCCACACTCTTTTTCGCTGACAATATTGAGCGCAGGTAAAAATCCGCATATCATCGCCATCATCATAACCATTATGGCAGGAACCATAAAAACCGGATACCGCAGCAAAGGATTATGCCGGAAAAGGGGAAGTATGGAAATGGAAAGCATGAACGAACTTTCCGATTGAGACAGCCACTCAGTACGAATGTCACTGCTGAAATCATTAATAGTACTTAAAAGATAGGTACTTCCAAGCCCGCCTTTGGTTCCGTTAACCGTATTTGCAGACACCATTACGCGTGCAGTTTTATCATTTACAAGGTCAGCTTCAAAATTATTTGGGATTTCCAGAATAATATCTGCATAGTCTAGCTCTATCGCTCGCAAAGCCTCTTTGTAGGACGAAGAATAATTGGTCAATCTGAAGTAACCTGATGAAACGATTTTTTGAATCAATCGTGTGGAATAATCACTATGATCGTTATCTACTATGCTGAGATTTATATTTTTAACTTCAAAATTCGCAGCAAGCGGCAAAACCAATAAAACCATAAATGGCAGCACAATAATAAATCTCGGCAAAAATTTATTCCGACGAAGCTGTTTTATCTCTTTTTCCAGTAAGAATTTCAACATGACTGCCTCTACTATGAAGAACTATTCAAGCCTGTTTTTGAATTTTATTAAACTTACAGTTATAAGAAATACCGCCATGCTGCCTAATATCAACAATTCCTTGAAAATGGACTCGAAGCCCAAACCTTTTATCATGACTTTCTTATTTGCAATAATAAACCACCGGGCAGGGATCACCTCTGCAGGAATCCTCAAAAATATCGGCATATTTTCTACCGGAAAAATCATGCCTGAAAGCAGTATTATAGGTGCCATCAATGCCATTCCGGAAATCAGCAGCGCAACCAGTTGAGTATTTACCATTGTAGATATCAGCAGACCAAGCGCAAGGCAGACAAATATAAATACTACTGATAAGCTGATAAGTACTACCAGGCTTCCGGCAACAGGTACCTTCAGCACAAACACTGAAAACAGAAATATTGTGGTCAAATTAACCAGTGATAATGCAAGATATGGAACCGCCTTCGCCAGTATAATTACCAGTGGTTTCATCGGTGATACCAGCAACACCTCCATGGTGCCTTTTTCTTTTTCACGTGCAATCGAAATCGAGGTCATCATGGCACATATAAGCATAAGAATCATTCCCATCACTCCGGGAACAAAATTATAGGCCCCCTTCATCTGGGGATTGTAAAGCAGCTTGGCCTCAGGGACGATCTGAAAAGGAACATAATTGGAATTCGCGAATTCCTGCTGGTATGCTCTGATTATGCTTGTGGCATAATTAGTCAGTGTTATAGCAGTGTTTGGATCAGTACCATCGGTAATAAGTTGCACTTTGGCATCACCTGTATGCACCATGTTTTCGTAGAAATTCTCACTGAACACTAATACAAGGCCGACCTCACCGGTTTTGAAAACTTTTTCTATTTCCTGAGGACTGTCCAGAAACCGTTCGAAAATAAAGTAATCATTTGCGCTCAGTTTATTGATGATTGCACTGGTGGCAGCATCTCTTGATGGATCATAAACCGCCATCCTGGTGTTTTTTACTTCAGTTGTTATGGCAAAGCCAAAAAGCGAAAGCATAAGTACCGGTAAACCTAAAAGTATCCAGAGTGTGAGCTTGTCACGAAAGATATGATAAAATTCTTTTTTAATGAAAACCAGGAATTGATTCATATTATTCCGTCTTTCGCCGTGCTTTTCGAGCCAGAAGGAAAAAAACCTTATCCATCGATGCAGCTCCAAATTGAGCCTTCAGGTTTCTGGGGGTGTCTAATGCCTCAATTTTCCCATCGACCATAATTAACACTCTATTACAGTACTCAGCTTCATCCATATAATGTGTAGTCACAAAAACGGTAATACCTCGGTCAGCTGCCTGATATATCAATTCCCAGAACTGGCGACGCGTCGCTGGATCAACACCGCCGGTAGGTTCATCCAGAAACACTATTGATGGCTCATGAAAAATCGCAACAGAAAAGGAAAGCTTCTGCTTCCATCCAAGAGGGAGATCTTTAACAAATACATCCCTTTCCTTTTCAAAACCAAGATTTCTCAGCATGGCATCTGTACGGGGAGCAATCTCTTTTTCCGGTATTCCATATATGCCTGCAAAAAGCCTGATGTTTTCCCATACCTTGAGGTCTTCGTACATGGAGAACTTCTGACTCATGTAGCCAATACGGGGTTTGACTTTTTCAGGACGCCGGGTTATATCGTAACCTGCTACAGTTCCTTTTCCGGAAGTGGGTTTACTCAATCCGCA
>JAEZKP010000039.1 GCA_023436145.1 Fibrobacterota bacterium | reverse complement strand
GAACAGGTTTTCAGGTTATCTTTTCGATACAGGGCTATTTATTCAAAACAATGGTTATTCTTTCTTTCAAACAGGACTCTGATGAAAGGCTTTTGTCTGAATTGGATGATTCTTTAATGTTTGCCTTTTCATAGGTACAGGTTGACCCTGTGAATTAGCGGCTCTGAGACCAGTTTTGCTTCCCCGAAATTTAATGTGACCGTGGAAAGCAAAAATACCAGGTCCCGCAAATATATGAAGCTGGTAAATAAAGAACGTCTGATTCAATGACTATGACTAATCAGTATGACTTCTCAGGTGGTATTTATGAATATAAAAAGTTTTTTAATCAATCAGTCAAATTACTGCTATGGAAAAACCGGAAAATATCTGATTAAAAGTTTCACAATAATGTGTCTGATCGTTACAGTGCTTTTTGCAGAGCAGCTTCTGAAAGATACCTCTGTAACCAGAACCGATTATTGGATGCACTATATGGCTGGTCAAAGCTCTGCGTCTTTTTCCTTTGATACAACAGGATGCACTATCAAGGTTCTTAAACCGGGAATTCAGGAGTATGAGGCAGGCATTGGACAGCATGTCAACATTCAGAAAGAGAAAACCTATATCCTGAGTATGACCGCAGCTTCAGACTTATCCGCTGAGGTCACCTTCTGTATCCGACAGAACAGCGCACCCTGGTTTCATTATGTATCAAGAGAAATACAACTTTCCCCTGATTACAAAACATATACATTTAAATGGGTCAACAGTGGTCCTGCGGCAGTCCAATTAAACGAAGAGCTCTTCGGTCTGCAGATCGGGAAATTAAAGGGAACCTTACATATAACAGCATTCTCTCTTGTCGAACAGGATATCGCTGAAGGAGACGTTAACGACTTTCAATGCCCCAGGGAGCCCAAATGGGAAGCTGAGGTAATTGACAAAAGTGAGCTACCCAAAGGATTTACTGTATTCAGCCAGTCTAACCAGGGAGGAATGTTCATTACAGAATTAAACAAATGGAACCCGGTTAAACTCCCACGGGAAAACAACAAAGTCGCCTTTATATCACTTTCTGATGATGGTCGCTGGATTCTGTATTCTTCAGACAGTCTGTACCTGATGAGAATAGATGGCAAGTTCAGGACAGGGGTACCCATCCCTGGTGAGTTTACCACTTCAGGATTTCTGCGATCCAGTCCATTTGCATCAGAAATATTTTTTGATTCTAAAAGTTCTGAAATTCTTTATGCCATGCAGGTCTCGCTATCCGATTCCAGCGTTTCCTTTGGTGCTATAAGGGTTATAGCAGAAATTGGCCCGGATTATCAGTTTGAAGATTATTACCGGCTTAATGTAAGCAAAGATCAGATCTGGGGTGCAATAACATCAGTAATAAATGGGGTGCCAAAGAGAAGATCGGGTTTTATAACTATCCCTGAATCTGGTATGGGAACCGCAAAAGTGGAAAATGTTTATAAATTTAAACCCGATAATTCCGAAGAGGTCTTTGGCTGTAATCATGCCATGTCCCATGATGGCAGCTATTGTGTCGCTGCTCCGGGAACTGCCGGAGAAACCGGTAGTTTCACCCATTGTGTACCAGCCTCTCACAAGGGATTCTATGTGACCCGGTTTTACCGGTACAATGACCAGCCTGTAGATGTAAGAGAGCATGTGCACCGCTATTGCGAAAGTCTTAACTGGTGTCCTTCCCAATACCATTTCGGAGAATGGAACGAAATCGATTTCGGAAACTACTATTTCACCAATGATAACCAGTATATAATTGCAGGGCAGACCGGGAGCATCTCCCCCAGAAAGGGTTTATGGATAATAAACTGGAAAGATAACACATGGTATCCGCTTAATCCGGATGATCAGACAATCGAGGTCACCAGTTGCGCTGCATTTGTCGGAAATTATGATTCCAGACTGCTTGCAGGGATTATTCCCAATATTGATACCTCTGATACCAATGATAACGATCCCATCGGATATAAAGTACTGAAACCATCTGGAGGTGAAGTTTTTTACACCGGTGACCAGTGTACCATACTGGTTGTCTCACGTGTGGCTGGTAATGCAGCCATTAAACTGCAATTTGACAAGTATAGCTTTAACCTGCTTAACCGCTCGATCAATCCAAAAGTCGACTCTCAGATTGTTGTCACCATTCCCCACTTCTTCCTGTCCAGAAAGATCTCAAATGGTCAAATGGTTGTAGATACTATAAGGCCACAATCAACAATGTGTAAAATCGTTGCAGAACATTATAACGCATTTGTAGCCAAGGCCGCTTACTCAAATGGTTTTTTTGAGATCAAATCAAAAACCGGAATACTGCATCGTCACCCTTATCGTGACAGTGCAATCAAAACCTTTATTACCCGCTCTACAATCAGCAGTATCACGGATAAAATATACTCAGGAAAACTGACCCAAATCGCTATATATGATCTTTTAGGCAGATCAGTCATGCAATGGAACGCTTTCTCAGGAAATCCTCTGCCCTATGATTTCCTGAAAAACAAGATGAAAAGCATGGATATTTTTGTAATCAAATATTCCTTCGAAGATAAATAATTGCTATGCTCAGAATTGATTCAGGAATTGACC
This sequence comes from Fibrobacterota bacterium, assembly GCA_023436145.1. Lineage (GTDB taxonomy): Bacteria > Fibrobacterota > Chitinivibrionia > Chitinivibrionales > Chitinispirillaceae > JAAYPC01. The sequence continues at coordinate 18,883 of JAEZKP010000039.1, read as the reverse complement.
TCCTGGCTGGATTTGAACATCTGAGCACAGCAGTTATCGATGCATCCTCTCTCATTTACATGAAAAAAGCGGACTTCCTGGATCTGACTTTGGCACATATACAAATGCATTCAACCGATACGGTTTACAATCAAACCGGTCTTCCCCCTTTACCTGTAATCTTGCACAATTATGAAATGCACCAATCATACTCGGCTGACCAGCAGCTGGTATACCTCGCTCAATCTCTTCAGATTCCAGTCATTTCAGAAGACAAATGGATACTTAAGAAAACAGCCGGTCTGGGTCTTCCATATTACAACACACTAATGATTTTAAACTTTCTGTTATATAAAAAACATATTGATAAACTGAACTTTACACTTCGCATGCAGACGATATTAAGTATAGCAAGATACAGCCAGACGGTTGTCCGGTATGGAGCAATGGTAACAGAGCAAATTATGCTTAAACCTGAAATCCGCAGTTGAAAGCGGCCCATACAGGTAACCTGTTGAGCTTGCCTTCCAGAAATATGGCTAAAGAATCTTCTGCTTCAGTTGATATCCTGTTTTTCTCCGGAAAAACGTTCTTCTATGTTATCAAGTATTTCTTCAGGCGTGATGATATTGACCTTCTCAGGGAATTTCTGATGTGAACAACATAGGGCACATTTGTAAGCAGGATCGATATCGTAAATTTTAAAATATTTTTGAGGCAGTGATTCATCATAGCGTATCAGCTCTGCAGTACCATCACTCTTTGGCAATACAGCAAAAGAGTTCAGTGCACATTGAAGGCCTTTACCGATAGCTTTAATATAGCTTTCTTTCAGCACCCATAACCGGTAAAAACAATCCAGCCACTGAGAAGTGGACTGAGAAACAGAAAGTAATTTATCCTCTATCGGAGAGAAAAACCTTTTAGAGATACCACTATCCACCTTATGGATTTTTTCCACATCGACACCAATCTCCTCAATATCTAAAGCACATATCACCCATGAGCCGGAATGAGAAATATTAAAATGAAAATCAGCCGAAACAGGTACAGGCTTTCCGAATTCGTTTTTTACTAAAGCGATGTCTTTATCCATGTGCAGGCCGGAATTCAGCAGAGTAAATTTCATCAGGGACTCGGCAAGTAATGATCTGCACGCATCCTCACGCCTGTGAAACCGTTTTGCTCTGTCTAGCCTTTCAGCAGAAACGATGGCTTGAAACCGTTTAAAAGAATCTTCCTTAAGGATATCTGCTTCAGCTACAGCATTAACAACCGGTAATTTCATAAACATTCCACATATCGTTTCGTGATTTTCTCACATAACCTGATTGGCAACTTTAGAAGCTGCTATAATTTTCAGTTTCTTTTTATCAATTTTACCGTTAGGCAAAACCGGTAATAATTTCATTTCAATAAACAACGAAGGGATCATATATTGGGGAATTTTACTTTTTAAATATTCTCCAAGTAATTCAGAAGAAACAACTGTGTCATTTTTTAAAACATAGAAAGCGATCAGTTTCATACCTTTTTCAGTGTTACATCCAATGACTGCAGAATCCGCAATACTAGGATTAGAACAAAGAATCGATTCCACTTCCCCGCACTCCACCCTTATTCCTCTGATTTTTATCTGATCATCTATTCTTCCCAGAAATTTAACCGTACCATCCGGCAAATACATTCCTAAATCACCGGTACGGTACAGGCGATCATAAGGAGCATTGTTGTAGGGGTTTCTGATAAAGCATTTCATACTCTGTTCCGGGTTATTAAGATAACCCTGGGCAACAGCCTCTCCTGCAATACATATTTCCCCCTGGATGCCCATAGGAGCAATATTGCCAGACGAATCGATGATATAGACTTTAGTATTATAAATAGGTTTACCTATGGGTATGGTCAGTATTTCGTCATGCGGGGAAACTTCCTTCTTGATTATTATTTTCCGGTTAATAACGCCTCTACCATAATCATTTCTGTCTCCCAGAAGGTTTTCAGCAATTTTGAGTTGATCTTCAAGGACACTGTAGAGGTCATCACAGGTGGTTAATGGGTTTGACAGAACTGCCCTGAAAACAACGACCGGTTCCTCCCGGTCCCCTATCTTTCTGTTAAGGGTTGTTTTAGAAACAAAGGAGTTCCCCTTTACAAATTGTTTGTTTTGAATTGAGCAATTTACATCATTAATATATTGTCTGTCCTGCGCAGACAGTTTTCCACTGCTATGAAGCAGGCGGTATTTTTCGGGGATATACCTGTAATTGACGATATTAATCTGAGGTTTTTCGATAAGTTCAAAAGCACTGCTGGCATTGATAATTTCAGAAAAGAATCTGGCCTTTTCGATTCCATCATCGATAAGCACCTCATAACCCTTTTTTCCCAGAATCCTCAGTGAAGCATGCAGGCACATGGAAAGTCCGGATCTGGATCCCTCGATGGAAAATCTTCCGAAATCATAGGTATTGGGGCTTGCCTGATAGCGGGCAGTTGTTGCCGCATAACTTATCTGGAAAGGATCTTTAAGCAAGCATATACTTATTCCCTGAGGCAGATAAAGCTGCTTATGTCCGCACAGAGTTATACTGTCAGCCTTTTGGATACCTTTAAGTAAATGACTGAATTTTCTGGAGAAAATCAATGCGCCCCCCCAGGCTGCATCTACATGAAAATGCACTCCATATTTCTCCGCTATTGCAGCAATTTCTTCCAACGGATCGATAATTCCCGTCTCAGTTGCCCCGGCTATTCCTACAACAGCCAGAATGAGAATCCTTTCCTCTATACATTGTCTAATCTTCTTTTCCAGATCCTCAGTATCCATCCGGTTATTACTGTTCATTTTTACATATATGATATTATCAATTCCCAGCCCCAGAATCGAACTTGCCTTCTTCATTGAGTAATGCATCAGGGGGGAACCAATAATTACCATGTCCTTGTAACCCTTTTTATGCATTATACTGTAGATGCTTTCTCTCAGGCTGGAGACGTCCTGACAATTGCCGAATAACAATTTATTCCTGGCAGACAATAAAGCCCCGATATTGGAAGTTGTCCCTCCGGTGGTTATAATACCCAGATTGGCGTTTACTTTTTGTATATTTTCCTCATAGAAATGATCACTAAACTGGTAAAAGCATCTGTGAAGTATAGCCAGAGTTTCCCGCTCCAGGAAGGTCAGGGATTTGGATGTCTCTATCTTGACCAGATTCTGATTGAGCTTGGATATCAGTTTACTGAGATCATGAAGGTAATCGGGCAATGCAGAGGTCATGTGCCCTATGAATTTCGGTGATGCTGTATTAATAATAAATGGAAGAACATCAGAATAGAGCATGGAGTAGTACTGTTCAATAGTATGGGGCGTTTCATACAATCGATAATTGGTAAACATCTTGGAAACATCATACAAATCCGTGTCAGGCTTGGTAATGTATTCGGAAAAATGTCCCAGATCTTTTTTATATTTCACCAGCTCCTCCTTATTCATGGAAAAGCGGCTGAAATGATGCAAAACATCTTTAACACTGAATTTACTGACTTCATAATAGGTAACATCTGCACTGACTTCGGATGAGCCATAAATATTAATCAAACGCGCAGAGCTGAATTCAGAATAGAAATGCTCGGCAACTGAGACCGGTAATGCTTCACCACTGCAGAAAACATATTTGATACTTTTGAACTGAAGTCCCTTTTCCCTTTTCTCTTTCAACAGAAGCTTTAAAGAGGAAGGTGTCATCACAAGTCTGCTTATCTTCATGTCAATTAAGACGTTACAGAAATCCTCCACTCCTCTTACATTTTCACTGTTGAATATGACAACAGGGATACCTTTGAGCAACGGAGTAAAAACCTCAGCCAGATGATCGATAAAACCAGTGGAGATTTTATGACAGCAGACCTCCTCTGAAGTTAACGGATAAGTGTCCCAGCTCCAGAAAAGCCGGTTAATCAACCCCCTGTTTTTCCCCACGATCCCTTTGGGACCTCCAGTGGAGCCCGAGGTGTAAATTATATAAAGAGGACTGTCCGGTTGTATCTGCGGCAGACTTCTGTCTTTGCAAATATTACCGTTAACAGGGTTATGGTCCAGAAAAAGCATCGGCTTTCCACTCGGGGATAAAATGTCTCTGTAAATACTTCTGGTCAGAATAACATTGACTTCAGCATCTGATGCAATATACAGCAGTCTGTCTGCAGGATATTTGGGATCAAGAGGAACATAGACCGCCCCAGCTTTAAAAATAGCCAGCATGCATACGACACTCTCCACAGACCGTTCCATACAGACAGCTATTCTATTACCGGATGTCACCCCGTTTTCCAGTAATAATTTTTCCAACCATTCTACTTTTTCACAAAGCTCCCGGTAAGTGACTCTTATGTTTTTCTGGATAACCGCAACAGCATCAGGTGTCAAATCAACCTGTTGATAAAAAAGTGATGGAATTGACTCGTGAACCGGATAATTAATTTCAGTATTGTTCCATGCCTCTATGGCAGAAATTTCCTCTTTGGTCAGCAATCTGACAGCAGCAATCTTGATTTCCGGATTCTGCAGCACATTTTTCAGGATGATTGTGAAATGACGCACCATTCCAGAGACAGTTTCTGCGGAGAAAAGAGCAGCATTATAATCAATTTTACCCTTTAGCAGCCCCTTATCCTCTCTTAACACAAAATTCAGGTCACATCCGCAATATATGGAATATTCACCCAGTTCTTTGCAGACGCAGTCTTCAAACGCCAGGCTTTTATCAGAGAAGTTATCAAACTGAAGAGAAACCTGGTAAAATGGAGATATGGATTTATCAGAACTTTGAGCAACATTATCCAGAAAATATTCAATAAAAGAATCCTGGTTCGAAAGCGACAGTGAAACAGCATTTTTCACCTCATCCAGAACATCCAAAAATGACACATCCCCTTCGGTAGTTATCCGAACCGGCAACAGAGTTTCAAATGGCCCCCTTACAGATTCAAACTCTTTAACGGTACGGCCGGAAACAGGAATGCTTATGCAGATATCACGTTGTCCGGTGTATCTTTGCAATAATACATACAATACTGCTACAAATATATGCAGCGGCTCTGCTTTCCTTTCGTAGCAGAAATTTTCCAATTCACCATAAAAATCATTCTCAAATTGAATATCATACAAAGCGAAACGTCCGCAATATGCGGATGCCTTTTTGTATTCATAATACAGATTTATACCTTCTGGAAAATTGAAAAACTGTTTTTCCCAGAAACTCAGTTTTTTCCGGCTTTCGGTCCCGGTTGCTTGCGATTGATACTTTACAAAATCAAAGTAATTGTAATCAATCTGCTTTTTCTGAGTTTCTGTTCCTTTTGAAAAAAACCGGTAAGAACTGATCAGTTCGTCAATTACCAGATCCGTTGACATTCTATCTATAATGATCTGATGAAAACACACAGCCAGCACATGGTTATCTTCACTGATTTTAAATAGCTGAATTCTGAATAAAGGACCGTCTTTGAGATTGAATGTCCTGCAGAACAGTTCATCCAGAGATTCCCGGATCTTCTCCCAAGCCAAACGTTCCCCCAGATCACCCAAATCCCTCATACTAATCCGATCAGTGACCTGCTCATTTATCCATTGGACTGGCAGTTTTTCCCGTTCTCTGAAATTAATTCTGAGATTTTTGTTATTTTTAAGAACTATTGCCCACGCCTTCTGGAGACAGGCCACATCCAGTGGTCCACAGATATGGTAAACTCTGGAAATTATAAATGGAGCCCGAACACTCTGCAGATTTTCAAGAAACCATATTTTTTTCTGTGTATATGAGAGTTGAATACCTTCTGAGGACTGCAAACCAGTAATAGCATCTATAGCCGATTCAGACATAACTTTTTTTCTACCTGCTTAAAAATCATTGAGATACCACCAGTAACCACCAGGTGGATTCTTCTCTCAACTATATCTTCTGAAATAGAACCGGATAAAACTCCCCGGAAAATCAGTAATAAAGTCAGTCTGGTTTTCAATGGACTTATTCCCGGATTTCAGATATAAAAAATAAATCAGGCGCTGTGACTTACTGTCCATTTTTACTTTTACCTGAACCTGGTGATTCTAATCCTGATTTAGTTTCTAAATAGATTTGAGGGCAGATTCGAATCTCTGATGGTTTTTAAATATTCTTCAAGAAATTGAAGACCAATGGGATTTATTACTGCGTTCTACAAATTTTTTCCAGGATATAATATGCATCGTTTTTCCAGTAAGCCTGGTGAATTTACCACATTTAATTTATTTAATTGACTTTATTATTTTCTAAATATAAATTATTTTTTCTTAATTTCTTTTTGAGCACCCGTTTCGATAGACATAATATATACAGGCAAAATTAACATTTACTGTTTTTTTATTTCTCAGTTTCTGTCCTTTTTAAATTCTCTCTATTTCCTTTTTTAAAGTCAGATCCAGAATTTTTACAGACTGTTTCCGTTTCAAGTTCATCATCACACATATCACGCTTACCTCCGGGAAAGGGGATACTATGAACCGGAAGATTTTTCTGAAGTCAGGTTTATTCCTGTGCTCGATTCTGCTTTTATCAGGGACTGTTATGGCAGATAAATTAAAGAGAGCCAATGCATTAATGGATGTACCCGGTAAAAAACCGGTTATGGTGGAAGTTGATGAATCCAATTCTGAGAAGATCGTCCTGAAATATAAAGTTCCTGAGGCAGAGATTGTATCTCTGACCGAAAAATTTGACAATGTGCAACTTAAAAGAATACTAATGGGCAATGCCCCTCTGGCAGGTAACGAAGGTGAACCAGTCCTGCCGGTTATTCCAGCCCAGTTTATAATTCCTGCAGGAAAATCGATCGCTTCAATTGAAATCCAAAGGAATAAAAACATCACATTATCCGGAAAACATTTTATTGAATTTGGTAAAGCTCCAATGCCTTTAACCAGAGATGCAAAAGGAAAAAAGAGTTTTCCTGCTTCCAGAATTTATGAAAAAGATGACCCCTTCCCTGCTGTGAATGGGACTTTGGTATCTGTACAGAAGAAAAGAGGTGTCCGAATCGCCTTCGTTAACATCAATCCGGTTCAGTACCATCCCAGATCCGGTAAAATCACCGTATTTTCAGATCTTGTGCTGCAGGTCAATCTGGTTGAGGATAAAAAAACTAATTGGAAACCAGGGCTTCCTGTTAAAAAAAGTAGCCTGGACCCAGTTAAGCTGGGTGTGGAGAACCCTGATGCACTTAATTCCTATGACGACTCCAGTAGGCTTCTATTTGACAATAATATGAATGGTATCTGTTCCTCTGCCGAACAGTATTCGTATGTTTTAATCACCTCTCAAGCTATCCGGGATGCTAATACCGATGTAACAGTTAGTGATCTCATTGAACACAGAAAATCTCAAGGTTACACTGCCACAGTTGTAACTATCGAAGAGATTTACTCAAAATACCAGGGAAGCGACGAAGCCGAACAGCTACGGAATTTTATCATAGATGCCTATTCACATTGGAACACCGAATACATTGTATTGGGTGGTGATGTGGATATTATTCCGTACAGAAATCTCTACGATGGTCAGTATATTCCATCAGATATGTATTTCCAATGTCTGGATGGTTCATATAATGATGATGGCGATCTTTATTGGGGCGAGCCCAATGATGGACCGGGGGGCACAGATGTAGATCTTATGGCAGAACTTTCTGTGGGCAGAATATCAGCTGAAACTCCTCAGGAGATGGCAAACTTTATTTACAAAACATTGGCTTACGAAAAAACGCCTGCAGCTCCATGGCTGTCCCGATCATGTATACTTGGTGAAGAGTTAGGCTCTCAATTCGGTCCGGGTGAATTTGCTTACGCTTCCCCCTATATGGAAGAAATCAGGTTGGGCTCTAAGACCTGCGGCTACTCTACAGAGGGATTTGTAAGCTGCCCTGCTTTCACCTCCGACACTCTTTATGATAACTATTCTTTTTACTGGTCAGCAGAAAGCCTTATTAATGTCATTAATTCCAATAAATATTCTATCATAAATCACCTGGGTCACGCAAATGAGACCTATGTTATGAAACTGGAATACAAACAATCTGATGCACTTACTAATTCCAATCCTGTATTTGTCTATTCACAGGGTTGTTACCCAGGTCATTTTCCCGTGGACTGTATGGCAGAACGCTTAACTACTTCATCACGAAATGGCATGTTCTCTGTTGTTTTTAACACCGTTTACGGATATGGAGCCTACAATGAATCACGGGAAAATCTTGATGGGCCAAGCCAACGCTTTAACCGGCAATTCTGGGATGCTTTCTTCAGTGAAAGAATTCTGAAACTCGGCGATATCAATACCGATAGCCATGAGGATAATATATGGTGTATTAATTATGATCTGATACGTTACTGCATGTATGAAACTGTTCTTTTCGGAGATCCTTCAACTATGCTCAGAGGACAGGTAGAAGGTCCTTACCTTACGTATAATAGTAAACAGATCTTAGATCGGAATGGCGGAAATGATGATGGATTCTGCAATCCGGGAGAGAGTATTGAGATGTTTCTGACAATTCAAAACATCGGCTCTCTGCCATCTGCAAACAGCACCTGCAGCCTTGCTTGCAGCGATGCTAATATTTCAATACAATCTGCAATTTCAGATCTTGCTCCTGTTGCCTGCTGCGGTAATGTCCAACAGATAAACAGTGCTTTTATATTCCAGATTAGTTCGCAATGTTCTGCTCCCAGCACTGTAAATTTTGAACTTTTCATAAAAAGCGCCGACAGCACCTGGAGATCACAAATTCCCATTCAGATCTTTAACCCAGGCCAAATCAGTGGAAATGTTATTGCCAATTTTGATGAAACACCAGTAAGTGGTGCAACTGTGATTTATTCCGGACCAGTATCCGGATCCGTCACCACAAATAATAAAGGTAGCTATTCACTTCACCTGATAGAGGGCTCATATTCTATTCATGTTCGTGCAAAAGATTTTCTCATCAGTGAGACTTTAAATGTATCGATACCTCCTGCGGCTGAACTAAACTTCAGACTTTACCGTCCACAGATGGCTGTAGCTCCCTCGGTTATCGATCAGATCTTAAAGTCTGATGATTCCGCATCTGTTCCGGTACAAATTTCCAATACCGGAGATGTTGCTCTTCAAATCGAGTTAAGGACTTCTCAATTAAGTAAACCTCTGATTAAACGAAATCCCCAATTAATTGAGGGTAAAAATGACACCACTGGAAAATGGCTGTCTAAAAGTCGTAAAACAAACAGAAAAGTTATTTTCCCCAAAGCATTTACTCCTGCCATGCCTTTGTCAGATGCTTATCTGAAAGTTTTATACCTTCACACAATGACCCTGGTTCCTCAAAATGATAAGCTTATAAATGAAATAAGGAAAATCCCATCGGTACAATCTTTAGATGTCTTGGATTGCAAATCGTCCATACCCAACCTTGACTATTTGATGGAATATGATTGTGTATTACTCAGTTCCGACTATTATTGGTCTGATCCTGTTCTTCTGGGCAATATCCTTGCCGATTATGTAGACAACGGTCGATTGGCAATTGTTTTCTCTGCCACATTTTCACCGGGTGGAGACTGGCAGATAAAAGGAAAATTCTCTCAGCCGGATTACTGTCCGATTTCAACCGGAGATGTTTATTATGGTTGTATAGCTACCGAATTTATCCAGCATGAAATTACCCATGGTGTAAAAACAATTCAATCAGAGTTAGTTACCAGTTCAAAATCGACTCAGGGGAAAGGAATATCACTTGGAACATACCAATGTGATAAGGTATTAGCAGGAGCATATAATCCTGATCGTCCCATTGTAGCAATAAATGTATTTCCGGAGAGTGGCTACTGGAGTGGCGATCTTGTTCAGATGATAAGTAACTGTTTTGAATGGAGTACAAAAAAATGGCTCAGTATCAGTCCAGAAAATGCGGTATTTAATATCGCTCCAGGATCAACAGAACAATTCAATGTATTATTGAATTCACAGAATCTGTTCGGAGGATTATACACTGGAGAAATCAAAATCTCTCATAATGATCCAGCCGCAGTAACCCCTTTTAAAATTCCGGTCAATATGACTGTCGATGGCTACCGCAGCCTGCAAACTACTCCCACATCATTGCACTTCGACAATGTTTGGTATGGGAATTCCGACACATCAGTTCTGACCCTTATAAATGATGGTACAGAAACCACCACTTTAACATCTTTAACAATAGATAACCCAGTATTCTTTTGCATTGAATCGGTTCCTATCAAAGTAAAGGCAAAGAAATCAGCCAATTTAAGAGTTGTATTCAAGCCATCTGCGATTGATAATTATAATGCCACTCTGATTATTAACAGTGATGCAGAGGATAACAGCAGCATTTCTATACCTTTATCCGGAAATGCAACAGAAGGCCCCAAGGCTGTCGTCGAACCTTCAACCCTTAATTTCAGCTTTAATCCTAATGATTCACCAGCAGACAAAACGATTGTATTGTCAAATACAGGAGCTGCTGTACTCGATTATTCAATTGCGATTCATCAGAAAAACAAACCCAAATATCAGATGACACATCCTGCAGAATCTAAAATACGTAAAGGATTTATTTACAGTCCCCGAAATTATAAACATGCTTTCGCAGAGAACAGAGTCATTATCGGGCTGAAAAAAGGTGCAAGTGGTTTTGCTTTACCGAATATTCTTTCTCAGGCAGGAGTGCAAAAAGTGGTTGAGCTGGCAAAAGGAGTAAACCCAGTCACCAGAAACAAAGTTTTTACAACAAGAACTTTGTTCAGGCTTGAACTCAGCATCAACGGACGAAATGCCGTATTTGATGCTATTAAAACACTGAGTAAAGATCCTAATGTGGAATTTGCGGAACCAGATTATCAGGTGAAAGCTGTCAGGATACCAAATGATTCAAGGTTCAAAGAGCAGTATGGAATGAATAACTATGGCCAAACCGGTGGAACTGCAGATGCAGATATCGATGCTGTGGAAGCCTGGGATTCATTCACCGGAAACGGCGAAGAGATAATCATCGGGGTTATTGACACCGGTGTAGACTACCTGCATCCGGATCTTGCTGGTAATATGTGGCATAATCTCGGTGAGATCCCTGATAATGGAATTGACGATGATGGAAATGGATTTATAGATGATTATTATGGGTGGGATTTCGCCTACGATGATAATGATCCCATGGATGGCGATGGTCATGGGACTCATTGCAGCGGTATAATTGCTGCAGAAGGAAATAATGAAATTGGGGTTTGCGGTGTCATGTGGAATGCCAGAATCATGGCTATTAAATTTCTGGATGATTTTGGTTCAGGTTACACTTCTGATGCTATCGATGCAGTTAATTATGCCACTGCTATGAATGTTCCTCTTACCAGTAACAGCTGGGGTGGTGGTGCTTATTCACAAGCCCTGGAGGAAGTCATTGCCCAATCTGGTATTTTTATCGCTGCAGCTGGCAACGATTATTCAGATAACGATCTTTACCCTCATTATCCTGCAAGTTATGATCTGGATAATATCATTTCCGTTGCTGCTACAGATCATTTTGATAAAAAAGCAGATTTCTCCAATTATGGATTGAGATCGGTAGATCTCGCTGCTCCAGGAGTTGAGATCCTGAGTTCAACCCCTGATAATAATTACCAATTCTACTCAGGTACTTCCATGGCTGCTCCCCATGTATCCGGTGCTATAGGTCTAAGCTGGAGCAGTAATCCTGGATTGTCCAGTCTGGAAATTAAAAATGCAGTGCTCAGTTCAGTTGACACCATTTCTTCAATGAAGGGAATTACAGTTACCGGCGGTAGGCTAAATGTAAAGAAACTGCTTGACCTTACCGGGGCCGGCTGGATTTCCATAACTCCAAGAGATAAAGATTCAATTCCCTCTTCTGGCAACCGTGAATTCACAGTAACTGTGAACCCCGAGAAGTGCGCTGCAGGGACCTGGGAAGCTGATGTTATATTTAACACCAATGATCCGTTTAATCCAGCCCTGAGTGTAAATGTAAATGCAGAAATAGCTGGCTGTAAATCAGTCTATGCAGAAAATGAAAATTTGGATTTCGGAAAAATCTGGGAAAGAAGAGACAGTACCATACACATTATTCTGGTAAACCAATGTAATGACCTGGTAACAGTCTCAGGCTGCAGCTTTGATAATTCTTTATTCAACTCTGAAATGAAATTCCCTGCTTTTATCCGGCCCTTCGACACCCTGCTTTTACCAGTTACTTTTTCACCAACAGATGCTTCAGATCATATCAGTGCAGTTGCACTTATCTCAAGTGATGCTGATGATAATCCCTCACTTACGGTTAACCTGAGCGGTAAATGTGTAACTCCGCCGGTAATATCCTTTAATCCAAAATTCCTTAAAAAAACACTCGACTATGGCATTGAGGATACTTCAACCATAACGATTACAAATTCAGGTGGTGCAGATTATCAATTCAAAGTAGAAGCAAAAATAAACAGAGGAACATCTCTGGGTAATATGGCTGATGCAGAACTATATGGATATTTCTACCCGAACAATATGCTGGTTAAAATAGATCCTGAAAATGGCAATTTCCTTGATTCTATCATTTTGGACAACACAGGTTACATCTATGGAATGGCTTATGATGGAAAATATGTCTATTATACTTCCGGTTATGATGATATTAACATATTTGACATCAGCTCAAAAAAACTGGTTCGTACTATAAATGTTCCAGAGTGCAGATACATGGAAGCTATCGGGGTTACAGAACAGTATATCGTAGCTGCAGATGCATACAACGAGATAGTATTTGTGATCGACAAAATAACAGGTAATACTATTACATCCTGGTATTCCAATTATCTATTGGGTTTGGCTTGTAATGAATCAAAAAATTCTGTTTTTATCAGTGATGGTTACGATGTTATCTACGAATACGACCTGATGACAGGAAATTTACTGAACTCATATACGACTGGTGTCTATTATATTCACAGCTTGTCTTATTCCGCTTCTGCAGAATTGTTTTTTGCATTATCCTGGGATGATATCGTTTATGCTATAGATTTGCAGAGCGGATCAGTAATTAAAGCGTATCCTCTTATGTATGGAATAAGGTCAATCGCTGCAGATGAAGCCATGAGTAAACCTAAATGGCTTAACCCCCAGGCAACAGAGGGGATTATTCCTGCAGGTAAAGATTTCGCCTTAAATATGGCAATCTCTACTGAAAAACTGGTATCCGGTAATCATTTTGCCCGGATTATTCTGCAACATACTCCAGGCATTCTTGACGACATCTCCATTCCCTGCACAATTTCTGTATCTGAGTCAAACAGATTACATAGTAATCCACTGTCCATAAATTTTCCTGAAGTCTGGAATGGAGGAACCGATTCAACCGTTATTTACCTTGTAAATAATGGAAATGCTGCGACAACTGTTTCATCAGCAAGCTCAAATAACAATGTATTTACTATAGCATCAAGCTGCCCAGTGACAGTCAATCCATTTGACAGCATCCCCTTTATTATCAGGTGCACACCTAAAAAAACCGGAACTGTACAGGGTATCATCACTGTAAAAAGCAATGCGACTGATAATCCGGTACTCTTAATTCCGGTATCAGCAACCACTGTCAAACCACCTAAGATAAGCATAACTCCTAAATCGATTTCCCTTACCACATTACCTGATCTTCAATCCTATCAAGCAATTGAACTTAAAAACAGTGGTGGTGCGGATTATCCATTCGAAGTATCTTCGATAACCGATGCAACAAACAACCCAATGTCTACAAAACTTTATGCTGTTTCCGATGATCATCTTGTGAAACTTGATCCCGTCAATGGAAAGATAATAGATACAATACTTTTCTACACCGATGCAAGCGCACTTGCCTTTGATGGGGAATATATTTATATGGCATACAGATATTCCAATTTTATCCAGGTAGTCGATCCGGAGAAACGCTATATAATAAAATCCATCAACTTTCCTGCATATGGAATCTATGGATTGGCAGTAACCGATGATAAGCTGATAGGTACAGGGGAAAATGGAACTTTTTATGTGATAAACAAGAGTTCCGAAGAGCTTCTGAATACCTTTAAATGTCCCGGCTATAACATTGATTTTACATACTGCTCCCATCGGAATTCAATTTTCATTGCCAATAATCAGAAAATTGAGGAGCACTCTATAGAAGATGGATCACTCATTAACAGCTTTGAATATCACAATTATATTACGGCTATCGCATATTCCTCTGATGCCAGAATGCTCATGGTTTCCGATGGTTATTCAATCTACTTCCTTGATCCCCAAAATGGTTACTATTTAGGTTTTATCTATGTGAACTATATATATTCTCTTGCCTCTGATGAAGTCAATCTGAGAGAATGGATAAGGCCTGTGATCAAAACCGGAGTAGTGCCCAAAGGTGGTTCTTTGTCAATTGCAGTTAAAATCAACAGTACAAAAATGCTCCCTGGAAACTACGCTGCCAATCTGATTTTTGAACACCCTCAGGGAAAAACACCCGGACCATTCGTGGTAAACTGCAAATTAAAAGTCAAACCTCTGAAGAAACTTGTTGTAGATCCTGAAAATGTGAATTTCGGAAATGTAGCCGTGGGCAGTTCGAGAAAAGAAACCATTTCACTGGAAAACAACAGTAATGATACCACCACGATCAAAAAAATCAGTTCTTCTTCTAAAGAAATCAGTATTATCTCTCAACCAGTTCCCTTTAAAATACCACCCTATTCTGCGACAAAAATCTTCCCCGTATACACTCCATCCTCAAGAGGCATCGATGCAGCCCTAATTACAATCAGCTCAAATGCTTCCAACGCCTCCAATCTTTTGTTGAATGCTTATGGAATCGGCATAAACCCACCTGTAATCTCCATAAAACCCGAGATTTTCAGAGATACCCTGGAATCAGGAATGACAAGTAATAATACCATCACTATTACTAATTCTGGAGAAGCTGAATATGAGTTCTCGGTTTTCACTATTGAAGACAGAGCCAGCCCCACTCGATTCGGTTCCAAAGAACCATCCGATGCAAAGATTTTGGTTACTTCTGGCTCTTTAATCTATTCGATGGATCCAGTCACTGGCCAAATAAGCGAAAATGGCATTTCAATTCCTTCCTCAAGCACTATTATGGGCTTAGCAACAGATCCAAATTATGTTTATGCTTCTGCAGCTGATAGTTCAGGTTCATTGATCTATGTTATTAATCCAGATTCAGCCACAGTGGTCAGAACTATTGCTTTAAAAAACAGGTTCCTTTTAGGACTGGGTGTTGGATATGATATCATTGTGGGCTATGATCTGTATAATAATGAAGTCTTCATCTGTAACAAAGATGATGGTCAGATGATTAATTCCTGGTCACTGCCATACTATACTACTGCACTAACCTATTCTGAAAGCAGAAAATCGGTTTTTGTGGCAGACTATTATTATGAAACGATCGAGGAACGGGCAATAACCGATGGATCAGTTGTTAACGCATTTCCTGGATCATTCTACGGGATAAGCGATTTAGCATTTTCAGAAAGAGCCGGTTTACTCTTCATAGCAGACAATCAGGGCACAGTTTCTATACTGGAACCGGAATATGGGTATTTAGTGAATCGATTCAACACCGGTCTTGCTATTTCATCCATTGCAGCAGATGAAGGTTTTTCTGAAATGAAATGGCTAAAACCATACTACGGCTGGGGAATTGTGGGTTCAGGTGAAACTTACACAATCGACCTGGGGATAATTGCTACGAAATTATCAGAAGGTCTTTACAGTGGATCTCTGATAGTCAATCCTAAAAGATATGGGCCTGGTCCACTTACAGTTCCATGTTCGCTTCTCGTTATACCCCCCAGATCTGCAGCCCGTTAATCTTTCTGGATTAAATTAACATGGGAGGTCCTGGTGACCTCCCTTTTTATTTTATCTCAAAATGATTTTTTTAAAAAATTACTACACTTTTTTGAAATAGTTCTTGCGTCTTCATGAAAACATGTTTATTTTATAGATCCTACCTTTGCAAGTCCCTCTTGCAACAATTTGGGTGAAGCGGAAGCGCCGGGATTCGTTCCCGGCGATTCTTTTTTATAGTCACATTATCGAGTAATCAAAATCTTCTGCAATCTCCACCAGCAAAAAATATTTAAACACTATCACAATATTCCCATTCCAACCTTGCATATTCGGTATTATTCTCAGCTATTTCCATTATTCTTCGATATATCAGCCGAAACTAACTAGGCAAGTATCTTTCAGTTCTCTTATACACACATTGCAACCACAGAATTTTTCAATTACTTTAAGATTTGTTCTGGAATGTTCTGTCAAAGGCAATGTCTTATAACTTCCCTTCCCGGCTATTGCCAGTGGTACCATTAGCTGGTCAGCCAGATGATAATCGACAGGCACATTGGCGGACAGATACCCCTGCACCTCTTGAGCCACTTTCCTTGAAACCATCTCTGCAGGTATGCCCCGTTCTCCAAAACCGGTGAAAACTTCCGTTATATTTTCTGATTCTATTTCAACAAAAACCACGTTGCCAGGTCCACAGGCATTCACAATTCCCTGTGCTACCAGATTGTCATTTGATATGTCAAGTATATTGCCGGCAGTGTTCAATTCCCGCTTTGCTACATTTAGAGGAATTTTTGAAACCAATGCCCTAACCCTCTTATCAAGAATCTGCCCACGTTCCATCAGCTCCAATCCGGTCAGTTCCGATGGTTTAATAGAAGCAGTAAATTTTCCACCTCCCGCAGGATAAAAACCCGGGCAAACAAGTTCAGTATTTACAGTTGGCCCCATTTTATTAATCTGCGGTAAAAATGTCTTTACCAGAAAATCCCAGGGAGGCGCGAATGGATTGTGGGTACCCCCTTCAAAACTCAATTGACTTTCTTCTGAAGCAATCATCAGAGCAGGAAGTAATGTCTGAAAAACCAGAGTGGCACTTCCTGCAGAACCAATCCTGAAATCATATTTTCCTGGTCGAACTTTTCCTGGCTTAAACGAGATCTCCATACTTTCTATATTATCACCCTCCACTTCTGCACTACCGATAATAGCTGCAGCCTTGACAGCAGCCAAATGCTGGCGCATCAAACCAGGTTTTTTTCGTTTAGCCCGAATATTTACAATCCGGAATGGGGTTCCGGTTATCAGTGATAAAGAAAGAGATGTACGAAGGATCTGTCCCCCACCTTCTCCCAGTGAACCATCAATTGTTATCATAGGCCTGTTCTCGTTATACATTGTGATTGAATCTGTGCAGGTGCCTGGAGTCAGCAGCTCAATTCTGCAATCTCATCGGGCTGGGGATTTCAGACTTAATCATCTGCCGCCGAAGAATCTTTAATAACAAATCTGGCATTTAATCTGGCTATAGTATGAGCCAATCCAGCCTGTTCCACACTTTTAACAACCTCGCTGAAATCTTTATAAGCCGCAGGAGCTTCATCTTTGGGATATTGCCTGCAGTTAGTCAATATATCGTTGTCATTAAACAGCCTGTCCACTTGCCCCTGATCCAGTTGCCTGAATGCTGCCTTTCTACCCATCTGCCTTCCAGCTCCATGATTGACACTGAAACAGCTCTTTTCTGCACCGGAATCAGCTACCATGACAACTGATCCTGAAACCGGATCACCGGGAAGTAACACCGGGTGCCCCGTTTTGTAATAAGGAGTGTTACTAAGTGCAGGATGAAAAGCAGGAAATGCCCGTGTCGCACCTTTACGGTGTACCCAGACATCTCTATTTCCCATTTTTTCTTTGCGGGCAATATTGTGACTTATCAGATAGACCAGATCTCCGCGAACTCCGGGAAATATCTCCTGAAAAGCCTCAAGCACAAGGGCATTGATAAGCAGATGATTGACCGTAGCAAAATTGGCACCGAGTGCCATATCATCCAGATATTCATCAGCCAGCTCCGATCCTAAAGAAGCATAAACCAGATGCCTGTCGTTTGCCGGGAATGAGATTCCTTTTCTTACGAAGTACTCCTCAAGATGCTTGAACTGATTTCTGGCTAAAATATTACCAAAACCGCGTGACCCACAATGAGAAAAAAAGGCAACTGCACCATCCTTTAAACTAAAACATTGCGCAGTTTTCTTCTCTTTCTCTCCTTCCACAAGCTTAATCACTTCACATTCGCCAAAATGATTTCCACCGCCATAGGAGCCTAACTGACTCAATTTTTCTTCGAAATTTTTGAATATTTTATGCTGCAGAAACTCAAGCCGTTTTTTCAGACTGTCAACCGAACCGTCATGCCCCCGGTGAAATGAATCCTCACAACGAAGTGCCCATTCCTCAGGAATCCCCATCTGCTTACATACATTACTCGATGCGCCTTCCACTACTGCCTTTACAGCTAATTCAGTAGCAATCCTCCGGGATTTCCTGACATCTCTCTGTCCCGCTCCTGCTCCGGTTGGTATTCTTTCAGTGATCGCAGAGATCAATTCCCTGCGTACTCTTTTATCTCTGATATCATCTTCAGATAAATCCAACTGCAATAAACTCATGGAACATTTTATATCCACACCTACAGGACCAGGGTAGATATGCGTCGGTGAAACCAGCACAGATCCTATCGGTGCTCCATAACCCTGATGTGCATCCGGATTAACCACCAAGTCCGTAACTCCTGGCGCACTCCTGGAATTGATTGCCTGTTGAAGACAACCAGCTTCCATTTCATCACGGATACGCTTAGTTCCGATTATGGTAATTGGTTTTTCCTTTTTATTTCCCCACGGAAGTGAGGCAGTAGCCACTCCAGTGGGAATTATTTCAACTTT
>JAEZKP010000054.1 GCA_023436145.1 Fibrobacterota bacterium | reverse complement strand
ATAAATTACAGGGGCTTAAGAAGTACACCATTCAGGACTCGAACCTGAGACCCGCTGATTAAGAGTCAGCTGCTCTACCAACTGAGCTAATGGTGCAAATAAACAACTATTAACATTACCATTATTTTAGTCACGGATTAATCCAGACATGAAGTCGAGATACCGACCTTGAAATGGTACGTATATTCCAAATAGGAAGCCATAAAATAATATTAGATATTAAAATTTCCAAAAAAACTATTGAAAAATCACTTAATGCTGTCTGGAAAATTAGGTAGAAAGGGTATGACTGGTAATCCTACTCCAGGGATGCTTATTTATTTTTATCCAGTATTCTAATAATAATAAAATTCCAGCTCCAGCATCATGGCAATAGCGAATTTACACTCTCATTTTTGAACGTTTACTGTTTATAAAAGCTCATTAAAATCGGAAAAATCTACAAAGATGCAATTTTCCTGGTGGGATAACTGAAACTGCAAGATCGATGCGAAATCTTCACTACCAACTTCCATTCCTGACGCAGAACCAATATTTGCAATCTGCCTGATCAATGATATAATGCATAAATGCGTGGATAAAAACAAAATAGGGGTAGGTATATAACAAGGAAAAATCTGCCAAAAATCATAGTATAAGGAAGAAATATGATTTATAGTTTCTGTTCAAGACGCTCTAACTCCTTAATTTCCGGGCTGTTTTATCGGGCACCTGAAGTCACTGGGGATTTCTTTTTTGCTGATGGAGGTAAACGTGAATAACTTCTCAATTAATCTGAAACTGATGATCCTGGGCACTGTTCCCTTTGTTGCTTTTCTTGTTCTCGCTTTCGCAATGATCCAGGGGGCATGGAAGGAAATTACGGTTCTGCGGATTATGGACAACAATGCCGCGGTGATGGTTAAGACCTCCGCTTTGATAGGTGATCTTCAGCGGGAGCGGGGAAGGACCGCCCTGTTTCTTTCCGGTGGAGTTTCGCTACAGGATATCAAGCAGTTCCGCTCAAAGACAGATGCAAGTATGCAACTGTGGGAGAAGGCTATGAAAGACGAGCGGATCAGTGATCGGGAAGCAGTGAAAAAGGCGCTGTATGTCTCTGGCGAACTGAGCGATCTGCGTCGCAAGTATAACACACAGTCTTTGTCATTGACTCAGGAACAGATAGCAGCCTATAACACTCTGATTAAAAAGTTGATCGCCCTTCAGTCAGGAGCAGCGAATAGTCAAACAGCCCGCGGTTACGGAAAAGCAATGAGCAGCCTGATTATACTTGAAACTGCCCGGGAAAATGCAGGACAGTTGCGGGCCAATCTCTCCTCTATTATTGCGCGGAATACTCCACTTTCTGATGCAGAACTGGAGCGGATTATCATGCTAAAAGCCAATGTTTCCTCTAACATTTCGTCTCCGGCACTGGTTCTCTCTCCCACCATTGATGAAAAACTGAAAAATGCACAGAAAAGCCCCTCCTGGGGGCAGGTTGATGGATATTTCAACCAGGTGATTCAGAAGACAGCGACTGGGGATTTCGGGATACAGAGTGATAATTTTTGGGATGCTATCTCCAGTCAAATCGATGATATTGCCGAAATTATCACACTCTCCGCTGATGAAATCTCACATGCGATACCAGCTTTTGTTGCTCAAGGAGTAAGAACATTCATTTTGACGGTATCGGGGACACTGGTGCTTTCAATTACCCTTGTTCTCCTGTTAGTCTATCTCTCCAGGAGCATACTTGTCCCCATAAGAAAGTGTGTTACTATGTTAAGAGACATATCACAGGGGGAAGGGGACCTTACCCGGCGGCTTGATGTGAGCGCCAATAATGAGATTGGAGAGCTTTCAGCTCATTTTAATAATTTTGTTGAAAAATTGCAGAGGATCATAACTTCCGTGATTGATAATGCAGATACGGTTGCTGCCTCTGCAACTGAACTTTATGCTATTTCCATTCAGATAGCCGCCACAGCAGAAGAGATGAGCGCACAGTCTTCCACGGTAGCATCCTCAACAGATCAGGCAACAAAAAATGTTAGTTCTATTTCTTCGGCAGCAGAACAGATGTCATCTTCTGCAAATAGCGTAGCCACTGCAATTGAAGAGATGAGCGCATCGCTTAATGAAGTATCCCGTAATTGCAGTAAAGAACTTCAGATTGCTGCTGAAGCAAATACTCACGCTATGAATAGTAAAGATGTAATGAAAAAACTTGGAGATGCTGCAAAATCAATTGGTAAAGTGGTTGAAGTTATAAACGATATAGCAGACCAGACCAACTTGTTGGCTCTCAATGCCACAATCGAGGCGGCATCCGCTGGTGAAGCTGGAAAGGGGTTCACAGTGGTTGCTGGCGAAGTCAAAGAGCTTGCTAAGCAGACTGCTAAGGCAACTCAGGAGATACAGCAACAGATTGAAGAGATGCAGACCAATACAGAAATGGCTGTAAATGCAATAGAATCAGTTACAAAAGTAATAGAGGAAGTCAATGCTATATCACAAACAATCGTTAGCGCTGTGGAAGAACAGAGTGCAACTGTAAATGAAATATCCAGAAGTGTCGGCGAGGTAAGCACTAGTACACAGGAAGTATCAAAAAATGTAACGGAATCCGCAACCGGATTATCTGAGGTTTCTTCAACAATTGCCGAAGTAAATAACGCAGTGGCTGATACCGCTAAAGGGATAGTACAAGTAAAAACAAGTGCAGAAGATTTATCAAAGCTTTCAGAAGGACTCAAAAAACTTTTAGGACAATTCAAAATATGAAAAAAATGCAAACGGGAATACATGAAAACCATTGTGATCAGTTTATGTTTTTATAAATGATTCTATACACCCTTAATCTTTTCGGGGAAGAAACTTCTGAAAGGAGTAGGGAACAGTGGTTGTTGCTAACCATTCATGTAAGAAATAAACTTTCTATATGGCCAAGTCAGATGAATAAAAGAAGAGAAGTGGCCGGATCATTTTTATTTTCTTTATGTTGGTGCAGATACTGTTACTATCAGGCGATCCGGGGAGAGAACACTTCTTGCCACTATACCCAAGAGATTGTTAGCAACACAAACAGAACGTGTAACCAGAGCAAAGAAGTACCCGTTTGAAAAGGGGGATACAGTAGATCTGAAGCTTATGAGAGTATTAATCGAGGATATCACCAATGATGGAAGACCGGTCAGAATCAGTTTTACATTTAAAAAGGATTTGTCAGAGTTTGTTTGGATGAAATGGACAACTGATGGTCCTATTCAATGTGAGATTCCTGAAACAGCTAAGGAAGAAAAGTTGTCTGCCAATATCTGTTGACTCTAAAATCAGATATTGTAATTTTCAGAAAATCCTGATCATTAATGAAAATGTGAATGGGCGTATACAAAAAGATCAAACAGGATAAACAGGCGCTAAGACTTTCACGAAGTTAGACCTTATCAAGGGATATTTACCCAGCAGGTTTATAAAGCCGGTACAGCGTTCAAATCTTATTCATATCAATACCTTACATCACATTGCTATCACCATAACTGCGGAATTAAGGTTTATAAGTACACCTGGAGCGAGGACCAGAAACTAAGAATTGTGGAGTGTAATTTCTCAGCTTTCATCATGAAAAAGCCTATCTTTCTTTTTATTATAAAAGCCTCCTCTGTATATAGCCAAATTTGTATAATTTAACGTATATAATAATTGTTGTAATAAAAAAATACAAAATTGTAATAAAAATGTAGTGTATTCTACTGGCTATGAATTAAATTTTTTTAAATCGGCAGTATGGATTTTAGCAATTTCTACCCGTCCTGTTTTTCTTTAGTAGCACCGTAGGAGTGTTGATACTTTTTCTGCGCCTTCAAATATGTCAAACAACTAAATCAGGAGACTCTTTTATGGAAGTAATTATTACTTCAAGTTATGAAGAAATGAGTAAAGTTTCCGCCAGAATTATTGCCACAGAGATCAGAAAGAAACACGATATGATCTTAGGGCTGGCTACAGGTGATACCCCTGTTGGAACATACGAAGAACTGGTCAGAATTCACAGGGAAGAGGGACTTGATTTTTCAAAAATAAAGTCGTTTAATCTTGATGAATATGTGGGATTAGCTCCTCTTCATAAGAACAGTTATAACGTCTTTATGCGGGAAAACCTTTTTAATAAGATAAATATTAATATCGCCAATGTGTATGTTCCACAGGGCAATACCGATGATCCTGAGGAGTATTGCAAATGGTATGAAAAACAGATAAGTAACTGCGGCGGTATCGATCTGCAAGTTCTGGGAATTGGCAGAGACGGGCATATTGCATTCAATGAGCCAGGCTCCTCATTTGCCAGCCGTACAAGGGTTAAGGCTCTTCATAAACAAACTATAGAAGATAATTCCAGGTTTTTTTCCAGCATGGATGATGTACCCAGATTTGCAATTACTATGGGAATCGGAACAATACTTGAATCCAGAAGAATTCTTTTAATTGCCAATGGTGAAAAGAAAGCCGATGTTGTTGCAGCATTTATTGAGGGACCGGTTACAAGCCAGATCACAGCCTCAGCTTTACAGCTTCATACAGATGTGACTGTTGTTCTGGATAAAGATGCGGCATCAAAGCTTACCCGCACAGATTATTACAACTGGGTGCGAGACAACAAACATCTGGTGCAGAAAATGGTGGGAAGATAATACTGAAAATAAACGAGGTGATAAAGTACAGTCAGATTGTTGTCTGTTGGTTATTACCGGCAGTTTTAACAGGTATTTAGGTTATTTCTATTCAACTCCAGAGGTGATCTTTACTAAGAGGTTTTTCACCTCCGGGGATATTACATTTGCGTCAATGTGCTTTGATTATCAAATGTATTTTTAATTGTCTGGATTATCGCTCTGCAAGGTGCACAAGAAGTAGGGCACGCAAATAAATTCCAAATCACAAGCACCAAATCCTAAATAAATCCCAATTACCAATTATTCAAAACCCAAACAAGAAAAGAGCAGATAGAGGTCACTATCCTGTTTCGAATTTTGGTTTTCGAATTCTCTATTCATACTCTTGTTCCTGTTTAGTGTTTGGGAATTGTAATTTGGATTTTGTTTGGAATTTAAGATTTGTGATTTGGTGCTTTCTGGTCTGAAATTTCAAATCTCAAGCAGTTTTTGCAGAAATCTATTGTTAAATTAACCGGACACTACTGGCCAGAAACAATTTCTCTATTGGAACATCTTCTCTATTTTCCATAACTTCAAAGAATAATTCTTGTGGAATTTCCGAAACTGCAAAGATCTATATTAAGAATCATAATTTTCCCGATTCTGGTTATCATTAACACACCTTTTTTTCTTCAAATGTTGCATTGTGATACCGCTTTACAGTTTCATACGGAGGTGAATGTTGTTTTGGACAAGGATGCGGCATCAAAGCTTTTCCACACAGCGATTGCATTGATATTACTATTTGGTGCAGGATTTTATGGAGCAGCATTTTTGCTTCCGGAATATCTGGTGCTGCTTGTGGTTTTGGCTGTATTCAGATAAGGATTTCTGAAAAATACTCTCTTATCAATTAAATGAATTCCTTTCCCTTGACGATCCTTTAACCAGCATTTACTTTTTATGTAAGTGAAACAAATTGAGATAAGGTTTATTTCAATAAATAATCAGCTGTAACTCAAAAATTAAAAATACAAATCTTCACGGATGTAATCGGATGCTCAGCTATTTTCAAGTATAGTAACATCTGAGGGGTGTAGTTATTATGATCAAGCCGAATTTTAATCAGCTATGGCTCACATTTCCGGACCATTCACAATTCCA